>NZ_CP081878.1:767777-1076666 GCF_022170825.1 Exiguobacterium acetylicum | reverse complement strand
CGTTTTTCAACGCTTCCGCACGACGCACTTCTAAACGAACAGACGAGTAGAACTTGAGTGCTCGACCACCAGGAGTTGTTTCCGGGTTACCGAACATGACACCAATTTTTTCACGAATTTGGTTGATGAAGATGACGATCGTCTTCGATTTATTCGTTGCACCAGACAATTTCCGGAGCGCCTGACTCATTAAACGAGCTTGAAGACCGACGTGTGAATCACCCATCTCACCTTCGATTTCAGCTTTTGGTACGAGTGCTGCAACCGAGTCGACGACGAGAATATCAACAGCGCCAGAACGCACGAGTGCTTCCGCGATTTCAAGTGCTTGTTCCCCAGTGTCTGGTTGTGACAAGAGGAGCTCATCGATATTGACACCGAGTTTATTTGCATATGCTGGATCAAGCGCGTGCTCTGCATCGATGAAAGCTGCTTGTCCACCTTGTTTTTGAACTTCTGCGATTGCGTGAAGCGCAACCGTTGTTTTACCTGACGATTCAGGTCCATATACTTCAATGACCCGTCCACGTGGATATCCACCTGCACCTAGGGCAATGTCTAATGTAATCGATCCAGAAGAGATTACTGATACCTTCTGATCCGCATTTTCTCCGAGTTTCATGATGGAACCTTTACCGAACTGTTTCTCTATCTGGCGTAACGCCATCTCAAGTGCTGCTTTACGATCACTCACGTAGCAGGCCTCCTTCTAATTATCTTACTGAGATTATTGTACTTCTTTTGAGACCGAATGACAAGCATTTTACGAACATTTATTCGCATACTTGCACTTTGACCATTTTTCTCACTCTGGTGCTTTTTCGAGATGTTTCAGTAGAAGGAAATAGGTATCTTTGACAGAACGCAGGCGAATCATTCCACGGTCGAACGACGGATATTGCCATTCGACGATCCGTGTTCCGTCGGCATCTGCGACAGCACAATAGACTGTTCCAACTTCTTTGCCGCTATTGCTCGTCGGACCCGCTTCTCCCGTCAAGGCGACGGCAATGTCGGATTGATACAGGCTTCGTGCCCCTTCCGCCATCGCGATCGCCACCTCTTTACTGACTGCCGTATGCTCTTTTAGAAGTTCTTCCGGTACTGATAATACCGCTTGCTTCGCAGCGTCATCGTAGACGACGGCACTGCCGCGCAACACTTTACTCGCACCGCTCACATCGACGAGTCCACTTGCAACGGCTCCTCCCGTCAGTGACTCAGCAAGCGACATTGTCAATCCAGCTTCTTGATACCGTTTCAAGACGACTTCCGGCAAACTCGTCTCGCCATATCCATAGAAGTACATGCCGACTTCAGCAAGTACATGTTGTTCGAGTTCGTCGAGCATACGATCAGCTTCTTGTTGATCGAGTGCCTTGGCTGTTAGACGCAACCGGACTTCAGCAAGTTCAGCATAGGGAGCGACCGATGGATTCGTCGCTTCTTTGATTAACGTTTCAAGCCGGTCGTTTAAAGCAGATTCGCCGATTCCAAAGAAACGGAGTGTTCGCGAACGAATCGTCTCTTGACCGAACAGATGACTGAAGTGATCTTTTAAGATCTGCTTCATCTCGCGTGGTACACCTGGCAAGACGATATATTGATGGTGTTCGGTCTGTACTGACATACCAGGAGCGAGCCCAGCATCATTGCGCAAAACCGTTGCACCATCGATGATTAATGCTTGTTTTCGTTCGTTGATCGTCATCTCCCGTTGGCGCGTTTTTAAGAATCCTTCAATTCGCTCGTACGCCGCTTGATCCAACACGAGATCGCGACCAAGGAGATCGGCGAGTACTTCCTTCGTCAAGTCGTCCTCGGTCGGTCCAAGACCTCCTGTGATCACGAGAAGATCTGCCCGTTGTTGCGCTTGACGGAATGTCTCTTGCATCCGCTCACGATTATCACCGACGACTGTATGGTAATGAACGTCAATCCCTGCACTCGCTAACCATTCGGAAAGGTACTGTGCATTCGTGTTGGCAATTTCTCCAAGGAGAAGTTCGCTTCCGACTGCGATGATTTCTGCTTTCATGTTGATGCCTCACCTTCTTGAAGTATAAGAAAAGACTGTTCGGTATGACGAACAGTCTAAATTGATCCAACTTACATGGATTTTGTAATTAACTTAATGTTTTTCGAGAAATATTCAACGCCTGAGTAAATCGTCAGGATGAGAGCGAGCCACATCGTGATATCTGCGAATGGAATATTCCACATCGCGAAGACGATATCGTGTAAAAGATAGGCTGTGATCGATGTCAACTGGACCCATGTCTTAGCTTTCCCAGAGTTTCCGGCAGCAAGAACGATTCCCTCGTCAGAAGCGACGAGACGAAGACCTGTGACAGCAAACTCTCGACAGAGAATGATGACGACGATCCATGCTGCAACGAATCCAAGTTCCACAAGATAGACGAGCGCAGCAGCGACTAACATCTTATCCGCTAATGGATCCATGAATTTTCCAAAGTTCGTAACTAATTTTTGTTTGCGAGCGATATAGCCATCGAGCCAATCCGTTAAAGATGCAATCAAAAAGATAATGGCTGCAACGAAGTGTGAGACAGGAAGTTCAGCTCCCAGTACGTCCCACTGTCCCCAGTTCGGATCAATCGCAAGTACGATGACGAACACGGGAATTAATAAAACGCGTAATACTGTCAATTGATTCGGTAAGTTCATGTAACGCCCTCCTCCTTCATTTCATATGTAGATGACCCTGTCATCTAAAAGAAGGCACGCCGGATTACGGCGTGTCTACTTTCTTCAAATAGATATTTTGGACGAGAAGCGAACGGTTCAGTTTCAGTTCTTGGTCATTGACGACGATTTTATCAATTCCTTTAATCGAACCAATCCGGATCCGAATCAAGTCCGTCTTCGCGTCCTTCACGACGATCGGATTTGGATCCGATGCATTGATGTGATCTGGCGCAAGTGCTTCTCCCTCAAGTGAAGTATCACGCACACCAACGAATGGTGATGGAGACGCGTCTTTCTTGATTTGAATCGAGACATTCATCGTATCCTTCGTTGCTACTTCATAAGTGACATCTTGACCAGATGTCGACTTCACAGCAAGTGCCTCTTTTTTAGGTTCTTCTTTTGTTTCTTCTTGTTTCGCCGGTTCTTCCTTCGGCTCTTCTTCGGTCTTCGCAGGCGCATCCGTTTCTTTACTCGGTGCGTCTCCTTGATCGATCGTCACATCATTTTGTTTCGGCGCGGACGTCTTCGCCTCTTCGTTACCGTCGAGGAACATCTGCAGACCATAATACAAGGCAGCACCGATTGCAAAAATCAACACGATGATGATGATGTTCGGAATCCAACGTTTTGCAACACTCTTTTTCGGAGCACTGGATTTCGAATACGTCGCTCGGCGCGACAGTCCGACGACTGGCTGTGCTTCCGGTTCTGGAAGGTCACGCTTGTAAGTCGTAAACACTTCATCAACGTCAAGACCGAGTGCTTCCGCATATGTCTTGATGAAGGCACGGGCATAGAATGCACCCGGTAATTGATCGTAATTGCCTTCTTCAATCGCGACGATGTAACGCTTTTGAATCTTCGTCGTCGTTTGAATTTGTTCGAGAGAGACACCCAGTGCCTCCCGTTGTTCCTTTAAGTAGGTTCCGAGCTCGGTCATCGGTAACACACCTTCCATTTTTCATACTTATTCAAAGTTGAACCAATCATTTCCACCATGGGAACGAGGCAGTTCAGTCACAATGATTTCTTCAGTCGTGTTGCGTAATTCAATGATGTAATCAAAATCATCCCACGTATATTCACTTGATTTAACGAAAGCGTCCGGATGCTCGACGATCTTCGTCGCCGGTAGTCGCATGACTTCGCGCAGGATTTGCCAGTGCCGTTCATCGAAATTTCGTTGCGATACTAACGCATCGATGATATAGACATAATCACCCGTCCGCTCATCGTCGAACAACGACGTTCGAACTGTCTGTTTAATCAACGTCGATGACAGGAACAGCCATTTCTTATTCGCACTGACGCTTGCTGCGACAATCGATTCCGTCTTCCCGACGCGCGGCATGCCACGGACACCAATCAACAAGTGACCATCCTGTTTGCACAGCTCTGCCATGAAATCGACGAGAATCCCTAAGTCTTCTCGAACGAAGCGGAACGTCTTTCGCTCATCACTACTTTGATCGATATAACGACCGTGTCGAATCGCAATTCGGTCTCGGAGCTTTGGTTTTCGTAGTTTGATGACCTCAATGGTTGACATCGTCTTGAGAATAGCGGCGAGTCGTGGAATTTGATCCGGTTGTTTCGTTTGCAATAACATACCACGTCGTTGATGATCAACACCATTGATCGTCACGATCGAAATATGTAACATTCCCATCAACGAAGCAATGTCCCCGAGTATACCGGGACGGTTGACCTTTAATTCATATTCGAGATACCATTGCTCGAACTCACTCACGCGCCCATCCTCCTCTATCAATACGATTATCCATTCCTCATGTTAAATGATTTTTTGAAAAATGAAAAGCATTCCTGAACTGAAATTCCACTGCTCACATCCAGGCACCATCTATTTTAAGGATCGCTCCCGACACATAACTGGATTCCGGATGCACTAAGTAACGGATTGCAGAAGCGACTTCCTCTGCTTTCCCGAAACGACCGACAGGGATTTCAGCAATCGCCTCTTCCTTTTCCTCATCAGAAAAAACCGCGTTCATCGGAGTATCGATCCACCCCGGTGTGATCGCATTGATTCGTCCATGCATCGGCCCAAGCTCCTTGCTGTACGCTTTGACGAATCCAAGTTGCGCCGCCTTACAGGTCGAATAGGCAACTTCACCCGCGACACCTTGCTCCCCTAATACACTACTGACGACGACGATTGCAAGATTTGACGTAAACGGTTTTGTCCGCGTCACCGTTTGGCTGATTCGCATCAAGGCATCGACATGGATTTTCCAAAGCTCCTGCATCGATGTCGCCGATTGATCGAGTAACAAACCGCTATAACTCGTTCCAGCACAATGGACGAAAGCATCGACGACCGGTAACGTCGCACAAAATGTCTGCAAGTCCGCCTCATCCGCCAAGTTCACAGTCAGGATTACGTGTTCCCCAGGCCACTCCTCTATCATCCGTTCTAAAACCGCTTGCTGTCGATACGTCTGAAGCACCAATTCATGTCCGGCGACAGCGAGTTGTTTCGCTGCCGCAAGACCAATGGCACCACTCGCACCCGTGATGAGAATTCGCATCACGCGTATGGTTTGACGATCGAGATTGCTCGATTTTCAATAGCGAACAACTCATCAAAACGAGCTTCAATCTCTTCTTTCGTAATCGACGCAATCATCGTCGGAAGCGTGAATAAATTCGTACCGGCAAGTGCGTGACGCGAGAACTGGTTTGCGATGAACTCCGGCGAGTTCAAGGCGCGGAGGAATTTCCCTTGCATCATGTTTCGCTTACGCGTGACTTCATCTTCTGAAAAGTCAGGACGCGTTTGAAGCAATGTCTCGTAGGCATTGATGAATTTATCCGGGTCTTCTGTTTCCATTCCAAACGTCGCAAAGGCGAACTCTTCTTCACTCGAATAGTCAAAGCTGAACGTATCATCAATCAATCCATCTTCATAGAGCTCTAAATACGTCGATGATGTCTGATCGAATAAGAGATGCAACAGCAATTCACTCGTCAACTCCCGGCGGACTTGCGCTTCGCCGCGAAGAGATTCGTCTTTATAGCCAATCAATACTTTAGGTGTTTTAACGTCGAGTTCAAGTTCGAACCGTGGACGATGCACTCCGCGCGGTTCTTGCCCATAATCCCGCTCGATCGCTGGGCGATCCGTGTAGTCCTTCTTCGCTTGGTTCGCCTTGATCAATGCAAGCGTCTCTTCCGGGTCGATGTTACCAACGACGAACAAGACCATGTTCGATGGGTGATAGAACGTACGGTAACATGTGTAGAGGTCATCGGCTGTGATTTGATTGATTGATTCTGGTGTTCCCGCGATATCGATCCGGACTGGATGCGATGCATACATCGATTCAATCAAACCAAAGAATAGACGCCAGCCTGGATTATCTTGATACATCTGGATCTCTTGCGTAATGATTCCCTTCTCTTTCTCCACGCTTTCCGGCGTAAAGTACGGATCTTGTACGAAATCGATCAACGTCTCGAGATTTTGTTCGATCAACGATGTTGCCGAGAACAGATAGGCTGTCCGCGAGAATGATGTAAAGGCGTTCGCTGAGGCACCGAGGCGACCGAACTCTTGGAAGACATCCCCTTTTTCTGATTCGAACATCTTATGCTCAAGGAAATGGGCGATGCCGTCCGGGACCGTGACCCATTCCTCTCCTTTTTTGAATCGCTGATCAATCGAACCATAACGTGTCGTAAACGTCGCATACGTCTTTTCGTAGCCTTTTTTTTGCAACAAGTAGACCGATAACCCGTTATCGAGCTGCTCGTGGTATACCGTTTCGTCTGTATCGTGATAAGTCAGTTGTTCCATCATTCTTCACCTCGCAATAGATATACGGCATCAAGATCGATTGCCGCTGCTAATCGAACGACGTCTTCACGTGTCGCCGTTTCGATGATTTGGATCTCATCTTCAAGTGTCAATCCACGCATCTTCGAACCATTCAACCAACCAATCAACTGCCCTGGTTGATCAAGGATTTGACGACGCGCATTGATTAACATCGCCTTCGTCTGTGTCAATTCTTCATCCGTGAACTGTCCTGCCTTCAAATCAACGAGTTGTTCTAAGATGATTTTCTCAGCACGTTCCGCTTCTTTTGTGTCGACCCCGGCATAGACATAGAGTGCACTATTCAATGCCGCATAACGTGAAGCGGCGTAGTAGGCGAGACTTTCTTTTTCACGGACATTCATGAACAGCTTCGAGTGCGGGAAGCCACCGAACAGACCGTTGACGATTTGCATACGGATTGAATCAGCCGATGTCGGATCAACTGCTACCCGGTAACCGAGATGTAATTTCCCTTGTTTGATCGGTTGTGTTTCACTCGACCGTTTCACGCCATTGACTGTTTTTTGAGCAGGAATGTAATGACTGACTTTTTCCGAGTGTGACGGCAAGAAGGATAACGCATCTTCCATTTCGTCTTGCGTCACCTGCCCGACGACGAAAACGTCGATTCGATCGTCTTCGATCATCGAACGGTATGTATCACGCAAAGATGACGGAGTGATCTGTTCAAGTTCTTCCAGTGTTCCAAGAGATGGCAGGGAGACTGCTTCACCTGGTGCCATCAATTCGAGAAGACGCTGTTGTGCGTAACGCATCTTATCGTCATACAGTGAACTGATCCGTAACGCATGGAGTCGTTTTTCTTGTTTGACGAACTGTTCGCGGAAGCCACCTTCCGTCAAATCAGGATAAAGCACCATCTGCTCTAATAATTCGAGTGCTTCTTTTAAGAGCGACGGATGATGGACAAGCTCTCCCCGTACGACATCGAGCTGGAAGGAAATGACGTGCTCTTCTCCGAACTTCGATGCGTCCGCATAAAGACCGGCATCATATAGTGTTTCAAGTGGTTCACGTAACGCTTTCATCGACGGATAAGCAGCTGTCGATTTTTCCATGATGTACGGCAAAATCGCACGGCTTGTTAACGTCTTCGCTTCGAGCGGTGCCGAAAAAGTGACAAGGATCGTCGTCGTCTTGAATTTATCGGTCGGAACGAGGTGGAAGCTCGTTCCTTCTTTTTTCCATGTGCTGAATGACTGACTCATTACTCTCCATCCTTTCGTTTGAATACATGCGCACTGCGGACGTATTCAATATCTGCTTTTTGTTTAACCGCATTCTCATAGCGAGCGGCTGTAAAGAAGAAATCACTGAGTCGGTTGATGAACGGTAGTAGATGCGCTGCTTGAGGGACATCGATCATCGAACGTTCGACGCGACGACAGACCGTCCGCGCCACATGCAACGTCGCAGCTGCTTCCGTTCCGCCTGGTAAAATGAATTTATCGAGTGGTGGCGATAACTCCGTTAAACTGTCGATCCAACTTTCTAAATCGACTGTCGCTTCCTGACTCAATCGTGATGGTCGTGGTTCGATATACATCAAATCACTACCACAGTCGAATAAGGCATGTTGAATGACTGTTAATTGCTCTCGCACCTCAATCGATGATGCTTTCGTCCGAGCAAGTCCGACGAAGCTATTGAGCTCATCGAGTTCTCCCATCAAACTGATCAAACGATCATTTTTTTTGACCCTACCACCAACGAGAGAAGTTTCTCCCTCATCGCCAGATTTCGTGTAAATTTTCATTTTTCATTCACTCCTATAGCGAAAGGAAGCGACTCATAATGTTCGCTTCCTTTGTTTTTTTGGTAATCGAATTCGGAAAGTCGCTCCTTCTCCTAGGCGGCTGTCGACTTCGACGTCTCCACCGTGAGCACGGACGACGTTCGCGACGATCGCTAGACCGATTCCTGTACCGGTCTTTCCGCGCGTCCGCGCCTTATCTGCCTTATAGAAACGATCAAAGACAAATGGTAAGTCTTCTTCCGGAATCCCGTCACCTGAATCAATGACGGATAATGTCATGTTTTCCCTATCTTCGTCAATCTTAATCTTGATTTCACCGTTCTCCGTATAACGAAGCGCGTTGCCGAGAAGATTCGTCAACACTTGCTCCATCTGATCCGGATCAGCGTCAAACTCAACGTTCGGACCAGCAACAGAGAACGTGACCTGCTTATCGCGTCCCATTTGTTTGAACTTCTTGATGACCCGCTCTGCGAAAGGTACGGCTTCGACTGATTCGATTCGCAACTCCTGATATCCCGCTTCCATCCGCGCAAGATCGAGTAAATCATTGACGAGACGTGACAGCCGTTGTGATTCATCGTAAATGATCGAAGCGAATTCCTTTGTCGCCTCATCACTTTCGGTCATCCCGTCGACGATCGCTTCCGAATACCCTTGCAACATGACGAGTGGTGTCCGAAGTTCATGACTGACATTCGCAACAAAATCAGCGCGCATCTTTTCAAGTTGTTGTGCTTCCGTCATGTCACGTAAGACTGCGACTGCTCCAATCTGTTCTTCTTGTTCAAGCAACGGACTGACGATGATGATGTAGAAGCGTCCCTCTCGCTCGAAGGACACGGTCATCTCCGTCTCTTCTTGCATGACCGTCTGGAACAGCTCGATCAGTTCGTCCGGAACCGGAGAACCTGCAAGGAATGCCTCTGCCGGTGGATTCGTCGCGAGTAGCTCACCTGATTTCGAAAACGTCAACACCCCGTCTGCCATACAGCGCAGAATCGAGGAGAGTAGATGCCGTTCCTTATCGAGATCCGTGACGTATTGATTGAGTTGGCTACTCATCTCGTTAAAAGCAAGCGCCAAGTCACCAATCTCATCGCGCGACCGTTGCGTCAAACTTTGATCGAATTTCCCCTCACCCGCCTCAACGACGGCTTGGCGAATCGTCCGCAGTGGTGCCGTAATCCGCGTTGAGAGGAAGAAAGCAAAGACTGTCGTCCCGATGATCGCTAACAAGACACAGAGTTGAATGATTTGGCGTGCACCCTCATTCGCTTGCTCGATATTCGTCAATTGTTCGATCAGGTAGATCGTGCCATTGCCGCTATCCGTAATGAGCGGTGCTCGGTACGCAAGTGCCGCCTTTCCATCAAACGTCTCATAGTTCCCGATTGCCGTCTCTCCCTCTTCACCATCGATTGCTTTCCAGTTCTGGCGTTCAAGTTCCTTGATGATCCGGTTCGCTTTCGCTTGTGAGATGTTTGCTTCGACAGAATCGTCCTGGGTCTTCGCGATCAGTGTCGCGCCATAAATATCGGTGATTTCAACAGCGGTACTCGATCCTTCCTCGATGCCGGAGTGCGCCTGAAAGACGGTCTCGACTTGTTGACCAAGCTTTGCAAGGTGCCCCCGCTCCTGTTCGATATGAAACGAGTTGAAAAATTCAAGTAACAAGATCGTCAAGGCAATCAAGACGACTGAAACGAGTAACAAAATCGTACCCCATAGTTTAATGACAACGCTTTGCAACCATTTCATCGTCAGGTTGGACTATTCTCGAACTTGTATCCGACACCCCAGACCGTCGTGATCATTTGAGCGGCGTTCGGCGACAAACGATTCAATTTTTCACGCAGACGTTTGACGTGCGTATCGACCGTCCGAAGATCTCCGAAAAATTCATAGTTCCAGACTTCCTTGAGTAGTTGTTCGCGCGAGAATACCTTGTCCGTTTGTTTGGCCAAGAAATACAGCAGTTCGTATTCCTTTGGTGTTAAGTTAACTTCTTGCGACTCGACCGTCACGCGATGTGCGTCATTGTCGATCGTCAAATGTGGGAAGACGATGACATCTTTCGTCTTCGCATCCGTATGGAGGAATTTCGTCGCGCTTGCTCGACGAAGGATTGCTTTGACGCGCAAGACGACTTCACGTGGACTGAATGGTTTAACGATATAATCATCCGCCCCCATCTCAAACCCATGAACACGGTTTGTCTCTTCGCCTTTTGCCGTCAACATGACGATAGGCGTCGCTTTTGTTTTCCGCAGTTCTTCACAGACTTGCATCCCGTCCATCTTCGGCATCATTAAGTCGAGGAGAATGACATCGTATTCTGTCTCAAGCGCCATTTCAAGCGCCGTCTCTCCATTGTCTGCTTCCTCGATCGTGAAATTTTCCCGCTCCAGATACATCTTCAACAGGCGACGAATCCGTTCTTCATCGTCGACGACTAAAATACGTGCTTCTTCTGACATGCTGTCTCCTCCTATGAACTAAACTCTACTCCTCTATCCTACTACTCTTTTAGTATACTATGAAACGAAAAGAATGGCTTGCTCTGGCTGACTTCTCCGAAAAGAGGCACATTGATGAGACAAATATGAAAAAGCAGCGGACCGTTTCCGGATCCGCTGCTTTCCTTTCCTTATGCGTAAGAGTGTAATCCTGCTACGACAAGGTTAACGAAGACGAGGTTGAACATGATGACGGCAAATCCACCGACACATAACCACGCTGATTTTTTACCGATCCAACCACGCTGGATGCGCATGTGGAGATAGAACACATAGAAGAGCATCGTGATCAGTGCCCAAACCTCTTTCGGGTCCCAGCCCCAATAACGGCTCCATGCCATTTGCGCCCAAATCATTGCGAAGATCAGACCGCCAAGAATGAAGATCGGAAGACCAATCGCAACAGAGCGGTAGCTGATTTCATCCGCTGTTTCAAGATCAATTTTACGCGCAATCGGCTTTAAGCTTTCAGCAAGACGCTTCCGTAAGATGACGAAACGAAGCAAGACGTATAAAACGACGCCACCAATGACTGACCAAAGGACCGTATTGACTTTGTTCGCGTTCAAGAAGTTTGGTAATTCGATGACAGCACCTGAACCCGATAATACTTTTCCGCCTTCAGGACCTGTCAAGACAGGCATCGCATAGTCGTGCGTCATTGTCGCACCGTTCTTCGCTACGTATTCAATCGTCGAAGCCGATCCCGTCGCTTTGAACAATAGACCGACTAAGATGTAACCGACGACACAAGCGAGTGAGAACATGACGACTTCAAGCCATGTACGTGTTTTCGATTCCTTGCTGAAATCCGTTGCGTGAATCAAGTACAACAATCCTGTCGCGAAACTGACGGCAAGGATTCCTTCGCCGAGTGCAGCTGTCGTGACGTGGATTTTAAGCCAGACGCTTTGAAGTGCTGGAATCAATGGTTGGACTTCATCCGGGAACATCGACGCATAAGCGATGACGAGCAACGCAACTGGCATCGCAACTAAACCGAGGACATTGTTTTTGTAGATCGCATAGACGATCAAGAATCCGAGTACCATCATCATGCCGAAGAATGTCGTGTATTCATATAAGTTCGAGACCGGAACGTGCCCAGCTCCTGCCCAGCGGGTAAAGAAATACCCGAGCTGAGCGAGGAAACCGATGATGGCGAGCGTAAAGGCGATTTTACCAGAACGCGTCGGTCCTTTTTTACCACTCGTCGCTACAGCGAAGAATCCTGTACTGACGAGGTAGACGATGAATGATGTAAGGAGCAGGTTACTGCTCAACTGAAGCAAATTCATTTAGCTTCCCCCTCTTCCCGCAACTTTTGTCGATCCTCAAGTTCTGGTAGACCGACTTCCGTCAACGCGAGATTAGCTTCTTTTTGAAGCCCCAATGCATTTTTGTTCGTAAATCCAGCAATCTGGATGCGACCGTTCTTCTCACGTAACCAGAGACGACGGTGCGGCCAGTACATTCCGATCAATAGGCCTGCCATGAAGATGATACCACCTGCAAACAGGAACGGTAGCGTCAAATCTTTTTTAATCCGGACACCCGAGATGTTCGAGAGTTCCGTACCGGCGAATGCCATCTTGTACTGGTTCTCATCTCCACCGACGTTGAGCTTGATACCAATCAAACTCCGCTCACCTTTCGGGTGTTCCGGTGACTTGATACTGAAGACGAAGGCTGGATTGACTGGACGTCCCGAGTTCGTCGTTGGCTGACCATCTTTGACGACGAAGTCCGGAAGGAAGTCCTTCAGTTCGACTTCATATCCATCTTTTAAAGCATAAGTTTCTTTCGGTTCACGCAAGTCGACTTTGATTGTATCGACGACTTTGTCCGTCTTCTGGTTGACGATATTAAACGACATCGTCTTGAATTCCGGATCTGCCGCATACTGTTCTTGGAAGACTTGATAATCATCGAATTCGAATGGGCGGTTGACTGCCGTCTCACCTGACTTGATTTCTTCAAGCTCCGGTTTGAAATCGGATGTTTCGCCGACTTTCTTATACAGCGTCATCTTCGTATCATAGTTCTTCGGTACGTTTCCGCCTGCTGCTTCAAGTGACTTCTTGAACTTCTCATCGACCTTCTCAGGATCATAGAACTCGATGTTGAACGCTTCGTTCTTTAGGTAGTACTGATTGTCCGTCGCCTCGATGGGCAACGTCTCCCCTTCGCGTAACCAGAGCAATTCATCTTCGTGCATGCCCGGTACGACCCGAAGCATTGCACCACCGAAGAATAAGACGAGTCCGATGTGATTGATATATGGACCCCAACGCCCGAAACGTTGCTTTTCAGCCAAGAGTGCTCCGTCTTGTCGACGGACTTTATATCCTTTTTTCTCTAGCAACGGTGCGATCGCATCGATTGTTTTGACATCTCCAGTCGCTTCCGCGCCAAATCGCTGACCGTTCATGAAACGGTCCGACTGGATGACCGGTTGTTTCTTCAATGCTCGGTAGAGCGGGAAGAATCGGTCAATTGACACAATGATGATCGATAGTAGTAAAAGCGTGATTAACCCAATATACCACCACGATTCAAAAAGATTATGGAATCCTAACGTATAATAGATATCACCAGCTGTACCGTATTCTTTTTGATAAAACTCTTCCGGTGGTGTTGCCTGTGGAATATACATCTCTTGTGGGAAAATCGTCCCGACTCCACTTGCGATGATGATCAAGGCAATCAACCACAACCCGACTTTGACAGACGAGAAGAACGTCCATGCCCGGTCGATCCAAGATGGATTTTTACGTTTCGATCGAAGCTCCGCTTCCTCGTAACGCATGTCCAGTTGTTTGAAATCTTCTTGCTCCTGCATCCCTTAAATCCCCCTTCGATGCGTTACTCGTTCGCCTTCTTCACCATCTCTTCGAGCTTCGCTTGATCAATCTCACCTTCATACTTCTCGACGACTTCACCTTTTTTATTGATGATGAACGTCACAGGTAAGTTATAGATCCCGTAAGCCTTCTCGACCGAACTGTTCGTATCCATGAGAATCGGATAGTCCGTTCCGCCAATATCCTTGATGAAGCTTGAGACACGAACTGGTGTTTCACCGACATTGACCGCTACGAAATTGACGCCTTGGTCTTGCATCATCTGATAGTTGTCATTGATCAATGGCATCTCTTTCTTACATGGTTCACAGAATGTTCCCCAGAAATTGAGTAAAAGTCCTTTTCCTTTGTACTCGTCCATCGAGTGCTGTTTCTCACCATATAGATCGACGAGTGCGAAACCAGGGGCATCATCGCCTGCCATGACACGACCGTTTTTATCACGTGTCGCTTGATCGACGAATTGCATGATGACGACTGCTCCAGCGAACAAGACGATCGTCATGATCATTAGACGCCAGAAGGAGCGTTTCTTCTTTTTTTGCTGGGCCGCTGCTAAGCGTTCTTCCGGATTTTGTTTCGTTTTTTTCATATTTTACCGCCTCCACCCATATTGTACTTGAAATCGCTTTAACGTTGACAAAATGTGAAATTCGTTAATCGTTTTGTCACAAAAAAAGAAAACTCAACCCGGAGGATGAGCTTCTCGCTTTACAAATTAACGTTTTTTTGTGTTCTTACGTCTTTTCGTAGGTGGAGCGGCTGGATCCGCTAGCTCACGCAATTGATTGACTTCTTTTTTTGAAAGTTCACGCCACTCGCCAGAAGTAAGACCTGCCAGTGTCAAGAAACCGAACTGTTCACGTTTCAACTTCAAGACTTCCGAACCGAGTGTCTCGACCATTTGACGAACTTGGCGGTTATGTCCCTCGTAGATGACCATTTCAAGAATCGCTGTATTTTTCTTCTTATCGATATCGCGCATCTCGACACGTGCTTTACCTGTCTTGAAACCATCCGGTAAGACGACGCCTTTTTCAAGACCTTTGACGTGGAAGTATTCTGGTACACCTTTGATTTTGACGATGTAACGCTTCGGTACCTTATACTTCGGGTGAAGCAAGAGGTTCGAGAATTCACCGTCATTCGTCATTAAAAGAAGACCGCTCGTATTGTAGTCGAGTCGACCGACTGGGAAGACACGGTGTCCGGGTGGTACGAGATCGACGACCGTCTTACGTCCTTTGTCGTCTTCAACCGTCGAAACGACACCTGTTGGTTTATAGAGCATGTAGTAGACGTGTTCTTCACGTTCGAGCTTCACACCGTCTACTTCGACTTCGGCACGTGCTCCGACTTTCGTTCCAAGCTCCGTGATGACTTTTCCATTGACCTTGACGCGACCTGCTGTGATCAATTCCTCTGCTTTACGCCGCGAAGCGACACCTGCTTGTGCGATGATTTTTTGTAACCGTTCCATTAATTCACTCTCTCCTCTAATGAAGGATCATTCCGGAAGAAGAGATCTCCATCCGATTCGAACGTTTCTTCGAACTCGAGTGGCGGCAACTCTTCAATACTGTTCAGACCAAAATGGTCCAGGAAATGATCCGTCGTTTTATACAATTTTGCGCGACCGACGCCTTTGGCGCGTCCCGCCTCTTCAATCAAACCTTTTGCACTTAACGTATGGATGACACGCTCCGTCTTCACACCACGAACGACTTCGATGTCAGCACGTGTGACGGGTTGCTTGTATGCGATGATGACGAGTGTCTCCATCGCTGCTCGAGACAAGGAATCTTCTGCAAGCGAACCAGCATATGCCTGAATATATGGCGACATCTCTTTTCGTGTCACCATCTTAAAGACACCACCCGACTCCACGATTTGCAACACACGCTGCTCTGCTTCGAATGTCGTTTGAAGAGCCAGCAACTGTTCGCGTGCTGCCGCTTCACTGATCTCTAGCGCTTGACTGAGACCTCGCGGATCGATTCCATCGTCTCCGACGACGAATAACAGGCTCTCAATGATTTGTTCATACGCCAATCTGACTCTCCTCCTTCACCATGCTCCGCAATAGGATATCATCGGTCATCTGTTCACAATCAATGACCCGTTGCTTCACGAGCTCAAGAACAGCGAGGAAGCTGACGACTAGTTCTTCGACCGTCGGTTGCTCCGCAAAAAAACCGAAGAATGTCGTCCGCTCACGGGTCGCGACGTACCGGGCAACGGACTCCATCTGTTGCTCGAGTGAACGTTCTTCCCGTTTGACCGTCTTCGAACGGCGTACCTTCCAGGCTTCCCGTTGGCGCATTTTTTCGTAAGCACGTAATAAATCACTCAGTGATAACGTACCGTTATACTCTTGTGCATCCGTGTCGAGATAACGCATCAAATCCTCTGGTTGTTTCGAGAACAGCTCAAGGCGTGCCTCTTCCTTTTCTTTCAGGACGAGTGCTGCTTCCTTGTATGCTTTATACTCGATCAACTGTTGAATCAGACCTTCTCGCGTCGGTTCTTCCTCGAAATCGGGAATCTCATCGTATTCCGTCTGTTCGATCGGCAAGAGTTGTTTGCTTTTCAGTTGCAACAGCGTCGCTGCCATGACAAGATATTCACTAGCAACATCTAGTTCAAGATGCTGCATCGCACGGATAT
Source organism: Exiguobacterium acetylicum (assembly GCF_022170825.1). NCBI lineage: Bacteria > Bacillati > Bacillota > Bacilli > Caryophanales > Exiguobacterium > Exiguobacterium acetylicum. Next base: position 1,060,286 of record NZ_CP081878.1, on the reverse strand, counting down.
AGGACACATATTGATCCGTCACCATGGAAACGGATATATCATAAATATCGATTTCTAATTTACCAACCAAGTGTAACAGCAAGTCCAGCGGGCCTTCAAACGCATCCATCTTTACACTGTATGATTCCATGATTCTCCCTGCCCATCAACGTTTTTTGCGCCTTAGTATACCATACAACGGATGGGTTCGACTATGTTATATTCAAAGGAAGAGGTGATTCCATGAATCCAATCGAGCGATTCGTATTTGAATTCAACATTCGGCACGATTACTTCGAGTGCCATGAAATCTTAGAGGAAGTCTGGCAAGAAGGACAACGCCAGGACGAGGCGCTTGTCGGTCTGATCCAACTGGCCGTCGCCCGCTATCATCACCGCCGCGGAAATACGACTGGGGCACAGCGGACATATGCGAAAGCATTTGATAAAATCGAACGCCACCGGGCAACACTGATTGCGTCCGGGATCGACGTCTCATATTTGCTCGATCATCGCGACCATTTTACGGATAAAGTCTATCGGCACATCCCGTTACCTGTCTTCCCGGACGTCATCCGAACCGTCGCACTTGAAGCGACAGCGCCTGATCTCGACTATGTGACGCATAAACACCGTTTACGCGATCGTACGGATGTCGTCACGGCACGACAAGAAGCGCTACAAAACCGAAGAGACCGGTCCATCTAAGCCATGGACCGGTCTTTTTATTGAGTTTTCCATTTGTCGACGAGGCGTTGCGTCTCTTCGGTCGCACCCGTAATATCCGTTCGAAGCAATTTGGCTGCTTCATCGAGTAGGAGATACGACATACGTTCTCCCCGGAAAGACGGCGATAACGCGATATGTTTCAATTCAGCATGGCCATCCATTAATTGAAACCCGATGACACCGACGAAATCCTCATCTTGTTTGTACAAATACAAGCGTTGGTCTTCTTCCTGTTCATAGGCTTGAACCGTTTCAAGCAAATACTTCGGATCCTTCACTTCGCACGAAAAGGCGATCAGCCCCATCGCGGTCCGTTCATTCAACTTCTTATATTTTACTAGCATGTGATTCTACACCTTCCTAATTTCAACAACTCTCAGGAGCATGAACGACTGAGACTCATTCATTCTACACCTTCTCACACAGAATTACTGCATTTTTTTCATAATCCACTAAAAATGCAGGAGTCCGTCACGCGACGTCCCCCTGCATCTGAATCATGCTTGTTCTTCCATCACTTGGATGAAGGCACGCATGTAATCCGGTAAATCAGGCGGACGACGACTTGAGACGATATGTCCGTCGACGACGACTGCTTCGTCATGCCAGATTGCACCTGCATTCGTCATATCATCCTTGATCCCTGGTGTACTCGTGACGTTGACACCTTGTAAGATGCCTGCAGAGATCAGTACCCAACCAGCGTGGCAAATTTGACCAATCGGTTGTTTGTTTTGATCAAAATGCCGGACCATATTCAGGACAGAGTCAAAGCGACGTAATAGATCGGGCGACCAACCACCCGGAACAAGAATTGCATCGTATTCGGCTGGATTGATCTCGTCGAACGTCTTATTCGATTTGATCGGGACACCGTACTTCCCAATATATGTCTCATCCGCCTTCTCACCGACGATGTCGACGATTGCCCCTTCTTCACGCAAGCGATGGACAGGATACCATAATTCTAAATCCTCGAAGTCATTGCTGACGACTTGGATGATTCGTTTTCCTTCTAAACGCATGACAAACACTCCTTTTCGAGTTAACTTCCCTTACTGATTGTACCCGGATCTAAAAAAAGAAAAACTCCTCTTCGAACGTTCGAAGAGGAGCAAGAACTTACGCTTCGACGCGGATTTCTTTGATGCCAGCGCCTTGCTTCATTTTTTGTGCATGTTCGAGACCTGAAGTCACTTGTCCGAAGACCGTGTGTACGCCATCGAGATGCGGTTGTGGCTCATGTACGATGAAGAACTGGCTTGATCCTGTGTTACGACCAGCGTGTGCCATCGAGAGTGAACCCGCTTTGTGTTTGTGTGGGTACGATGTTGACGTTTCGCAAGGAATCGTTTTTCCTGAACCGCCTGTACCGTTTCCGATCGGGCATCCGCCTTGTGAGACGAAGCCTGGGATGACACGGTGGAAGTTCAATCCATCGTAGAAGTTCGAGTTTGCAAGACTTTCGAAGTTTTCAGTCGTGATCGGTGCTTCATTGTTGAACAATTCAAATTCGATTTTATTTCCATCTTCTAATAAGATATGACCAGTTTTTTGCATGTTTGACCAACCTTTCGTGCTTTTCAGCAAGAGATTCGTCACGATTCAAGATCGTGATTCCATGGTACAGTGTACCAAATTTCAGGACGTCGTGCAGACCTTTTTACTCGACGGCCGCTTCTAACACATCGAGTGTCACTGAATCCGTTGCTTCGACATGAATCCGTACTCCATTCGCGAGTGTCGCAACAGGATCCGTATGCCCGAAGTCCGCATCGAGAATGATTGGGAAATCATAGCCCCGCGTCGCGCGCAGAATGATATCTTTAAGCGGAAAATCGGGATCAAAATCGACTTTGCGCGGGAATCGTCCGACGACGAATGCCGCAATCTTGTCATACGCACCCATGTGTCGCAATTGCGTGAAATACCGGTCGATCGTTTCCGGTGTCTCACTTTCGTCATCCTCAAGCATCAAGACAACACCGTCAAACGATGGCAAGTAAGGCGTTCCGGCAAGTAGTAACAGTGTGCCCGTGTTCCCCGTCAGAATCGGACCTTCTGCGACGCCGGTCTTAACGATCGTATATCCTGCGTTCACTTGATGTTCTCGTCTTCGGTCGTCCGCGACATCCCAGCGTAAAACCTCATCCGTCCACTCTTCAGACGCTTCGATTCGACCAATTGGTTCCGTCTGCATGAACGTACGATTAAACGATTCTTCTGTATACGGATCAAGACCATCGAATTGACCGAACTGTGTTAGTAGCGCGGGTCCGACGAACGTCGTCAATCCAGTCTTCTGATAGATGCCAGCAAACAGCGCCGTGATGTCACTGTATCCTACGAAAATCTTCGGATTATTCCGAATCAACTCATAATCGAGTTCGTCGAGCAACTGATGCGAGTTAAACCCACCGATCGTCGAGATGATCGCCTTGATTGTTGGGTCAGCAAACGCCATATGTAAATCTTGTAGCCGTTCCCCGATCGTTCCTGCCGTATGACTATGAACAGCTGTCGCATTCGGCATCAAGACGACCTCAAAGCCCATTTTTTCAAGTGTCGCGATCCCGCGGGCGAGACGACGCGGCACGTATGCCGCAACTGCAGACGCGGGTGAGACGATCGCAATCTTATCCCCTTTTTTCAAGCGTGGTGGTTTCATGAAAGCTCCCCCTTTTTCATTACAAGTATTTCCAGTATAACAAATCAGATGAGAACCGCACACTCTCCTTTTTTAGTACACTTTATAACGTCACGAATAATGAATTTCCGTCCTCTAGTAACTCACCCTTTTCCGAGACATAGTCGACTTTAACCGTCATGTGTCGAAGAATTCCTTGTTCGCGTAAAGAATTTGCCCACTCTTCGATTCGTGTTTTGTCCTGCTCGTGTCGTTTGCGATGGACATCCATTAAGATTGTCGGTGCCACTTCTTCACGTAAATAGGCGTTTGAATCAAAACGTGCATCACCCAGTTGTTGGATCTCTTCGTTATCATATAAAACGTGTACGTCTAATTTCTCATCAACGTCTTCAAGCGCAGGAGGCATGATGCGTCTTTCTAACTGGTCTTCCCAAAGTGCCGCATGGTACGTATCGACGAACATCCCTGACTCCTCCTGTTGATAGACGAAAAACTCCGTATTCGTTTTTTCATCGACTGCTCGCGCTGCATACTCAAACGAAAAATTTCCCATATTGTCGTAAATACTGCCGGTCACCTTTGCTTCCGGAAGGTGCTTCTCTAAGTATGTCTTTGCTTTTTGTTGTACTTCAGCCTCTTTCGTTCCATCTGACTCCATGTCCTGTGTAAAAGCGTACGTTATCATCAATGCGCCGCCTCCGATAACTCCAACTAAACTGGCAATTACTATGAACCAACGTTTCATACGATCGCTCCTTTGGATGTATCCATATTTTTACACTTTCGATTTTATCATAAAAAAAGAGTAGCGGACGAAATCCACTACTCACAGATTGTAGACAAATGGGCTGACTCAAAAAAAAGAATGACTTGTCTTTTCACGCCCTTTCCTCAGGCGAGACACAAGCCAGTTTTCCCGCTCCATTCGAGCAGGAAAACGGGTCTTGTTTGTCTCTGACAGCGCAAAATTGCGCTTTTTCCTGTAGGAGTTGCGTGTAACGCGTCATTCTTTTTATACACGGAAGAAGGATCAAGAGAAGCGTTTTGTTCACTCGACATCGCTTCCTAGGGAAAAACAAGCAAGAGCGACCCTGCAGCGAAGCGAAGCGGCGCGATGCTTGTCCCAGGAAAACGATTCGAAACAAACAAAAAAGCGCAATCCTTCTCGTTAGAGAAAAATTGCACTTTGTCTTCAGTCTCAAGAGTAGCGGACGAGGTCCACTACTCAGGTATTGCTTATCGGATCGATTACTGGATGACAGCGTGAACGAGCGGACGTGCTTCCGGTTTCGTTTCGCTGATGTGGTACGCGTGATCCATTTTTTCGATCGCCTGATCGAGTGTTTCTTTGTTTGAACGAAGTGTTGCGATGACATCGCCGACTTCGACGCGGTCGCCAACTTTTTTGTGCAACGTGACGCTTGCTGCGTGATCGATCTCATCAGCTTTCGTCGCGCGTCCAGCACCGAGGATCATTGCTGCAACACCGACTTCGTCAGCGATGATTTCAGAGACGTAACCCGCTTTTGAAGCGACGAATGTTTTTTCGTATTTTGTTTCAAGTGCTTTTGTCATGTCGTCAACGAGTGAAGCGTCGCCACCTTGAGCTGCGATGAACTTCTTGAAAACGTCAAGTGCTGCGCCGTTACCGAGACGTGTTTCGAGATCAGCGTATGCTTCGTCGAACGTCGGGTAGAACTCACCGAGGACTGCCATGTGTGAAGCAATCGTCAAGGCGATGACTTTCAAGTCACGGACATCTTTCCCTTGAAGGACTTCAATCGCTTCCTTGACTTCATTTGCGTTTCCGATTTCAAAGCCGAGCGGCTGATCCATGTCCGTAATGACAGCAACTGTCTTACGATTGACACTCTTACCGATTGAGACCATCTCTGTCGCGAGTGCTTTTGCATCTTCAAACGATTTCATGAAAGCACCAGAACCCGTCTTGACGTCAAGTACGATACTGTCTGCTCCCGCTGCGATCTTTTTCGACATGATTGAACTTGCGATCAATGGGATCGAGTTAACCGTTGCTGTAACATCACGAAGTGCGTAGAGTTTTTTGTCTGCAGGCGTCAAGTTACCTGTTTGACCGATGATCGCCATCTTGATGTCGTTGACTTGTGAGACGAATGCTTCTTCTGAAAGTTCAACGTCAAAACCAGGGAACGCTTCGAGTTTGTCGATTGTTCCACCAGTGTGACCGAGTCCACGACCGCTCATCTTCGCAACCGGAATACCGATTGACGCAACGAGTGGTGCGACGATCAGACTGATTTTGTCACCGACGCCGCCTGTTGAGTGTTTATCAACTTTTTTCCCGTGGATGCGTGAAAGGTCGATCACGTCACCCGAGTTGACCATTGCCATCGTTAAATCAGCAATTTCACGATCTGACATTCCTTGATAGAAAATCGCCATCGACATTGCTGACATTTGATAATCTGGAATCTCACCATTCGTGAATCCTTCTACCATTGCTTGAATATCAGCTGTTGCGAGTTCGCCACCGTCTCGTTTTGTTGCAATCAAATCTACCATACGCATAATCTAGTTCCTCCTCAGGAGTGTTTTGTGAGTTTTATAAACAGTCGTTACATTTTTTTGATCGAACCGCGAACGAGTGATAGGAAGTGTGCCCGGACACGTTCTGTCGTTTCGATGACTTCATCATGGTGTAACGGTTGGTCGAGAATGCCTGCTGCCATGTTCGAGACACATGAGATACCAAGGACTCGCATATCGGAATGACGGGCAACGATGACTTCTGGGACCGTCGACATACCGACAACGTCGCCACCGAGCATCCGTGCCATCTTGACTTCTGCTGGTGTCTCATACGTTGGACCAGTGTTTCCGAAGTAGACACCTTGACGGACACGAATTCCGAGCTCATCTGCTGTTTCCTGTGCAAGACGAAGTAATTCCGCATCATACGGCTTCGACATATCCGGGAAACGTGGTCCCATCTCATCGACGTTCTTCCCGATCAATGGGTTCGTACCGAAGAAGTTGATGTGATCCGTGATCAACATCAAATCACCTGGTTCGAACGCTTCGTTACACGCACCCGCTGCGTTCGTGACGATCAATGTCTCGACACCGATCGCTTTCATGACACGGACTGGGAACGTGACCATGTCCATCGAATATCCTTCGTAGAAGTGGAATCGCCCTTGCATCGCAACGACTTGTTTCCCTTCAAGAGTACCGAAGACGAGTTGTCCCGCGTGTCCTTCGACCGTTGATACTGGGAAGTTCGGGATTTCATGATATGGAATCGCGATCGGGTTTTCGATCTCATCCGCGAGGACACCCAGTCCTGAACCGAGAATCAATCCGATCTCCGGTTTTGCCTGCATCTTGCTTTCTAAAAACGAACGTGTTTCATTCCAGTTGACTGTCATCTGAATCGCTCCCTCGAATTATAGTTCTGTTAAAAAGCTTGTTCCATGTGCCGGCATTTTGACGCCGAAGTTTTCTGCAACCGTCGCTCCAAGATCAGCGAACGTCTCGCGGATACCGAGCGATTTTGCGACGCCGTTCTTGTGATAAGCAAGCAACGGTACGTATTCCCGCGTGTGGTCCGTTCCAGCGTGAACCGGATCGTTTCCGTGGTCAGCCGTGATGATCAAGAGATCGTCTTCTTTCAAGCGATCGAATACTTCCGGAAGACGTGCATCGAACTCTTCAAGTGCTTGTCCGTACCCTTGTGGATCACGACGGTGTCCGAACAACGCATCGAAATCGACGAGGTTCAAGAAGCAGAGTCCGTTGAAGTCACGATCGAGTTGCGTTACGAGTTGATCCATGCCATCCATGTTCGATTTCGTACGGATCGCATCTGTGACGCCTTCGCCGTCATAGATATCAGCAATCTTACCGAGCGAGATGACATCAAGTCCTGCTGTCTCGAGTTCATTCATGACCGTCCGGTCGAATGGTTTGAGTGCATAGTCGTGACGGTTCGCAGTCCGGACCCATGCCCCTGCCTCGCCTAGGAATGGACGTGCGATGATGCGACCAAGCATGTACGGGTCATCCCGCGTGATGTCACGTGCATATTCACAAATCCGGTACAGTTCCTCTAGTGGAACGACCTCTTCATGTGCTGCAATCTGAAGAACAGAGTCTGCCGACGTATAGACGATCAAGGCGCCTGTCTCGACATGTTCTTGTCCGAGTTCGTCTAAGATTTCCGTACCAGAAGCTGGTTTGTTTCCGATGATCTTCCGTCCTGAGAACTCTTCTAAGCGATGAATCAAGTCATCCGGGAATTTTTCGAAGACACGGAATGGTGTATCAATTCGCAGTCCCATGATTTCCCAATGTCCTGTCATCGTATCTTTCCCTGCAGATACTTCCTGCATTTTTCCGTATGCCGCAAGTGGTGCTTCTTCAGCCGAAACGCCTTCGATCGGTTCGATATGTGAGAGACCAAGTTTCGCCATGTTCGGCATGTTTAGTCCGTTCCGTTCACGCGCGATGTGACCGAGCGTATGCGAACCGAGATCTCCAAATTGTTCAGCGTCTGGTGCTTCTCCGATTCCTACGGAGTCCATGACGACTAAAAATACACGTTTAAATGATTGAGCCATTTGCTGTTCCTCCTATTGCGAGCTGTAGTTATGCGATTCCCGTTACGATTTTTCCCGGAAAGGGACTAGACAAAACGCATCATTTGTCTGAAGTCAGACCTTTAAAAGATAGAACCATCATGCCCGTGGATGATGTTTCTTATACACGTCATGGAGTCGTGCTTTATTGACGTGTGTATACATTTGTGTCGTTGACAAATCGGCATGCCCCAGCATCTCTTGTACGACGCGTAAATCGGCACCGTTCTCAAGCAGATGTGTCGCGAACGAATGACGCAGGACGTGCGGCGTGATATCTTTTTCGATACCTGCATCCTTTGCTCGTCGTTTAATCATCTTCCAAAAACCTTGTCGTGACAAACGATCACCGCGACTGTTCAAGAAGACGTCGTCGGTCTGTTGACCACCGAGACTATTGCGCGCGAGGTCGAGATACGTCCTGACGCTTTCAATCGATGTCGTACTCATTGGAATGATCCGGGATTTATTCCCTTTCCCAAGACACGACAGATACCCCAGTTCGAGTTGCAAATCGTTTAACTTCAGTTGGAGGAGTTCGCTGACGCGCATCCCTGTTCCATAAAGAAGCTCAAGCATTGCTGCATCTCGTCGCGTAAGCGGATCGACACCGACGACCGAATCAAGCAAACGTTCGACGTCCGTTTGACTCCAGACGACGGGCAATTTTTTCTCCGGTTTCGGTAAATCAAGATGACGAGACGGATCATGCGTCGCGAGTCTCTCTTCGACCAAATACTGATGGAACGAACGAATCGAACTCGTCGCCCGGCGAACCGTCGATCGTGATTTCCGTGCTTCAAGCAACCGTTCAATATGGTCGACGATATGATGGCGGTGAACCTGTTCGAACGAGGAAACCTCCGCTGTTTCAAGCGTCTGTAAGTATTGATTTAAATCATTTCGATACGCAGCTGCCGTATTCGCGGACATTTGCCGTTCAATCACTAAATAGTTGATAAATGCTTCCAGTTGTTCACGCACTGAACTCATCCTCTTCGTTTACGAAATCGCTTACTTTCCCATCATATCAAAGGTGTAAACCGTTGTGAAGAGGTCTGACCTATAAAAATCGAAAAAGAAAAACCATCCGAAATTACGTCGGACGGTCAGACTGTTTGTGTTTGCGATTGTTCCAACGCTTCCCGAGCGTGACGCTCTTGGCAGACACGGCAGACGCCGTGGAATGTCAAGCGATGATCCTTGATTTTAAAGTGGAATCGGGACACGATTTCTTTCTCTACTTCTTCGAGCATATCGTCTAAAATCTCTTCGACGGATCCGCATTCGATACAGACGAGATGGTGATGCGAATGACTCGCACCTTCTTGTCGTAAATCAAACCGGGATACGCCATCTCCGAAGTTGACCTTATCGACGACTTCGAGCTCCGTCAATAATTCGAGCGTCCGGTAAACCGTCGCAAGTCCGATGTCGGAGTTCTTTTCTTTTACAAGGAGAAAGACATTTTCGGCACTGAGGTGATCCGACTCGTGTTCGAGCAGGACACGCACAGTCGCTTCACGTTGGGGAGTCAGCTTATATCCTTTACCGCTTAGCTGTTTTTTGATGCGTTCTACACGACTTTCCATCATAACGCCCCCTTTGTTCGAACTGATGCTATTATCATAGCTGATAATCAGTCGTTTTTCAAATTAAAATGATTATCAACTGAAAATCATTTAAATGAGAATCATTTTAAAGTACGGATTTGCCAATGTTGAATCGCCATGATCGTCTTCGCGTCAACAATCGTTCCGTTAGCAACAAGTTCGAGTGCCTCTTCGAGCTTTAATGTCTTATTCTCAAGGAACTCATCCTCATCGAGTTGACGATCGCCGGCAGTGAGACCAATCGCTTCATAGATATGTACACGTTCACTGCAAAAACCGGGCGCCCCGTAAAAATCAAAGACATGCTGTAACTCTTTCGCGACGTATCCTGTTTCTTCCTTTAATTCCCGTCCGGCACAATCGAGTGGATCTTCACCTTTCTCCAGTTTGCCTGCTGGTATCTCGATCGATAGACTTTCGAATGCTTTTCGGTACTGTTCGACGACGATCAGGTCACCTTGTTCATCAAAAGCAATGATCGCGACGGCACCATTATGATAGACCAGTTCACGAACAGACGTATTGCCATTCGGTAACGTGACGACATGTTTCTCGACATCAAAGACTTTTCCTTCATAGATCACTTCACGTTCAATCGTTTTTTCTTCCATCATGTATGCCCCATTTCTATCCTAGTTTACGTTCTCTGTCATGAATAGTATGCCGTTTCCGGCGTATTGCCGCAAGACTTCGAAATCGTCTTTTTCATCAGATATGATACACTAGAATGCAGAAGTTCCAAACTTACAGTTCATCTAAGAAAAGAGGGAATTGAACATGTCATTAGGATTAGGTACGATGACGATCTTAAAACGCGGACAAGAAGAAGCAACTGCAATCTTACGGACAGCACTTGATGCTGGAATCACACACTTCGATACAGCAGACGTCTATGCGAACGGAGCGGTCGAATCAATCATCGGTCAAACCTTCGCACAAGAGGATCGCAGTCGATTGTTTCTTGCCTCAAAAGGTGGTAACCGGATGAATGCGACCGGAACCGGTTGGACATGGGATCCGAGCTATGATTATCTGAAACAAGCTTGTCTCGAAAGTTTGAACCGCCTTGAAACACCTTACCTCGATTTGTATTACGTTCACGGTGGTACGATCGATGATGATATCGATGCGTCCATCCGTGCGATGGAAGACTTAAAGGCAGACGGTAAGATTAAACAATATGGTCTCTCGTCACTGCGTCCGAACGTCATCGAATACTGGCTCGAGCATAGTAATTTCTCTTACTTGATGACGCCCTATTCATTACTTGACCGTCGAATTGAAGAGTTATTGCCACGATTAAAAGAAAAGAACATTCAAGTCGTCGCCCGCGGTCCACTTGCGAAAGGACTGCTAACACACGAGAGTCCTTCACGCCTGCAGTCGGTTGACCGTTTCGAACAATTCGATAAGGAAACGCTTGAAGCGAGTCTACAAAAACTTCAAGACTTCCCGCTTCCGGCGCTTGCCTTGCAAGCAATCGATCAACAGGTCGCTATCGTTCTTCCTGGTGCTTCGAGCGTGTCACAACTTCAAGCAAACGTCCAAGCGATGAAGGAGCCAATCTCGCAAGCTCAGGTTGACCAAGCGCTCGCTTCATTGCCGGTTCATCACTATACAGAACACCGGTGAGGTTTAACTCTTCACTTCCCCGGGAAACTCCTTCTTTGTAACGTTCATACAGAGGAGGAGTTTTATTATGGCACGTATTTTAATCGTATCAACAAGCGCAGATGACATGAATGGTCACAAAACAGGGTTATGGTTCGAAGAGTTCGCAGCACCTTACAACCTGTTCAAGGATGCAGGGCATGACGTGACGGTTACATCGATCAAAGGTGGCGACGTCCCAATCGATAAAGCGTCGATCGTCAAAGAAATCTTGCCAAAATTCCAAGATGCTCGCCGTGCATTGCACGACACGAAATCACTCTCTGAAGTGGATCCAGCATCATTTGATGCAGTTTACTTCCCAGGCGGTCACGGTGCAGTCGTCGACTTCCCGAACAACCCACAAGTTGCAGGTGCCATTGAAGCCGTCATTAAAAAAGATGGCATCGTCGCATCAGTCTGTCACGGTCCTGCTGCCTTCGCGCATGTCATGATCGATGGCAAACCATTCGTATCAGGTCGTCAAATCAACGGCTTTACGGATGAAGAAGAAAAATCGACAGGTCTCGAAGATAAAGTACCATTCCTGCTCGAGACGACGCTTCGTGGTGAAGGCGCTACTTTCCTCACATCAGATGCCGGTAAAGAGTTCGCCGTCATCGATGGAAATGTTGTTACTGGTCAAAACCCTGCTTCAAGTGAAGCAGTCGCAAAACTTGTCCTTGCGAAACTCGCTACACAAGCTTAACTTTATATAAAAATGGAGCACGCGACGTTATGTCGTATGCTCCATTTTTTTGTCGTGACTTACAGATGGTGAAGTGAATCCAATCGTTCGAGATTAGCTTCTGCCTCGCGTTGTTGTTGTTCGAGTCGCTTCAACTCTTCTTCAAGTTGTTGCTGTTGCGTTTGTAATGCCATTCGTTCTTCTTCCGTAAAGGAACGTGAGACTTCCTTTTCTTTGAGATACCACCATTTTTTGATTTTCTCAGGTGGAGGTCCAAGTTCAATCTGTTGCTCATGTTGTTGAACTTCTTCCATTTGCTCGGCATGTGCTAATTGTAGCTTTTCTAACTCAACCTCATAAGCCGTTTGTTTTGCTTCAAGCATCGGTGCGAGGTGCTCAAGGATATGCGCAGTAAAATCTCTTCGGACGACCCGCCGTAACACGTCTCGGCGAAGTGATGCTTCCGAATTGCCCGTCGCATTCTCCCAAACGATAGCATCTGCGTGTTCTAGAATCTCTTCTTCTTCCGTTTCTCCGAGCCAGCGTAGTTTGAGTAACAATGGTTCAAGGAGTGCCTCCTCTACGTACGCCGTAAACTGCGAATATGATGTCGCTTCTCGTATCAGCGATTCCTCATGTAAGCAAAATAATGCTTCCGCCTCTTCTTCGATCCAGTCTTCATAATCATTAAAGTACATTAGTTCACTCCTTACTCCGTCTCATTACAAAACAAAACTGGCTCAAATCCGCCTCTTACATGACGGTCAAGCCAGTTACGTTTCGTTAGACGTTTGCTTCGTTCTTTTTGATTTCTGCAATGGCCCAGTCACACCAATCCAAGTAATTCAACATCATACGCAAGCCGTACTCACTCGTCAATGTTTCGCCGAGTGTCGCTCCGTTCTCGAGATGGTCGTGACGCCAACTATGCATCATCTCAACAGCAAATTGATGATGCCGCTTTGACTCTTCTAGATAAGCAACGGCTTCCTCTGGAGGCAGTAGATGGAGGAGCGAAACTCGCATCAAGTTCTCATCCTTCATCTTTGGTTTGAACTCGTTCGGCGTCCGTAACCACTCAACAAGTTCTGTCCGTCCTTTATCCGTGATTGAATAGACTTTTTTATCTGGAAGGTCTTCTTGAACGATATGAACACTTGTTACGAGTTCTGCTTCTTCCATTTTTAACAACTCTCGGTATATTTGTGTATGATGTGCGGTCCAGAAGTGGATCATCTGTTTTTTAAAAGTCGCGCTTAAATCATAACCGGTCGCTTCCCCTTGGGTCAGCAGCCCGAGTAGTGCAAATCGTAATGCCACTGGCTGCACCTTCTTTCCTTCTTTTGTATATATACTTAATTATCTCAAATATACCTCAATTTCGCTACTCTCGCGTCGAACGAATGTACGAATTGAAAAAAGACCTGCAATCGACATCATGTTCGATCGCAGGTCTTTGTGTTATATCCTCACTGTGGTCTCTGTTCACGTAACCGTTCGATGCCTTGTCGTACATGTCTCCAGTAAGAAGGAAGATGTGGGGCGAATTGTCGACGATTGAACCATTCTCCTGCCGTGTCCTGAATGCGCTCAATGGACTCGTCAGCAATTCGCTCAAACTGCTCGATCGAAAAAGCGATCAATCGTTTGACTTCTGTTTTTTGCAGTACGTATGACTCGATCGCTTGATCGCTCTGTACGAGAAAGACATGGCATCGTTCACAGTCCCAGAGCGTCGCATTCCGGAATTCTTCCTCCTGAATTCCAAGCGGTATCAATTGATCAAATGTACACGTTAGACCAATCTCTTCCTCAAGTTCCCGAAGACCATCTTCGACCGACTCATCTGCAAGCAAATGACCGGCTGCCGTGATATCGAGCATTCCCGGAAAGTCCTTCTTCTGCTCGGATCGTTGCTGAAGTAACACGACGTCCCGCTTCCGATCATAGACGAAACAATGGAATGTTTCATGCCACAAACCGTGCGTGTGGACTTCTGACCGTGGACGCGGACCGAGCAGATTGCCTGCTCGATCCATTGTCATGATCATTTCTTGTTCGCTCATCGTAACACCTTCGACGCTTGATGGAATCGTTCTCCGACGGTATAGAGTTCAGCGATCAAGAAGACGCTCGCAATCCAGATGATTGCGCTCGGGAATAGGATCATCGCTGTCAGGAATAAGAAGCCTTCAGTCCGTTCGACGAGTCCAGGTTGATATTGAAACGACTTGTAGCCGTAGTTCTCACTGACGGCTCCAATCGCAAGAAACATCGTCATCCCAATGACGAATGACGCAACAAGTAATAGAATGACGACCTGCGTTTCCGGGAACCGAAGTGCAAGACCAATCAACACCGACAGCTCGACGATTCGGTCGAGTACAAGGTCAAGAATCGTGCCGATCGGCGTCGTCTTCTCTTTTCGTGCCATCGTTCCGTCAATGACATCGAGCATGCCCGAGATCCATAACAAAACGATCGCCGTTCCCATCATATCGTTATAAACGAAAAATCCAGTCGCACCACCGATGATACCGGAAATGATCGTCACCTGAGTTGCCGATAATCCAATTTTCTTAAATAAGGTCGCCCCTTGGTCAAATAGGGGTTGAACGATTTTACGCGCACGCGTATCTAACATGTCACCCCTCCTTTCTAACGATATAGCCTTCTTTCTCATGCATCGTCTCGTCTGAAGAGAGCACGAGCCGTTCTCCGGACGTCCGTTCTACTTCGTAGAAGCGAACGCCGTATTGAATGAGTTCTTTCGTAATCGTAACACGTTCATCCGTTTCCTTCGTCGGTCTTGAGACCAAGTTGACTGCCGTCAACGGATACCATGTTTCTTCAATCTGAATCCCTTCGCCAAAAAACGGACTTGTCTGGCTAAGCGTGATCGGTGTACCATGATCGACGATTCGCCCCTGTTCTAAGACATATACGATATCCGCCATCGCCATTGCCTCTTCCCGGTCATGCGTGACAAGGAGCGTCGTGACACCTTGTTCCTCGGTCAACTTTCGGATCAATGTCCGAAGTTCCCGTCGTCTCGGTACATCTAGACTTGAGAACGGTTCATCGAGCAACAAGAAGTCCGGTTGACTTGCCAGCGCACGAGCTAGACTCGCCCGCTGTTGTTCGCCACCCGAGAGTTCATCAATAGCACTTTTACCTCTCCCCTCAAGTCCAACGCGATGTAACCAGGACTCGAGCTCAATCGGTGTTAATTGTTTCGCGCCGAGACGGATGTTTTGTTCGACGTTTAAATGCGGAAACAATAACGACCGTTGAAACATCATTGTCACCCCGCGCTGATTCGGTGAAAGGACGGTGACATCTCGGTCACCGAACTGAATCGTTCCACTTGTCACACGTTCAAGACCCGCAATCAGGCGGAGTAATGTCGTTTTCCCACTACCGCTTGGTCCAACTAAAGCTACACATTGTCCAGACGCGATCTGTAAATCGATATCAGATAATACACGCTTCGTTCCAAATCGTTTATTGACTTGTTGTATCGTGACTTCCATTTAAACGCCTCCGTACGATTCGTATCCAACTAGAAAAAATAACGGCTTGTAGAGCATAAAAGAGAACGGGCAAACCAATCAACCAAAGTGTTGCTAAACGCGCCGCTCCCTGAGAATTACCGGAATACGCCGGAAACACTTCCAGTGCAATCATGCGGACGATTCCGCCACCGATCAACGCCACTAGTGCATACTGACTGATCGTAATCACCGTGACGAGCAACGTTACCGATTGTAGCGTCGATCGAAGCATCGGACCCGTCAAATAGAACCAACGTTTGAAACGATTTCCTTCGATCAAGACCATCTGTTCGAGCATTCGTTCTCCGAGCGCCTGAAACCCGTTCGTGTACAAGCGAACCGTATACGGCAAGGTCGGCAGAAGCAACACGAGGAGGACACCGAAAAATCGGTCTGCTAGACCAAGACGAATCCATGTCAAATAAAGGCCGAAGGACAGCAACAAGACAGGAACGAACAACGGTAAACTAATCAAGAACTCCGCTACACGTACACGTTTCCCCGTTTGAAAGGCGATCGCTTTTCCTGCCATGTACCCGAAGAGATGATTCAACAACACGACGGCACAGATCATTGCGACGGTCGTGCCAAGCGTCGCTTCAAGACGCGGATTCCAACTCCATTCTCCCGGAATCAATCCGATCAAGGGAATGATGAAGACAAGGACAACGAATACGATCACACTAATTTTTTTCATTCACTTCGCCCCCTACTGATTTTCGCTGCAAGTGGGCGTGTCAAACCAGTCATGAGCAATAACAGGACAAAAAGTCCTCCCGTCAAGACGACACTCATTGCAAAAGCGAGTGGTTGCTCCGATAAATCGCCTTGCGTATACAAATCAAACGCATAGACTCCGAGTAACTTCGGATAAGTCACACCAAGTAACGCCGGGATTTCATAGGCGAACAGGATGAAGGCAAGTAAGATGAAGGCTGCTTCAAGCATCGGTACAAGTAGAAATACACCTCGCGCATGCCAAAAGCGACGCACTGGCGACAAACCGAGCATCGTACCGAGCTCTTGATAACGTGGGTCAAGACGACGGACCACCGGTAAGAGATAAAAAAAGACGAACGGAATTTCTTTATAGAGGTACGTCAGGATGACACTGAAATAATTCCCTTCATGCGGTCCAATGACAGGCACATCGCTCAAATAGAGGATGGCGAGATATGCCGCTCCTAAATGAGGAATAAATAAAGGAACTGCAAGTAACGCCGCTAGCCGTGTTCTACTCAAGAGTCGTGCGAGCACCATACCAATGATCAGCGCGAGTACCGTACTGACGATGGCAACATAACTACTGACGGCGAGACTTTCTAAAAAGACCTCATCCGTCAGTAGCTCGCGGTAATCGGCAAGTGACGTCATCGAGATACTCACCCATAACCCGTATAAGACCATCCCCGCCATCAAGATCGCAGCTGGATACGCGTTACCGCGCCACACGAGACGGCCATTCCTTACGGATCATTTCGAAGATGGATGGATCAAGTTCCGTCCGGACCTTCCCTTCAAAGACGCTTGGCTTCGGTGTTGATGGTGCAGCTGGTACGTCAGCGAACTGCTTTTGTTCTGACGTATTCAGTGTCGATAAATCAAGACTTGTTCCATCTCCCCAGTACGTTGCATCATATTTTTTTAGTTGTGCCTCTGGTGACAACAACGTGTTAATCGCAACGAGTGCACCTTTCGGATTCGGAGCATTGAATGGTACGGAGAGGAAATGCGTCGACGCGATCGAGCCATCCTTTAGAACGATCGGTCGCGTTTGTTTTGGAAATGTTCCGGACGTCACTTCTTGTTCTGCCCGTCGTTCATTGAAGCCCATCGTGAAATCAACGTCTCCTTTGGCATACAACTGATCGAGTTGGGCAAGTGTCTTCGGATATGTCTTCCCTTTTTTCCAAAGATACGGTTTGATTTCATTCAAATAAGCCCACGTCTTCTTAAAGTCTGCTTTTGGATCTTTTAACGTTTCATTCGATTCGACCCCATACATGACGTGGCGGACGAAGGCATTCCCTGTAAAGTCCGTCACTTCCGGATAAGTGAAGCGTCCCGGATTCTCCTTGACCCAAGACTTCAACGTTTGTAAGTCCTTAGGTGGCGACGTCACGTCTGCTGCATCATAGTGCAACGTGTATTGGACTTTTCCCCAAGCCGCTTCGAGCCCTTCTGTTTTTGTTCCGCTATCTGAACTTTGCGCAGCAGCATCGACATATTTCATGTTCGGGAGGACTTTTGTGATCTCTCCATACAGTAAGTCATCTTTTTTAGCATTTAGGAAATTATCGCCATTGATCCAAACGACATCGATGACACCTTTTTCCTTACCTGCTTGCTTCTCAGCACGTAGTTTTTGCATGATATCCGCTGTCTCAATCGGTACGCGTTCTAGCGTAATGTTGTGTTCCTTTTTCAAACGTGGTGCCACGTACTCATCGATGTAGGCGTTGATTCCGTCATCGCCCCCCCACATATACATCCGGACCGTTGATTTTTCGGCCTCTTTTTCAATTGATTGATAGCTCGTTCCTAAGACATTTTTCGGTTCCGGCGTCGTAGCTGGCGTACCGCACCCTGCGAGCAGCGCACTTAAGGCAAGGAAGCTGATTACTTTTGTTCTCATTTGTCATTCCCCTTCGTTATCACTTTTTATCAAAACCTGATTTGCCTAACCACTCGATGAGTCGCGGCATGACGCCGTATCCTTTTGCTGACAGCTCCATCCACCATGGTGCGTTGACCTCTCGCTTTTGGCGTTCCATCGCTCGGACGACGGTCTGAGCAAGCCGTTCTTTTGATAAGACGATTGAGGCGACATTTTGCTCATACTTTCGGTCAACATCCGCACGGACGAAAAATTCCGTTGCGATCGGACCTGGATTGACGGTCATGACATGGATGCCTTTAGGGCATAACTCGAGACGTAGCGCATTCGAAAACTGCAACATTGCCGCTTTCGTCATGCAGTAGATTGTTGATTTCGGTGTCGGCAACTTCCCCGCCTGACTCGCGACGTTGACGATCATGCCACCTTCTTTCAGTAAAGGTAGGCAGGCTTTCGTCAAACGGACCGGACTTAAAACATTGATTCGGTGCATCGACTCGATCGTCTCAATTGAAGTATCGTCTAGGAAACTGAATTCCCCGAACCCTGCATTGTTAATCAAAATATCGATTCGACCATACCGATCAGCTAGTGTTTGTGCGAGTGTTTCCGGCGCATCTTCCAAGTCGTAGACAAAATAGTCTGCTTGAAGTTCAGACGCGAGCGTTTGTAACCGTTCCTCCCGTCGTGCGACTAAGATCAGGTTTGCTCCTTCCTTGTGTAAGGTACGGGCTAACGCTTCACCAAGTCCACTGGAAGCTCCTGTGATGACGATCGTCCGATTGATGAGTTGCATTAGATTTCCTCCGTTTTCGAATAGTAGAAGATACCTGATCGTTTCTCAACCGTTATCGTCCCACGTGCGACAAGCGTATCAAGGCGTGCCTTCATCTCACTCATGACGAGTGGGAATGATTTTTTTAATCGGTTTCCGTACGTCACTTGTGCTAATTCGAATAACGTATGCTCTCCTGAAAAATACTTCAACAGTTGATCACCACGCGCTTTACGTTGCATCAACCGTTCTTCGACGAGCGCCGCAACATCGCGAATCGGAGCACCGTGTCCGGTATAGGCGATTCGAATGTGTTCACCTTGTAATTTTTCTAAGGAGTCGAGGTACGCAAGAACAGGTCGCTTCACGAGCGTATCATCCCCTGGTTGCGGTTGTTCGAGCAACGGGTTCGGTTCGACCCGGTCGAGTAGATGATCGGCTGCGAACAACACACCATCGTCACTTAAAATACCGATTTGGTCACTTGCATGTCCCGGTAGTTCGATGACACGGTATCGCCCAGATGGTGTGATGGCGTCCCCTTCTTGTAATGTGAAATCGAGCTGACCTTTCCCAAGCCATTTTAAGGCAGATTGATAACTCGGTAACATCTCTTGAATGGCTACCGGAACACCAAACGATGTCGCCAAGCGACGCAAGAACGCATCTCCATTGTTTAAGAATGTCTCATCTTGCTCCAAATACGGGCGTAAACGCGCATGTCCATAGACAGGAATGCCTTTCTCTGAAAAACGATGCGCCATCCCAGCATGATCTGCATGGTGATGCGTCACGATGACACGATCTAAATCCTCGACTTGAAGATCATGTCGTGCCAAGGTTCGCTGCATCGCTTGCCACGCTTCCAGTGTATCGGGTCCACAATCAATGAGGATGTTCTCCCCTTCTGTTCGTAATACGTAGCAGTTCACGTCTCCTACCGGAAATGGTGTTGGAATCGGAATCGAAATGATTTCGTCTGATACAGTCATGCCTACACGCCTCTTTTCTCTCGTCCATTTTCTTTCATTATAGAGAGAATGAAGCTATAGCGCCAAACTTTGTGCGTCAACGAATGATATTTGTTGTCTAGCTTACGTTAGCGCTTTAGAAACGGATGCACAAAAAACCGACCTTTCCGCAGATTGAAAGGTCGGTTCGGAACTTATTTTAAGTTAAGAACTGTTAATTTATCGCGTGTCATCGAAGCGAGGCTTCGTCCGACACCTTGTACGCCGAGACCCGATGATTTCACACCGATGAATGGGAAGTGGTCAGGACCACGTTCCGTCCGACCATTGATTTGAACAGAACCTGTTTCAAGGGCATCCGCTACCGCAAATGCTGCATCGATGTTTTCCGTGAAGACACTTGCTTGAAGACCGTACTCTGATTCGTTCGCGTACGCAATCATCTCGTCAACCGAGTTAACACGGATAATCGGAAGGACTGGTCCGAATGGTTCTTCCCAAGCGACGCGCATGTCGCGTGTCACATTGTCAAGAAGTGTTGGTTCGATCAAGTTTGCTGTACGTCCGCCACCTGTGACGAGCGTTGCACCTTTGTCTGTTGCGTCCGTAATCAAGCCTTCGACGAAGTCCGCTGATTTCGTATCGATCAATGGTACGACGACACTGTCTTGTTCTGGCGAACCGACAGTCAATTTCGCGATCCGTGTGTTAAGTTCTTCAATCAATGCATCCGCTTGATGATCGAGGACGAAGACACGTTTGATTGCTGTACAACGTTGACCTGAGTACGAGAACGCACCGCTAACGATATGATCTGCAGCAAGCGACAAGTTTGCATCTTCAAGGACGAGTGCTGGGTCTTTTCCACCAAGCTCAAGGACAAGTGGAATCATTGCAGATTGACGCGATAAGTGTTGCCCTGTTCCTGTACCACCTGTGAATGTGATCATGTTGATTCCAGGGTGAGCCGTCAAGTAGTCACCGATGACCGATCCACGACCTGTGACGATGTTGACGAGTCCAGCTGGAAGACCTGCTGCGACGAGTGCTTCAACCATCAAGATTCCGCTGATTGAACCTTGTGTTGCTGGTTTGAAGACGACCGCATTCCCTGTCATGAGTGCAGGTGCGAGTTTCGCTGCTGCCAAGTTGACTGGGTAGTTGAATGGTGAAATCGCAAGCACGACGCCGAGCGGTGCTTTTTTGATGACTGCGATTTTTTTCGCGCTACCGCCTGGGAACGAATCCCCTTGCATCATCTGACCGTCAAAACGAAGTCCTTCTTCCGCTGTATAACGGATGATTTCGGCTGTCCGTTTGACTTCTTTAACGCCATCTGCACGCCCTTTACCGACTTCACGCATGATGACTTCACCGATTTCGTCTGCACGTTTCTCAAGCTCCGTCGCCCAAGCGTGAAGCAACTCAGCTCGTTTGTTTGCCGGTTGTTTTACCCACTCTGCTTGCGCCGCTTTCGCTGAAGCGATGGCACGGTCGACTTCTGGTTTTGTCATCGCTTGAACGCGACCAACAAGATCCTCTTTATAT
This sequence comes from Exiguobacterium acetylicum, assembly GCF_022170825.1. Classification (NCBI taxonomy): domain Bacteria; kingdom Bacillati; phylum Bacillota; class Bacilli; order Caryophanales; genus Exiguobacterium; species Exiguobacterium acetylicum. The sequence continues at coordinate 1,038,893 of NZ_CP081878.1, read as the reverse complement.
GGTGAAGAGATTTCAATCGTCTCTTTTGATTCACTCTCATGCCATTGTCCATCTAGTAAAAATGTGTAGGTTGTTGCTGTAGTCATTCCACTCTACCTCCATTTATTTTTATCTCTCTCATTTCAGTGTGTGGCTGCATAGCTTATTGTAATCAATTGGTCAGACAAATGCCAAACTTTTTGCTTAACATATTATGAAAGCGATTACAACACTTTTTTTGTCATTTCAGAACTAGAATTTTTAGCGGAGTATGCCGATAACTAGTCAGAAGTGAAGTGAAGGTAATGGAAAGGGGCATAACTACATGTACAATCAGCACGATATTTTATTAGAAGCCGGCACGAACGAACTCGAGATCGTCATCTTCCATTGCGGTCCGTATACGTTTGGTATCAACGTCATGAAAGTCCGGGAAATCATCGTTCCGCTCCCGATGACACCACTCCCGGGTACACCGGATGCTGTCAAAGGATTAATCGAACTCCGCGGTGAGGTCATGACGGTAATTGATTTGCCGACAGTCATCGGCGTTCCCCATGACGAAGCAACCGAGGATCGTCTGATTATCTGTGAATTTAATGGAGAAAAGAGCGTCCTGCGTGTCGATTCCGTAACAGAAATTCGCCGTATCTCGTGGGAGCAGATCGATACACCAAACGAACTCGCTCGCGGGATCGAGGGACTAACGAATGGTGTCGTCAAAACTGGCGACAAGATGATCATCTTACTCGATTACGAAAAAATCGCCCTTGAGCTCTCTCGAAAAGATATCTTTGCCCGCGAAGAAGGACGACGCGTCCAGTCCCGTGATCGGTCCGATAAAATCATCTGGATCGCGGAAGACTCGGAAATGCTGCGAACGTTGATCATCGAAACACTTGAAGAAGCCGGCTATCATGGTCTGAAATGGTTCATCAACGGAAAAGAAGCCTTTGACGCCTTCGAACAAGGCAGTAACTGTGATCTCCTGATCACGGATATCGAAATGCCGAAGATGGACGGACTTCATCTGACGAAACGTCTTCGCGAAGACGACCGTTATGGGGAGTTACCGATCATCGTCTTCTCATCATTGATTTCAGACGATTTACGCCATAAAGGTGAATCCGTCGGTGTCAACGCTCAAATCACAAAACCGGAAATCGGTCGACTGATCGAAACAGTCGATTCATACGTCTTATAAGAAAAAAAGCCGACAGCATGTCGGCTTTTTTGATCTATTCGATTGCTCAACGCAACGCGTCAAGATTTTTTCCAGTAAAGACATCGAGCCAGACGACACGGAATTCTACCATGCATTGCTCAATCCGATCGACGATTTCTTGGGTTCCAGTCATCGAACCGGATTCTGCTTCTTTTTCAAGCAGTTCGAAATCATCAGCTAAATCATCGGCAGCAACGGAATAGGAAGCACCTTTTAACAAGTGAGCGAGCTTCTCAGTTTGCTCAGCATCTTGTTTCGCGACGGCATCTTTTAGTTCAGGAAACTTTCGATCGAATTGTGCGATGTACGTCTCTCCGATTTTTTGGAGAAACGCATGGTCCCCACCTGCGATCGATTGAAGTTCTTCGAGCTTTTTAGCATTAAAAAAAGGCATGTCTTCCCCTCCTCTGTTTTCATCTTATCACTAATCTTCGTAAAAAAAAATCGGAGAATCATTTACACACCGTCGCTTCTATTTCTATAATGAGACAGTGAAGAGCAGGAGGGATAGACAATATGTTGACGATTTATCGAAGCGATGTCACCGGGGCAGTCAACGAGATACAGGAGTTCACGAAAGGTTCCTGGATCCATCTTGTCAATCCGACAAAAGATGAAGCCGACCAAGTCATCGCTGCTACGAAAATTCCAGAGGATTTCATTTATGATCCTTTGGACGTGGAAGAAAAACCACGTTTTGAAAAAGATGAAGAAGGCTTACTGATGATCGTCGACGTTCCCTACATCGAAGAAGAATCATCAGGACGCCGTTATAATACGATTCCGCTCGGTATCATCGTGACATCTCGTCATTTCATTACGGTTTGTTCGCAACAGCTCGACGTGTTGACGTTGTTCTCGAGTGGTAAGTTACGTGGATTCCGAACGAATTATCGATCGCGTTTCGTATTCCAGATTCTCTACAAAGTCAGTTCTTCGTATTTACGTTTCTTGCGTCAAATCGATCGTCGCATGGACGAACTTGAGGAAGAACTACAACGTTCGATGCGAAATCAAGAAATCTTTCAATTAATGAACCTTCAGAAGTCATTAGTTTATTTCATGACGTCCTTGAAATCGAACGACGGTGTACTCGACCGGATTATCAAGACACCAAGTCTTGAGAAACACGAAGACGATGAGGACTTACTCGAAGACGTCTTCGTCGAACATCGCCAAGCAATGGAAATGGCACAAATCTATAAAGATATCATCAGTTCGACGATGGATACATTCGGTTCCGTCATCTCGAACAATGTCAACTTCGTCATGAAGTTTCTTGCTTCGATTACGATCGTCATCTCAATCCCGACGATGATTTCCGGTATGTTCGGGATGAACGTCCGAATTCCGTGGGAGGGCGAAGCTATCGGCTTTTGGATTGTTCTCAGTATGATGATTTTCTTCTCCGGTCTTGCTGCGTTTATCTTATGGCGGAGAAGGTTCTTCTAGTCCAAGTAAATTCAGAACGTGTATGACTCAAAAAAGACTCAGCGATGACTTGTTCATCGCTGAGTCTTTTTGTATACATATTAGTTAATCTCGACTGTCACAAGACAAAGATCATCCGCTTCATCACTCTGATCCGGTTGAATCAACTGATGGATATTTGGTCCTTGTTGTTCAATCAGATTTTGAATCGCGTGGATCCCTTCATCAATGCCTTTACTGTAAAGTTCCATGAAACCGTCCGTATATAAGTAAACGCATCCTGGTGAGACGATGTCGATCGTCTTGCTCGTATACGTCGAGTCTTCAAACATACCGACAGGAAGTCCCGTATTCTCAAGGGGAATGATTTGATCACTCATTCGCAACAAACCAGGTGGATGCCCTGCGTTGGCATAGCTGAGTTTCATCTCATCTAAGTCGATGTAGAGGTAAACGGCAGTGAAATAAATTTCCGTCTCGTCTCCCGGGAACAATCGGCTCATCTGTTGATTCAACTCTTCAAGGACTTGAGCCGGATCACCAATCCGGTGTACGAGTTCGAACAAGATCGAACTCATTCCCATCGTGATCAAGGCAGAAGAGACACCATGCCCCATGACATCGAACAGGATGATGCCGTATTTATTCTGAGAGATGCGATACCAGGCATACATGTCTCCCGCTAGTTTCTTAGACGGGATATACGTCGCCATGATCCGGATCTCATCATCCTCGATATTGGCACTCAGCACACTCTGTTGTAATTTTTGTGCTAAATCAAAGTCTTCCTGTAATACTTTTTCATATCGTTTTCGCGCATCGATTGCTTGCTTCAGACCGATCGCGTTACGAACTCGCGCGAGCAATTCCGTTTTCCGGATCGGTTTCGTCGTATAATCCGATGCTCCTGCGTTAAGTCCATCAACGATATCTTCTTCATTGGATCGCCCGGAGACGATCAAAATCGGCAATTCATCAAGACCAAACCGTTTTCGAATCAAACGTGTTGCTTCGATTCCGCTAATCCCCGGCATTTCGACATCGAGTAGAACGACGTCCAACTGTTCGATGAATAATGGATCCTCCATCAATTCAATCGCTTCTTCCCCACTCATCGCTTTGACGACGTCATAGCCTTCATTTTCTAACAATCGCTCTAAAAGCATTAAATTCGTCAATTCGTCATCTACGACCAAAATACTCATCCGCCGTCACCTCGTTCCGTTTAACATGTTTATCTGACATCAGTTTAGCACACAACCTACAATTTCGTTTAGACGGAAGCTGCGTTTTCCGTCATACTAGAAAGTGAACGAAAGGAGGAGTGGACTATGTGGTTATATGTCGTCTCCATTCTCATCATCGTATTCGTCTTGGTCGCCTCGATCATCGTCATTTCAAAAGGATATGGCTACAAAGGCAACAAAGATGATATCGAAATCGATTATGATGAAATCAACCGAAAACTTCGTCACGAAAATGATGATGATTCATCCAACAAATGAACCTCTTAGACCATCATATCACGATGGTCTTTTTTAGTTCATTTCAAATACATGTTTTTTTTAGATGTTTTTTATTCGGTCACAAGGGTATATCCATATCATGGTTAAATACTATCTCAAGGGAGTGTTCATCATGGAACCGAAACTTCAACATGATCCACACGCAACGCACGCAGAACATCCGAATCGTCAGTTCGATCAAGAAGAATCATCAGGTCGTCAAGTCAATCTCGTCACAGGGATGTTGCTCGGTGCCCTTGTTGGCGGTCTATTGACACTACTTAGTTCTTCGTCCCGCCAAAATACGAAACAGAGCTTACGTGGTGCGAAGGATTCCGTTTCAACGCTCGCGTCTTCCATCAAAGAAGATCCGTCAGGCAAAGCGTCACAAGTCATCAATCAAGTGAAGAGTGCTTCAAGCATCATTCAAGAAGTCGCATCTGACGTTCAGAACGTCTACGACAAAGTAAACACAGAACTAGAAACAGTGAAATCAGATGCTTCGACAGTGAAAGACACTGTAAATGAGACGAAAGGTGACTTAAATGCCATCAGCAATAAAGTCGTCGAAGCGAAGGATGTAGCACTCGGCAAAGAAGAACCACCAGCTGAGCATGATGCTTCTAATCAACAAGCAAATGACTCTCAATCTTCTGAGGAAAAGCATAAAGGCGAAGGCATCTAATCACTCCAGTGCACTTCTTAAATCACCCTGACGTGTTCGACACGTCGGGGTTTTTTAGCGTAAAAATTGTACAACGATCGCGACGCGTTCGCGCATCCCGAAGCGGAGGACGCCAGACAGTGGTGTCTCAGCTGGAATCGCATCCGTCTGTAGATTGAGTTGAAGTGCCTCTTTTCGAGCGCGGTACAGATGAAAGTCCGAAGTGACGATCGAGACGTGACGTACATCCTTTGGCAACAAGTTTTTTGAGAACTGTAGATTTTCTGTCGTTGATGTCGAACTCGACTCAAGAATCAATCGTTCCTCGTCTATACCAGAAGCCACCATCCCACGTCGCATCGCCTCTGCTTCAGAAATATCTTCATCCGGTCCTTGCCCACCGCTCAAAATAAAGCGAACATCCGGATGTTGTTTCCCATATGTCGCAGCTGCCTGAATCCGGTTATGTAAGATTTGCGACGGTTTTTCTCCTTTGACACCTGCACCGAGGACAATGACATACGGTGACGTACCGTCAGCAAGTGGTCGCTCTCCTCTGCTTACAAAAATCCCAACACTGTACCAGAATGCGACACAAGCGACGAGTCCACTACCAACTATCCATTTGATGTTTCGTTTGTTAAACGTGCGTTTGATCATACCGTACGACCTTTCTGCTAAAAAATGGTTTACGATATGCTGTACGAATGTTTCTTTCAAAAAGTTTCAGTACTGCGACTCTTTTGGCTTCTATCTAAAAAATGCGATCTTCTCTTATTTGAGAACATCGCATTTTCCTATTTACTGTTCAGTCATCAATTTCCCCAAATTGATGTTACGTATTCCGGATGATCGATGAACGGATTCCGGTTTTTTTGCCATTTCTCGAAGATGATATCGTTGCGACGCATCTCGAAACTATCGACTGGATCGAGTTTGTTCCATGCCTTCAGCGTTGACAGTTTTCCATGCAGTGGGTTCGTTCCATTATTGACGTTTTCCGAAGCTTCGAGGTCGATTTCTCCGCCACCTTCATAACGAACAGCCATGTAGAAGATCATCCGCGCGATGTCACCTTTGACACGGTTCGGTGGTTCCCACGAATCACCATCGCGGTAGCAATCGCATCCACTATACTTCGTTCCACCATTGTCGAAATCGAGGTTGCCACGTGCACTGTTGACGACAACGTCTTCTGGGCGCAAGTGATGCAAGTCTGTTCCTGGTCCATTCGTCGTTCCAAAATCACCGTGTGATTTTGCCCAGACATGTTCGCGGTTCCATTGACCGACGTTCCCACCGTTACTGCTCTTCGAGATTGATTTCCCCGTGTACAATTCAATGACGTTGTTCGCATTGTTTGGATCTTGATCCGTTTCCTTCAGTGCTGTCCACACCGTATCGTATGATACTTGTGTATGGTTGTCGATGATATCGTGCAGCGATGCCTTCAACGCTGCCCCTGTTTTCCCTGCTGCTGGTAAATAGTACGCATCGATTGTCGATTGCGATGTGACCATCTGTGGACCTGCCGAAACTTGTTTCGGATCGACTGTTTTTGCTGTGACCGGTGTAAAGACGATTGACCCGAGCGCAAGTGTAGCGGCAAGCGCACCTGTGACCTTTGACTTCCAGTTCATGTGTGTTCCCCCTCGAATGGTATGTATGAAAGCAGTTGTTACACGCTCATTTTCACATCGAATCCATTCATGGTGGAAGATGGACGATAGACCTGCTATTTTGATGTTGAGCGGTCATTCAGATTATTCATCGAAAGGCAACGGTTAGATGGTCCTGATTTTTTTCATCCAAGACGTCAATATCAATAAAATATTTCCGCGAACGAAATATTCTAGGGTCAAAAGTCATGAACAAAAGAGACTGACAAATAAGAATCCGGGACGATATTCCTTCTCTTCAAGACTTCACTATAATAAATGATGCAAGCGCTTTCACTAATCATGAGGAGGTCTTTACGTGAAACAAAAAGGATGGATTTTAGCAACCGTCGCATCTGCTGCTTTTTTAGCGCCACTTGCGCAACCGATTGCAGTCGGTGCAACGGCCGATAACGGCACGATGATGCAGTACTTCGAATGGTACGTCCCAAATGACGGCAATCATTGGAACCGTCTCGGGAGTGACGCAACAAAGCTCGATCAGCTCGGGATCACATCAGTCTGGATTCCCCCCGCTTACAAGGGTACCTCGCAAAATGACGTCGGCTACGGCGCCTATGACCTGTATGATTTAGGTGAGTTCAACCAAAAAGGAACGGTCCGCACGAAGTACGGAACAAAGGCACAATTAAAGACAGCCATCGGTCAATTGCATACAGCAGGTATCGACGTCTATGGTGATGTCGTCATGAACCATAAGGGTGGTGCTGATTTCACGGAAGCCGTGACGGCAGTCGAAGTCAATCCAGGCAACCGTAACCAGGAAGTCTCTGGTGACTATCAAATCCAAGCATGGACAGGCTTCAACTTTGCAGCACGAAATAATCTCTACTCGAACTTCAAATGGAAATGGTACCACTTCGACGGTACGGACTGGGATCAATCGCGTTCAAAAAGTGCGATCTATAAGTTCCGCGGTACCGGAAAAGCATGGGATACAGACGTCTCAACTGAAAACGGCAACTACGATTACTTAATGTATGCCGATCTCGATTTTGATCACCCAGAAGTTCAACAAGAAATGAAGAACTGGGGCAAGTGGTACGTCAATGAACTCGGTCTTGATGGGTTCCGTCTCGATGCCGTTAAACATATCAAACATGGGTATATAGCGGACTGGCTCGCGAATGTTCGTCAGACGACCGGTAAACCGTTATTCACGGTCGCTGAATACTGGCAAAACGATCTCGGGACATTACAAAACTACTTAAGTCGGACGAATTATCAACAATCCGTCTTTGATGCTCCGCTTCATTATAAATTCGAACAGGCAAGTAAAGGTGGCGGATACTACGACATGCGGACAATCTTTGACGGGACTCTCGTTAAGAGTAATCCAGTCCAAGCCGTCACACTCGTTGAAAACCATGACTCGCAACCTGGACAATCGCTTGAATCAACAGTTCAATCGTGGTTCAAACCACTCGCCTACGCGATGATCCTGACACGTGAACAAGGATATCCGTCTGTCTTCTACGGCGATTATTATGGAACAAAAGGCACGTCGAACCGCGAAATTCCAGCACTTTCTTCGAAAATTGATCCATTGCTCAAAGCACGGAAAGACTTCGCGTTCGGAAAACAAAACGATTATCTCGATAATCAAGATGTCATCGGTTGGACACGAGAAGGTGTCTCCGATCGTGCGAAATCCGGACTTGCGACAATCCTCTCAGACGGTCCTGGCGGTAGCAAATGGATGTACGTCGGTCTTCAGAACAAAGGAGAAGTCTGGACAGACATCACTGGTAACAATACAGCATCAGTCACGATCAACCAAGATGGCTACGGTCAATTCTTCGTCAACGGTGGTTCGGTTTCCGTCTATCGTCAACAATAAACACTTAAAAAGGTCTCTTCCGCATATACGGGAGAGACCTTTCTTCATCATTCAGCTAGTCCAACACTCGATTTGATATGCTCTTCAGTCTCAATCGCTTGTAAGAGGAAATGTGCTACATCCGCTCGATTGATTTGTTTCGCATCTTCCGGTACGCCTACGTCCGCTTGACGATAAAGTCCAGTCAACGGACCATTTAGTAAACGTAATGGACGTGCCACTGTATAGTTGACGTCTGCTTGCTGGAGGAGCGCAATCGCTTGACGGTGATCTTTTAGCGGGTTCTTCAGAATGCGCTGGGCAAGCATGCCTTGCACGCCAGGCAACTCATCATCGACGCCGGCAGAAGCGACGTAACCAATCCGCCCTACCCCCTGCTTTTTCATCGCTGTTACGATTCGGACGAGACTCCGCTCCAAAAAACCATTATATGCAAGACTCTCCGTACCAAGCGCTGTCAATACAGCATCTTGTCCGGCAACTGCAGCCGTCACTTCTTCTTGATTGAGAACATCTCCTTTGACGACATGTAACCGTTCGTCGCGTAGCGTTAGTTTTTCCGGACTCCGGACGAATGCCGTGACCTCATGTCCGTGATCGATTGCCTGCTTGACGAGTTCTTGTCCAGTTTGACCAGTTGCTCCAAAAATAATCAACTTCATACAAAACACCCTTTCCCTTTCAAGATCCACTGATTCAATCATACCCTCAGTGCTTGAAAATGAATCGTCTCACTTTGTCTTTATTTTCAGAAAATTGTTTTTATTTGTTAAGCGTGTATGCTAAAATCTTCCTAAGTACATATGGATATTTTTTCCTTAATTAATCGAATTGTCATTCTCTTATTCCTTTTTACAGACGGAGAGGAGGAATATGTGTGTTACGGCAACGCTTAATCATGTCGCTTGGTGTCATTTTGATTGGACTATTTTTGTTTCAAACTACCGCGACGTATATTTATACGCATTACATCATGCCGGATCCTTCTAAAAAGCCTTCGATGGCAGAGGCTGATGCAAACGGCGAAATCACTTTTAAAGAAGGTCACTCACCTTCTAACACGAGAGGCAAGATGCCATTTGAACCGATTGATCCACGACCTGGTCCAAAGGAGCTCTGGAAATCCCTCAAAGCGGATGCGTCTGACTCCCCATTTTCTTATCTGCAATACATCATTTTAATCACCTTATTTAGTCTCATGGTCTGGAAACTTGTTCAGTCGCGTCGCGTGAAAAAACGGCGTAGGTCTACAGGAGAATTAACGGATGACGTTCCAGTAGCTCAATCAATCTTTCGCCCTGCTTCTTTAAGAAAATCACCTTATCTGTATTCATCTTATTCGTCTTCACGTGTCCGCGATCTCGTCATCCGTTTTGAGCAACACTTACCACACAGTCAGCAGCGTCGCCCGAACGAGACACTGGAAGACTGGTTACGTCGGATTGAGGTCCCTGTCGATTTTCAGTTGTACCGAAATATTCGATATGGTGACATGTCAGAAACAATCGTCACGGACGATGAGATTCTACGCTTCGAACAACAATTAGCACGCTACTCATCACTTTAAACTTGGAGGGATTTCCTATGAAACTACAACAATTAAAAGACCAACTCAATTCCATCTATCTCGGTAAACCAGACGTCATCGATCTCTGTCTAACGGCACTTATCGCTGAAGGACACATTCTTCTTGAAGACGTACCGGGAACAGGAAAAACGATGCTCGCGAAAGCACTCGCTCAAAGCTTCGAGAGCGCCTTCTCCCGGATTCAATTCACAGCGGACCTTCTCCCATCAGACGTCATCGGTTCGGACTTCTTCAACTTAAAAACGCAAGAGTTCGAAAATAAACGCGGTCCATTGTTCGCAAACGTCGTCTTGATCGATGAGATCAACCGTGCCGTTCCCCGGACACAATCGGCATTGCTCGAAGCAATGGAAGAACGCCAAGTCTCAATCGGCGGTACAACGTATCAGATGCCAGCCCCATTCTTCGTCATCGCGACACAAAACCCGATTGAGTCAGCAGGAACGTTCCCGCTACCTGATGCCCAACTCGACCGGTTCATGGTCGCAATCGAAGTTGGTTATCCGGACTTCGAGAACGAACGCCGCTTGTTGTCTGAGATTTTAACGAATGTCCGTCGGTCAGCTGTCGGGATCGCGTCAGGCGGCGACTTGATTTCCTGGCAGGAAGAGGCACGTCGTGTCCACGCCTCGCAAGACGTACTCGATTATCTACTCCATATCGTCCAAGCGACACGAAATCATGAACTCGTTGAAGTTGGGGTTAGTCCGCGTGGCGCGATTGCGTTGCTCCGTGCTTCCCAAAGCTATGCTTTCTTGAACCAGCGCGATTTCATTATCCCGGAAGACATTAAACATCTCGCAAAGCACGTCCTCTCCCACCGCCTGACACTGACACTCGAAGGCGGGATCAAGACGACGAAGGCTGCTGTGTTAACACATATTCTCGATGATGTGCCAGTTCCGGTCGAGATGGGGTGATACGTCATGCAAATTGAACGTTCCGTTCCATTTTGGCTAGAGCGTCGGTTATTTCCCCTTTACGTTACGTTGACGTTTATCTTCTTATTCATTCCGAGTCTTTCCGTCCTCGGTTTTTTGTTCGCAGTATTGGCGACGATTCATTTCGTCGTCGGTCGAACAGAAAAACAGCTCCGACGGGACGTGGCAATCGAATGGAAACATTATGAATCGTTGATGTTCAACCAAGAACAGACATCGCTCCACTTACAAGTCTTCGGTGTCGAATCTTTAAGTCAGCTTGGACTCGAAGCGACGCTTCGATTGCATACGGATGGTGGTGTCATCTTCCCAGAGATGGACCCGCTTCACCCAGCAACATTTCATGCAGTGATCGACTCGGAAGATGACGTGTCGATCCCGATTCAGACCGTTCGCCGTGGACCGGCTGAATTCGATGAGATCATCTTGACGATTCGTCTGCCATGGAAGATGGGGGTCTATCTTTTTACGTTCGATACGTACCCGTCATTTACGGTCTTACCATCCTTGACGGCGCAAGCAACGCCCTTGCTTTTGCAACGTTTACGAATCGGCGACCGACCAGACCGGTACTCACCGCTTAAGAACAAACTCGTTCAGCTTGGCGCAAAACCTTATACAGCGGAACCGTCAAAAGAGATTGATTGGTATGCGACGGCGAAGACCGGTCGGTTGCAGGCAAAAGTGTTCGAAACGAGTAATCAGGACACGTTTACGATTGCCTTGAATTTATCGGCACCAAGCGGCTACGGGCTCCATCAACAATTCGAGACATTCATCGAACAAGCAGCATTCTTGATCAGCGAATTAATTAAGGAAGGCTGCAAGATCGAACTATTCCTCAATCGACTCGACGGAGCGAACCGGATGACGCATCTTTCGTTACAAGAAGGACAACCACAATTAAAACATGTTTTAATGACCCTCTCGACGGTCTCGACGCGTGATTCGTTCATCGCGACACAACAGTTCGAACGCTACGTGCTTCGCCGTAAGCATATGAATAGTCAGTTGATCCAGATTGGGAATGACCGGATCCTCGCCATCGGTTGAGGATCCAAAAGAAAGGAGTTTCTCATTTCATGGTATTTATCGCCCGAAAATCGATGCAGCTCATCGTGGCATTTTTTGTCTTGATTGCGATCAGCGCCCTTCCGGCGCTCGTCGCCCAAATGAAATTCAATCCAGCAAGCTACTGGGAAGGTCTCAAGCAGCAATTTGCTCAATTAACGAAACTTGATGAAATTACCTATTTCAACGTGACCGCTCAAAAAGAATTCTTGTTGCTTCCTACCATCAGTCCTTTTATTAAAGAGACGTTGATCATCTTCACGACAGCTATGCTGGTCTCCGCTGTGTGTGCGATTTTATACGTTTATTTGTTTTATCGAAGTGGCAGAAAAACGCGCATGATGCTGAAGCAGACGACACGAACGCTTGAGATGGTTCCGGACTTGTTCTGGATCATTCTTTCACAATTCCTTGTCCTCTATCTGTTTAAAACGACCGGGTATGACAAAATTGAAATTGCGGGATCCTATGCTGAGTACATTCGTTTTTTACCGATTCTTACGCTAACGTTGACAACACTGTTCTTCTTCATCAAATGGTTGACGACTCAAGTACTTGAACAAGAAGCCGCCCCATTCCTAGAACTAGCACGGGCAAAAGGCATTCGTCCTGCCGCTCTTTTCTGGAAACACTTAATCCCGACGATGATTTATCGATTTTATCTGTTTTTCCGAGCAAACATCATTACCGTTTTATCGAGCTTAGTGATCATTGAGTACACGTTCGAAGTACAAGGCATGTTCCGATTCGTCTTTTATAATGGACAAATGCCGATTTTGATGGTCATCTTGTTCCTCATCTATTTACCGATTTTTGTTATTGATTTGTTGGCGGAATGGCTGATTCCGAACGCCTGGAAAGGAGGGATTTGATGCGCCGCACCTTGATGCGAGATCCTGTCTTCTGGCTATGTTTATTTTTACTCACCGGTTTACTACTCCTTAGTTTTGGAAATACGATTTTCCGTGACGGTCAAGTCGATCAAATCTCGAACCGGTATGCTGAAGACGGTACGTTTCTTGCAACGTCTCCTTTAGAACCTTCAAGTGATCAATGGCTTGGTACGGATCGATCCGGCTATGATCTCTTTCAATTGATGATCGAAGGGTTCAAATGGACGGTCGGTATTTGTATGATTGTCGCTCTCGGTCGAATGCTTCTTTCGCTAATTATTGCGATTCCGTTAGCTTTCCGAAGTGCTCGCGTCAATCGATACTTAAAACTTGTTCTTGATGGATTTTTAGTCTTACCGCTCTCTCTTGTCGCTTTGTTAATTTTGCTTCCATCACTCACGTTCTTTGATTCGACTGCGATTCCATCGTTATTCGACCGCGTGTCGTTTGAATTAACTATCTTGATTTTGCTCGGTCTTCCTGCTTTATCGCTTTATCTGATTGCTGAGACCCGTCAGTTGCTTAGTCAAGAATTCATGATTGTTGCCCAGACGCTTGGTGGCAGTCCATGGCATCGGTTCAGACGTCACATTTGGCCACATCTTGTTCCCACGTTGACAATCGTTTTCATGCAACAGTTCATCCAAACGTTGATGTTACTCGTTCACTTATCACTCTTTGATATTTTCTTTGCCGGAACAGTTAATTTACATGTAGGAACTGCTCCAACGATTTTTGAATGGTCGTCGATGTTCGGCTATTACTTCAACCAGTTTTCGGCGACGTCTTGGCTCAATCATATGTTCCTCGTTCCGCTCATTGGACTAGCATTAGTCGTCTTTTTCAGCAATCTATTCATGAGTCGACTTGAACGAGCCTTCCGCTTCCGCCAGCAACTAAAACCAATCACGCTATCGGCATCCCGTGCTCAAGACGAAGCAGCCGCGACGTCGATGGTTGATCCCTTTACACCCGTTGCACTGAAAACTCATCGCGATTCTGATTGACAATCCATTTTTTTCCTCTTACACTAGAAAAAAACATGAAATGAGGGCGTCCGATGTAAATCATTCTGAATTCTCACTCCTAACTAAATACGTACGATATGGAGGTCATTCAGAATGAACCGGTTTACGCTTTTATTGGTCAGTCAATGGATTGCGAATGCGGGAGATGCGCTCTATATCGTCTCCCTGATCGCGATGATTTATCAAACGACAGGGCAAGCGAGTCTCGCTGCCCTGTTTCCTGTTCTCGTCACAGCAGGGATGACAGGAAGCGGCTTCTTATTCGCTAAAGTCGCTCAACGAGTCCCACACGCATCTTTGTTGTTTAGTAGTCAACTCCTCAAGACGATTCTATTAGGCATCATCTGGGGACTTGATTTACCACTACCACTCGTTCTTGCGCTCGTTGGTTGTATCGCCTTCTTCGACGGATTTGCTCGTCCGATCGAGAGTGCTTTCATCCCTCGACTATGTCAGGACGTCCAGAAAGCTAACAGTCTCGTACAAGGTTCGAATCAAGTGATTCAGCTCATCATGTGGCCGCTCGGTGCCATTCTCGTCAGTCTGTTATCACCACTTTCCGTCTTGTCCGTCTCAGCAGGCCTGTTTTTAGGTGCCAGTCTCATCAGCTATCTGTTCTATCGAAGCGTCCGCTCTCTATCCGACCCTTCGATGGAAGGAGAAGACGTCTCCTTCCGGTCGAGTATTCGCTATACACGATCGCATCCTTTCGCGAAAGCCAACACGTACCTCGTCGGAATCGATGCATTCGTCAGTACCGCCTGGATTTCTGCATTGTTCCTCGTCTACATTGATACCCATTTCCAGTTATCAGAACGCTGGTGGGGTATTCTAAACGCCTTTTATCTGCTGAGTATGATTGCCGGCAGTTACTTGATGTTACGTCGTCGCGGAACGCGCTCGTTGCTTTATCGCAGCATCGGCTTCTCGATTGCTGCGACCTTCTTGTTCGCCTTCGCTCCAATCGTCACGCTTGCCGTGATCGCCTGCCTATTCCAAGGCTTCGCCAGTCAAGTCCGGGCGATCGAGCTGAATACGTTGTTGCAAACGACGACATCACTCGAACGGTTACCGTATGTCTACAGCGTGCAACAAACCGTTTATGCACTCTGTTTCTGTCTCGGCAGTTTATTGTTCGGCTGGCTCGCTGATCTGTTTGCGATCGAACTCGTCTATGCGCTTGCAGGTTTCCTCTCCTTGTTGATGTGGCAACCAGCTCGCCAGTTATTAAAACGTTCAATCGTAACACAACAACAAGTATCGTAATCATTACGCAAGAAGGACAAAGGTCACCCGCACCTTTGTCCTTCTTTTTGATTCAGTTCCGACGCGTTCGCGTCATATCATACATTATGAGAAACATAAGCGCGACGAACCCTAGTGCAGCATACGTCATCTGAAGCGAGAAAGTACGTTCGATCAGGACAAATAACATTCCGGTCCCAAGAACAGATACACGTTCGATGACCGAGATCAGCGACGCAAACGTTGCGCGTCCATTTTCTGGTGCTACCTCTTGAATGATTGTCGTCACATATGGCTCCGCCCATCCGTAACACAAGTACAACAGACCGAGTAACCCGATGCTGATGAGTGGTGACGCCACCGACAATCCAACAAGGCACACGATATAGAGCATCGCCCATCCGACAGGTGACTGAAACTGTGACATGGACGCACCGATTGCCTGCATGATTTGAAACAACACGAAGACGAGCCCCATATAGATCATCGGTATCGACTGGTCACGCAAATAAAGTTGCCAAAACTCATCGACGAAATCAATCGTTGCCCCGTACAACAGGACGAGACAAAGGACTCGAACATATACGCGCCGGATTGACAATCCTTTGAGCAACGTCAGAAGCGGGCGAGACTCGTCACCCGTTACCCGAGGAGCTTCTTTCAAAGAAAACGTCAACAGCACCGTTCCGAGTAAGACCCACCAGGATACTTGATAATGCCAGATCAAGTCGACGAATCGGACAGCATAACTACCGACAAGTGCTGCAAGTCCCGCCGTAAGCAAACCACTAATTGAGAGCATTCGCCACACTGTCTCAAAACGCTCCTCTATTCTATGCATCCGCAATGTTTCATAGACGTGGGCTTCAAGCGCTCCACTGAGTGCTGCGCCACCAATTCCGGCAAGTACCATCGCTAAAAGGAAAGCAGCTAGTGAGTATGCTTCAAGCAGCACCGTGAACGATAACCACTCGCACACGAACCCAGCTAAAATGAATGGTTTTCTGCCCCATCGATCCGATAATAGACCAAACGGCACCTCACAAATTAACATCACCCAAGCAAAAACGATCTCAGCAATGACGACGTCGGCAATACTCATACCGCGTGCTTCCCAGTAGAACCGCTCAATCACATAAGCCGGAATGAACGCACTACTACTTTCAATGAGTATCCAAAGAATGATTGATCGCCGGACTTAACAAGGCCATCTGCTTCGCCGCATCTCCTCACTTCCTTTCTTCTTTATATAACTCGATTCCCGTTTCGTAGATGAAACCAACAAAAAAACGCCCTTTGGTTGAAAAAACCAAAGGACGCTTTTGACATTAACATTCATCAACCGATTCCGTAACCGGGACGACAGACTGGACGATCGGCAGTTCAACGATAAACGCCGAACCGACCCCTTCTGTTGATTCGACATGAATCATCCCTTCGTGTGAACGAACGATTTCTTGACAAATCGCGAGACCAAGACCCGTTCCGCCGATTTTTCGACTATCGGAATTGTCGACACGATAAAACTTACTGAACAGTTGTGGTAACGCATGACGCGGAATCCCAATGCCTTCGTCTTCGATCTTCAACTGGACGCGATCTTCGACTTGACGCATCGTAATCGTGATCTGACCACCATCAGGCGAATACTTGATCGCATTGTTGATTAGATTCGTGAACAATTGGCGCATCTTTTGTTCATCGGCATGAATCCGACCTGTCGTCGTTTCTTCGAAATCAAGGACAAGCTCATGATCTTTTGCTGAAGCCGTATGGAACTCGACCGTCTCCTGAATGACTTTTATCAAATCAAGCGGCTTAAAGTCATATTGTTGCTGACTTGATTCCATCCGCTGTACGTCTAAGAAGTCATTGACGAGATTCGTCAACCGTTCGGTTTCCGCATGAATCGTTTCGAGATACCGCTGACGTTTTGATTCCTGGACGTCTCGTGCAAGCATCAATTCTGTATAACCGTATATTGACGCAAGTGGTGTCCGCAATTCGTGTGATACGGTCGAGACAAATTCCGATTTCATCCGGTCGATTGCGGTCTCTGCCGTCACGTCACGTAAGACAAGCATCGTGCCGCGGAAACAACCGCCATAATGAATTTCTTCTGCATATAACGTAATGAATCGTTCTTCTTTATTCAAGGACAACGATAAGCTTTCTGTCGGAATTTCCTGACTGCATACCTGATCCATATAGGCGAGGAACTCCTCGTGTTGATCGACCTGCACCGCTAGCTCTTCGATTTTAACATCAAGCGTCATCAGTCCCTCATCTGCCACTTGATCGTGTGCCGGGTGATGGAACAACGCGAGCAACGGTTTGTTCGCAAAGATCGTTTCCCCTTCGATATAAATGACAGCCTCTCGAATCGAGTGGAGGAGTTTTGACGTTTTTTCGCGCTCTCGTTCGACTTCCTCAAAGACACGCATCCGTAGCAAGGAGAGTGCTAATTGACGAGAGAATGACCAAATTTCGTTCGTCTGGTCTTCCGTGAAGGCATCTCGGTAACGAACGAGATAGATACTCGCAATCATCGTATTTGTCGCTGGGTCCATGACCGGTACGACGATTTCATACATCGTGTACGGATACGGAAGTGGATGATGACTTGCGACTTGTTTACTCGAGCGTACAGCACGTTTGTTCATGCGAGCGCGTTCAAGTAACGATGTCGAGGCATGCAACAACTGATGCTCTTGCGCTGTTGTCATTCCGTACGAGACGATATCCGTATAACGATCTTGCTCTAAGAAAACGATCGCCCCAAGTTCAGCATCCGTGATCGTAATCAATTTTTCGATGATCGCTGGGTACGCCGTCAACGTTTCACGCGAAGCAAGCGTCTCCGTCAACTCATTTCGATAACGCAAATGCGTCTCGTTACGTAACGTGATATCGAGCGCTTCCTCGAGTTCTTCCTGTTGCGATTGCAGTTCTTCTTGCTGGGCAATCAATTCTTCCTGCTGACTTTGCAGTTCATCATTACTTGAGACGAGTTGGTATTTTTGACCCGAGATGGCGGCTGCCATCTGGTTAAATGTCGTCGTCAATTCACCAATCTCATCTTGACGGTTCGTAATGACGATTGGTGTTGCATCCTCACCATTAGCGAGTCGTCCACTTTCGCGGTTCAATTGACGCAACTGGCGTGTCAAGCGACGGACGAACGGTCGGACGAAGACAAGTGTGATCAACAAGAGAATCGCAATGTTGACCGCTCCGAGAATTTGCGATGAGTTGACTTGTTTACCAAGTCGTTCTTGTGCTGCCGTCTCCTGATCATTTAAGGAATTGCGATACTTCGTAAAGACCGTCTCCATATCAACGATACTTGAACTCATATCGGCTGCACTTTTCGTTTTGATGTTGAACTTCCGCTTTGGATCGAGTGCTTTTGATTTCGTGACTTTACCAAGTGTCGGCATCTTCAAAAATGGTTCCGTCACCTTTCCATCTTTTTTTGCCGCGACATAGTTGACGAGACTTGGCATGACCCGTTGCGTATAGGCAGTATAAAGCTCCCGTGCATCCGTTGCATACTGTTGTTCTTCTGGAAAACGAGCGTTCCGCTCAAACCAGGTCGTCTGTTGATTGATACCGTTCTTCTTTTTTTCGATTTCTTTTAGCATCTCTTCGTCCCCAAGTAAGACGAATCCACGCATTTCATATTGCATGCTTTGCCAAGACTCATATAAATCGGTCGCTCGAGTGCGATGCTCATTTAACATTTTCAACTCTTGTCGTGATTCATCCACCTGTTGTTTCGTATATAGGTATACACCACCGGTCGTTAAGAGCAGTGTCAAAAAAATCACATAAAACGCGGACATGATTTGACGTCCAATCGTTCGATTAAGCCATGTTTTCATTGGAGGAATTCAACTCCTTTCCCTTTATCCATATCCAGCAATAAAGGTATTCCCGTCCATTCATTGTAAACTTTTTTCAGACGATACACAGTATTCTGCTCAAAAAGATTTCATTTTCATACAACTTTAATCTAAATCGTTGTATATGACAATTAGATGTCAAAATTCGACCGTTTCTACAAAAAAAGAGCCCCTCAGGACTCTTTTTAATGATGATGGTGATGGCTATGACTATGGCTCCGGACGGGCTGTTCGTCCGCTAAATGATCCGCATCCAAGATGCCGAGTCGTAAGTACTGGGCGACGACTTGTTTTTTAGTCGTTTCGGAAATCTGATCCGTCCCCTGAACCAGCCTTAAGATACCGGTCGCAATCCGTAACGGTTCGAGATTCGTCTTTTCGATTGGAAAGCTCGTCAACGTTTCTAAGTAAGCAACGTAATTCTGCGCATCCGATTCATCCGGACTAACAAGACGCGCTGCATGCTCACGCAATCGAGTCGTCACTGACTTCGTTGAAATTCCCTTTGACGCATTTGAAATCAAGGCGTAGATAAAGAACCCAATGAGCAGAAAAAAGACAACACTGATGAAGAGCGGGGCAATCGTGAGAAGGCTTTCGTCTCCGAACTCGTCCCCCAAAAATGCTAGTGTGAACATGATGAACCCTCCAACTGAATAGGATGATGACGATAACTTGTCCTACGTCATCTTATTCCAGAAAGTTTCATCTCGTTAGGTAATTTTTTGTAATTCCGCTTGAAACCAATCTTCGACGTAAAAGCGTTCTGTCTCCGTCTCGATTTGATACGAATATAACACTTCGAAATCGCCTTCCGTCAACATCGGCAACGTCAATTCGCGCACGAGGTGACGTAACTCTTCCGTCAATTCAGCTTCGTAGCGAATGAATCCATCTTCCCGGTGTTCGACTTCCGTCAAATACGGAAGTAAAATATGCTTACCGAACGATTGTGGATCGTCAATCACTTCTGCTGTCACACCGAACAGTTCTTCTGCTTCTTCGACGAGCCCTTCCGCCGACTGTACTTCGATATGGTCCGGAAACCAGACCGTCAAGCGGCGTCCTTCCTGCAAAAGTCTTTCAAAGACGGGACGAAACGTTTGATTTTGGATCAGTTCGTATTGCATCAGTCTTCCCCTTTCGTAAATTCGAATTTTAATTGATCGCGTTCGAGATAGAGCATCGCCTTGAACTGACGCGCATTCTTTTTCATCTCGAGCGGCTTCGTCTTCTGACCAACGAGTACTTTTTTAACTTCCGTTTGTGTCAATCGGGCACCTAGAATTGTTTTCGGTAATGTAAAACCACAGTTGTTTTTTTGATAGCCACTACAGCCATAAAACTTCCCACGATCAAGCACTGCTGACTGGCACAGTGGACATGGACCGACCGGGCGATTCGTCGCTCCCCGCGGTGACTTGCTTTTAACTTGCGTTGGATCAACAGCGAGTTGCTCGATCCGTTGTTTCGCATCGACGACGAGATGCTCCGACAATTTTTTCGCCTGTTCAATGAACTGGGCGGCAGATGCTTCGCCTTTTCCAATCTGTTCAAGACGGCTCTCCCACTTCGCTGTCATTTCCGGTGAGGCAAGGATGCTTCCCGTCACGGCATCGATCAATATTCGACCTTTTGGTGTCGGATGAATCTCTTTTTTGACGAGTTTGATATACTCACGTCGTTTTAATCCATCGATGATCCCAGCACGGGTCGCTTCCGTTCCAAGCCCTTCGACTTCCTTCATGATTGCTTGCAGTTCATCCTCTAGCAACTTACCAGCTGTCTTCATGCCGAGGATCAGTGTCCCTTCCGTGTAGCGTTTCGGTGGCTCCGTTTGTTTCTCGAGCAGACGACAGCTTTTAATTGGCATCTCTTGTCCTTTTTCAACAGCTGGCAATTCGACTTCTTTCGATTCGATTTGCAATACCTGTTTAAAGCCCGGATCAATCGTTCGACTACCGCGTGTCAGGAAACGATCCGTCTCACGCGCCGTCACGATTTCCGTTTTTTCCGAGACAGCGTCCGGTGCAAATGCTGCTAGAAAACGTCGGACGATTAAATCATAGACTTGGGCATCACGACCGGATAACTTAGCGACGGCACCTGCTTCTTCTGTCGGAATGATCGCATAGTGGTCGCTAACCTTCGCCGGATTGACATAGCGTTTATCGTTTGCCGGATTGTTCGTCAAAACATTCTTGATTGGACTATACTCCGCTTGTTTCAATAACCGATCGAGGATAATCGGAAACTGACCTGCTTCCTCTTTTGTCACGAAAGACGAATCTGTTCGCGGATAACTGATCCAGCCGCGAATGTAGAGCTTTTGCGCGATATCGAGCGTCTCTTTGGCACCGAGTCCAAAGCGTCGACTCGCTTCCGTTTGCAAAAGTGACAAACTAAACCAGAACGGTGGACGTTCCGTTTGCCGTTTTTTCTCGATCGAGGCGACGATGCCTGTTCCTTTCGTCCGATCGACGATCGCTTGGGCCTGCTCTCGGTCACTCAGTTTCGTCTGTTTCTTCGCATTGATGTATTTCCCTTTGTAACGTGTAAAATCTGCTTCGACTTCATAATATGTCTCCGGTTGAAAATTCTCGATCTGTTTTTCCCGCTCGACGATCAAGGCAAGCGTCGGTGTTTGGACCCGTCCGAGCGAAAAGACGTCGGCGATGCCTTTCTTCTTCAGTAACGTTGTATAAGCACGGGATGCATTCATCCCAATCAACCAGTCGGCGCAAGCACGACTCATCGCTTCATGGAAAATGTTCTCCGTTTCCTTACCATCAAGTAGATTCGCAAAACCATGATCGACGGCTTGCGGCGTTAAACTAGAAATCCAGAGTCGTTGTAGTGGTTTCGCATTGTTTGCGAGACGTAAAATCAATCGGACGATTGCCTCTCCCTCTCGCTCGGCATCCGATGCTATAATGATGGAAGTCGTCGTCCGCTCGTTTAATAATTTTTTGATGACTTGATACGGTTTACTCTTGCCCTTTGCTAGTCGGTAATCAAATCGTTCCGGGATGATCGGCAAATGGTCGTAGTTCCATCGTTTCCATTTAGCGTCGTAATGCGCCGGCTCCTGGAGTTCGCACAAGTGCCCGACCGCATAGGCGAGTTTTGCTCCTTGCGGAAATCGATCACACGGTTTGATTTCAATGTAGCCGTCTCGTTTCACGGACGGATACGGGGCTGCCAATTTTTCAGCTTGTTTTGGTTTTTCAGCAATGATCAATTGCACACGCTTCACCCTCATTTCCTTACTTCAGACATGTGGAGGTACCCATGCCCTATTTTACGTTATTCATGGCTTTATTCTTTATTTCAACATCGGCAATCTTCGTCAAGTGGGCGGAGACCCCGATTGAGGCTGTCGCCTTTTACCGCATGTTATTCTCGACCTTGTTGTTGCTTCCACTCATTCGATTGAAGGAACTGTTGCAACTCAGTTCGTCGACGATTCGACACATGCTACTAAGTGGCGTTTTGCTCGCCGGTCATTTTTGGCTATGGTTCCTCTCTCTTGATTATACGACAGTTGCGAGCTCGACGCTCTTCGTGACCGCTAGTCCGATTTTCGTTCTTGCAGGTAACGCGTTGTTTTTCAAACAACATCCATCACGTAAGGCACTTTTGTTCGTCGCCGTCGCCTTATTCGGTGGTGGACTGGTCGCCTACGGGGATATCGCTGTCGGCATGCGCGCCTTGATTGGAGACGGTCTTGCTTTACTCGCAACGATTCTCGTCGCTGGTTATTGGTTGCTCGGTCAACACGTCCGGACGAGTGTCTCAACAAACCTTTATTCGTTCGGTGTCTATGCCGTCGCGTCAATTGTCTTACTCTTGTTGTCATTGATTCAATCAACGAACCTTGTTGCCGCGTTCCAACAGGACTGGTGGCTTTATATCCTCCTCGCCGTCTTCCCGACGTTGCTTGGTCACAATTTATTCAACTGGGCACTCGCTCGTGTCAGCGCGAGCATCGTCAGCATCACCATCCTCGGTGAAGCCGTCTGGGGTATGATTTTCGGTTATTATCTGTTTGATGAAACGTTGACGTGGATTCAAATCACAGGTGCCGCTTTACTGTTGATTGGGATCGGATTATTTCTCCGACGCAATGAACGCGACATTCGTGAACAGATTGCGCAACAAGAGAGTGCGACTAGTCACTCTTAACGACAAAAGCGGACCAGATGGCTATCATCTTGGTCCGCTTTTTCATTATGAACGAGGGTCTTCCGGTCGGACTTTCGGTAATCGCCATGTCATCATAAATGCAAGGACGGCACAGAGAATACCACCGATGAAGACGTAGCGTAATCCATGTGCTAATGCCACTTCCGCAGCATATTGTACGTCTTGTCCGAACGTTTTTGCCGTACTGGATTGGAAGAACGGATCAATCGCATACTCCGAGAGCTTATCTGATGCAGCAAACGAACGAAGGATCGATAGGTTGAAGATCGTACCAAAGATCGCGACACCAAGCGTCTGCCCTGTCGTGCTCAAGAACGAGTTAACGGCGGTTGCTGATCCGCGAAGGGACCAATCGACGGACGTCTGGAGTACAACCATGAAGACCGGTTGCGAGAGACCAAAGCCGATTCCGATCAGTGAAACAGCAAGATAAATGAAGACATCACTTGATTCGCGCGTAATCAACGATAAAATCGTCGTCCCGACGATTAGCAGTCCCATCCCGGTCATCGTCCGGTACCGGGGTGAAGCGACACCAATCGTACGTCCACCGATGATCGCCGTTAATGTCCAAAACAGTGACAGTGGCATCAACATGAACCCAGCTTCGGTCGGACTCTTTCCGAGCACGCCTTGCGCAAAGATCGGAATGTACGCTGACATCGAGACGAGCACCCAGGCCGAAAAGAAGACTGCCAAGTTAATCACGAGAATGACCGGATGGCGAATGACCGCTGGCGGCAACAGCGGGTCGCTCGCCTTTTTCTCAACCCGATAAAACGTAAACAGTAAAACAAAACTAATGAAAAAGCTGGCTAAGATGATCGGACGCAAGAATGTCTCCGATTCACTGCCTGATAATAAGCCGTACAGAAACGCACTCATCCCGAGCGCAAACAGTAACGCACCTCGGTAATCGATTTTCCGATCCGTTTCACGGACGGTCTCTTTGTAGTACACGACAATCATGAAAAAGGACAATAACGCAAACGGTACGTTCAATAAGAAGATGTAGCGCCATGAGAGTGATTCCACAAGGAACCCACCGACAAGTGGTCCGGCGACACCGGAAATTCCCCAAACAGCACTGAGTACGCCTTGGATTTTCCCGCGTTCTTCATATGTATACAAATCACCGATGATCGTCATTGCAATCGGCAACACGGCCCCTGCCCCAATCCCTTGAACGGCACGGAAGACGATTAACATCTCCATCGATTGAGCAAGTCCACACGCTAGTGATGCTACTGTGAAGACACCAATTCCGAATAACAGGACACGTTTTCGTCCATATAAATCGGCCATTTTCCCGTAAATCGGCGTCGAGACAGCCATGAATAGCAAGAATCCAGCAAAGATCCAACTGACTAATTTTGCCCCGTTCAGCTCACTTGCCATGACAGGTGTTGCCGTTGCAACGATCGTCCCCTCGATCGCGGCTAAAAACGTCGCGAGCAACAACGCGACGGTTACTTTTTTCCTCATCCCTTCCACTTCCTCTCTCCAGTTCTATCATACTGGTTGGACCAGTGATAAGAAAAGTAAATGCTTACGAGACAGGATTCGCGGGAACGGTATGGAATGGTATACACTAGACTCAGATTCACGATTTCGAATGGAGGAATGTCCTATGTTACGAAAAACGGCACTGATTACTGGTGCATCGGGTGGAATCGGACTCGATCTCGCTGTCCTCGCAGCGCGAGATGGTTTTGATTGCGTACTCGTTGCCCGCAATGAAAAGAAACTGAAAGAACTACAACAAGTTCTCGAAAAACGGTATCAGATCAAAGTCTATGTATTCGCTGCTGATTTATCACTACACGATAGTGTTGATCACCTTGTGCAGTACTTAGAGGAGCAAGAGCTAACAGTTGATCTATTGTTCAACAATGCCGGCTTCGCTACGTCGGGACGGTTTGCTGAAATTGACCCAACGGAAGATATTAACTCAATCCAAGTCAACGTCGTCGCTTTGACGGACCTGACGAAACGACTCTTACCAGGGATGGTCGAACGTGGCTTCGGACGCATCTTGAATGTCGCATCCGTTGCCGCCTTCATGCCAGGACCTTACATGAGTGTGTATTATGCGACGAAAGCCTATGTCCTCTCGTTCTCCGAAGCACTCGCAACGGAAGTCGATGGCTCGGGTGTCAGCGTAACCTGCCTCTGTCCGGGACCGACTGATACGAACTTCTTCGATCGAGCGAACATCACGCTCCCGTTCAAGAGTATGCCGTCGCACCTCGTCGCATTCGCAGGGTATCGTGGCATGCTCAAAGGTCGCCGTGTCGTCGTTCCAGGTGCGAGCAACCGCGCCATGGTTTCCTTATCTCGTCTCTTGCCACGCCGTCTCCTGACGGAAGTAACTGGTCGGATCCAGGACCCTGCTCGCCAGCAAGAGTCCTCGACAGAAGAAGATCTCCTGTACGCGAATTCATAAAAAATACGGAAGAGCCAGACATCTGGTTCTTCCGTATTTTTGTTTACGCTTCGTGATGACGAAACCGTCGCGTCGCGTACCGTTTAACGCGATCAAAGGTCGTCGTGTAGCGGTACAGATAACGAATGACGAGCGCACCCGTAATCGAGACGATGTAGCCCGTCGATAAGACGAGTAGCCAGGAGACAATCGCGAGGAACCATGAACTCTCGAATCGTAAATGTTGCCATAGTAATCCTTCTGATGAGGTAATCAACATGGCGCTTGGGAAAATAGCAGCAGCGAGTAAGTAACAAGCAGCGTAACGTCCTCTAATCGTACCTTTCATCAACAGAATACTGCCAAACACTAAGCCGACACTCGAGACGATGAGCAACATGACGACATAAGCAAGCGAAATCGATGATCCCAGCATATGCCTTCCCTCCTGTTCGGTATGTTACTATTCTGTACCCCTCTTTTCATCGAATGAATGCATAATTCGTAAAAAAATCGGAAACAATATCCAAATGAAAATGGCGTTACTGAATCCGTGTAGCAAATCAAACGTTCCTCCGGTCACGAGTAAGGTGAAGAAAGCTTGCCACGAAAAGTCGGTCAGTACTAAGAACCCGAGGTTACTTACCCATCCGTATAAGAAACCAGCGAGAAATCCATATCCAGTCAATACAATCCGGTAACGAAGAAACGGAACGAATCCTAGACTAGCGATGGTTGCATACGCTAGCGCCTGAAAGAGAACGAACGGACCGCTTCCGAGAAACAAACTTGTCAATACGACGACAAGCATCCCAGAAATGGCACCGACGACCGGATGGACGAATACGGCTACTAATAAAATGAGAGCCGTTGCCGGCTGAATGTTCGGCAAACTGGAGAACAACAATCGTCCGACGATTGCCGCTGCCGTGATGATGGCAATGAATCGTAATCGCTGATCTGTCATCGGCAGTTTTTCAAAGATGATCAAGAACAGACAAACGATCAGAATCGTTGTTACGATCATACAAATAGCCGGCTTTCCTGTAAAAATTGCTCCGTTGGTCCGTCAAAGGCAATTTCTCCGTGTACGAGATAGATGATCCGCTGCGCTGCGCGGATCAGGGCTGGATCATGTGTCGCCATGACGATGAGTGCCGCCGGACTCATCTTCCACGAATCGATGAAAGCCATCCGCGCTGGATCCTCAAGACCAGCCGTCGGTTCATCAAAGTAATAGCTGTCCTTGCACCAATCGATCTCGTCTAAAAGACGTTTTTTTTGCGTCGCAAAACTACCGCTTCGGTCATTTAGTGGTGCGAGCATCGGATGCGCTGGTACATAATGCGTCTGCCCCGAACGCCGGACTTTGCCGTATAGCGGTCGCTCAACTCCGAGTACAAGCCGTAGTAACGTCGATTTCCCACTTCCATTTGCACCGACGATCGCAATCCGTTCACCTTGATGAAACGATAATTTCCCTGTCACGAGTGCATAACGCGCCTGTAGCGGATAACGGTGCTGGACGTTCTCAATCCAGTCTAAGAGACGTCCTGTCGTTTCGACCGGTTCACTCGTACGCGAGAGGTCGGATTGTCTCGTCATCGAACAATGAATTTGACAATCAAACCGTCGTTCGATTTCTTCAAGCAATCCCATCAATCGCTTCCGCCGGACATGATCAAGAAACAGAAATGGTTCCGACAAGAACAGGGTCTTTGGTGACGAAGACAAGGCATGACCGAGCGCAACGAGCTGTTGTTCTCCGGATGAGAGTTCACTCGACTCGGCTTCAAAAAAAGCTTCTAGTCCTAGCAAGGTCGCGAGTTCTCCTGCCCGAAACAAAGAAACGGTAGCGAGAAGATCCCGGACACGTCCATGTAGTAGTCGCTCTGGTGTCAAAACAGCTTGTTCATGTTCGTTTGCCTGTCGTCGTAAACGTTCTTCTCGATCGGTGTCGGTATACATGATAGGCATCCCGGATTCCCCCTTTCGTAAATAATAACGATACCGGTAAAGCAATCGCCGTAATGATTGCCCATGGTGTAAAACAGAGCACTAAACTAATCGTGAGCAGTACCCCGGTCTGCACATCACGACTCGCTACCGGTCTTAAGCGAGACGGTGCCGCTTCGATCGGTATAATATGATAGGCCGCCATCCGCTCTAGTCGAACAGCAAGCGACGCATCCGGATGACTCATCTTGACTTCCGGCCAAGTTCGTAGGAAAGACGGAATTAACGCCAGCACCATACCTGTCAACCGCGTCAATCGGGGTAAAAAACGAAATAATGGTCCCATCTGATCGAGTCGAACCAATGTGAAGATCCATTGACTCGAAGTGACGAATAGCGTCACCTGAATCGTCGTCTCATAGATTGCCACCGTGTCGATACTCGCTCCATACAAAAGCGGCACACACATCATGACCGCATAAAGAGCTGGAAGGACTAAATAACGAAAGACATTTCGTTCTTGAACGAATAAAAAGAGCAGTAGATGATAGACGACGATGGTCGTTTGGTCGTGTGTGAGGACGAAAGGAATCATGATCATCCCGATGAAAAAGAGAGCGACGTTCACTGGGTGAAGTCGCTCCCGTTCTGGTTTACTCAAAATAAGCCATTGCATCTTTTTCAAATCGCCATTCGAGACGATCTCCTTTTTTCAGTTCATAACTTCCGGCACCGACTTCACCCGGTTTTCCATTGACACCGAAAACCCAGCCACTTCCTGCACCAGCTGACTTTTCACGAATCCCATCGACTGCCGTGACGTATGCCATCTCACCTTTACCTGTTTTGACGACATCGAGTGTCGTGTCTTCGAGCGCATCAAGTGCCGTGTCTTCTTTATTAAGACAAACGTCTTTATCAAACAACGTCTTATCCTTAACATGATCGACGACCGATACTTTGACTTCCGCGTCACATGACGCTGTTTGTTGCTCCTCTTTTGCTTCTGCACAACCGGCAAGTAACACGATACTTGCGGCAAATAGCCATTTTTTCATCGTACGACTCCTTTTCGCCTTGATGTCTCAAAGCTGTAATTGTATAAAAGAATGGTTTTATCTCGAAGTGATTGACCGTCAGAACGGTAATACGTCAAACGGATCGCATTCGCTAAAACATCGTCTCCGGTATTGACATACGGAATCAGTTTCCCTTTGTCATCAATCAAAAAGACTGTCGCATCTTGCAGACTGAATGTTTCGTATAGACCATCGAGATCCATCTCGATGTATGGTGTTTTCGAATCGTGTAAAATTTCGTGAATCGAGAGCTTTCGTAACATTTCAAACGATTGTTCAGCATCGATCAACTTTTGATAGTACGAGGTCAGGGATTTTGTCGTCAACTCTTCACGCGGTCGATAGGAGATCGTACCTGTCAATTCCTGATAACTGACATCATATCGAATGAAACGTTTCGGTGTTTGAACGAGCATCTCAAACGAAGCATTTCGGAGATTTCCACCGCGATCAAACATCAACTGACTTTGTTCCATGCGTAGCCCCTCTTCCCCGACACGTCGTTCGACTTGTGCGAGAAAACTGTCAAATGAATCATCCGTGATTGTCACGCGACCAATCTGTTGCGTTTCTTCCCGCAACATCCCAGCGTCAAACGGTCCGAGAAAGAGTTGGAATAAGAAGAACAGGAATCCAAAGAGTGCCATATAGCGTTTATAACGCGAGTTCTTTTTGGGGTGCAGGACGATCAAGAAAATAATGATGCCGAGCGGTAGCTGAATATCATAAACGGGAAATGACACAGCACCGAGACACGCATAAAAAATGAACTTCATGTACAAATATTTTTCTTTTTCTGTCCGGCGCTCGAGTAAAAAGCCTAATCCGCTAGCAGCCAGTAAAAAGAGCGCCCATAAAATGAGAAAGTCCATCGCCTATCCTTTGACCGGGACGACCCGGTGATCATTCATGAGATGACTGTTCGCGAATACTTCTCGCGCCTCTTGCTCCAGTACTTCTTCTTGATCGACATAACGGGCGGATACATGCGTCAACAGAAGTTTTTTTGCCTGTGCCGCATCCGCGATTTCGGCTGCCTGACGGGCGGTCGAGTGCCCGAAGCGTCCGGCGTGTTCGACTTCACTGTCTGCAAACGTCGCCTCATGCACTAACACATCGACGTCTCGCGCGAGTTCAATCGCCGCTTCGCATGGCATCGTATCACCAAGAACGGCCAGTTTGATCCCTGGTTTTGGTGCTTCTAAAAAGTCCGACGACGCATAGATCGTACCATCGAATTCAAATGTTTCTTCGAGTGTGATTCGGCGATAGAGTGGACCAGATGGTACGCCTAGTGCTTTTAGCGCATCAACACGTAACGCTCCTCGTTCCTCTGGTCCTTCTAGTCGATATCCGAACGCTGAAAAACGGTGTTCGAGCAGGCGCGCGGTAATGAGAAATCCATCCTGTTCGTAGGTTTGACCATCCTCGACTTCAATGATCCGCAGCGGGTATCGCAAATACGTCCCTGTGATGCGTAATGTCGCGTCCATCCATTCTTTAATCCCAGTCGGTCCATAGATCGTGAGCGGTGTCGTTCCTTCTAGCGCCGCTCTTGTACTGATGAAACCAGGCAGTCCAAAGATATGGTCCCCATGCAGGTGGGTAATGAAAATCGCATTGACTTTACGTGGTTTAATCGGACTGTGTAAGATTTGATGCTGCGTCGCCTCGCCACAATCGAACAACCACGTCATTTTGGGGTGTAACAAGGCAATCGATGTGACGTTCCGTTGTTTCGACGGCATACCGGCTCCTGTCCCTAAAAAATAAAATTCCATCTTTTTCCCCTTTTCGTAAAATTAGCATTTTTTATACACAAAATACACCTTTCATCCGGTGAAGCATGGTAAACTGTACCTATTCAGATTTGGAAGGTGGTTTTTTCCATGACTAAAATTGAACGGACCTATACCCGCATCGTCCGGGAAGCCCGCAAACTGAACGAGAGTTATCGGCAAAAATACGGAAAGTCGATTCAAATTGATGAAATCGCTTCGACCTTATTATGTACAGAAGAACTCGTTCTAGAGTCTATGGAATATGTTGATCGTCCTCAAGTAGTTTAATCGTACAATGATAAAGAGTGTACCGCAATGTTGCGGTACACTCTTTTTTGTGTTTCATCAGCTTATTTGTTCGTGATGTAATCGACTAACGTCACGCAAAGTTCCGCTGTTTTGACGAGTTCTTCGATTGGCATCTTCTCATTTGTCGTGTGGATATCTTCATATCCGACAGCCAAGTTGACCGTTGGGATACCAAAACCAGCGATGACGTTGGCATCTGATCCGCCACCAGAATGTAAGAGACGTGGTGTCCGTCCGAGTTGAGTGATCGCTGCTTTCGCGACTTCAACGACTTGATCTCCATCCTCGAACTTGAAGCCTGGGTACATGACTTTGACTTCGACTTCAGCGCGACCGCCAAGCTCTGCTGCCGCTTCTTCAAACGCCGCTTTCATCTTCTCTGTCTGTGCTTCCATCTTTGGAGCGACGAGTGACCGTGCTTCAGCAAAGATTTCGACATAATCGCAAACGATGTTCGTCGATGGACCACCACCGCTGAATCGGCCGATGTTCGCCGTCGTCTCTTCATCGATTCGACCGAGCGGCATCTTCGCGATCGCTTTCGAAGCAATCGTAATCGCCGAGACACCTTTTTCCGGTGCTACACCAGCGTGAGCTGTTTTCCCGAAAATCTTCGCATTGACTTTTGCTTGTGTTGGGGCAGCCGTGATGATGTCTCCGACTTTTCCATCTGAATCGAGTGCAAAACCGTAATCGGCATCGATTTTTGATGGATCAAGAACCATCGCACCGACGAGTCCAGATTCTTCACCGACTGTGATGACGAACTGAATTTTTCCGTGAGGTTGTTTCGTTTCATTCAATACATGCACGAGTTCGATCAGAGATGCGAGACCTGTTTTATCGTCTGCCCCAAGAATCGTTGTGCCGTCCGTCTTGACGTAACCGTCCTCGATGATCGGTTTAATGCCTTGACCCGGGAATACCGTATCCATATGGGAAGTGAAATAAATTTTATCGACGCCGTCTTTCGTTGCCGGAAGCGTGACGATTAAATTGTTTCCTTTATGTTCCGTCTTGGATGAAGCGTCATCCTCGAACACATCACATCCGAGATCCTCGAACGTTTTTTTCAAATGGGCACAAATGCGTGCCTCCTCTTTTGATTCCGAATCGATCTGGACAAGTTCTAAAAACGTATCTAATACGCGTTGTTCATTGACCATGACAAAACCCTCCTCCTAATATGTTTCAATCCACTAGCGCTTTTTTAGTATACCATCCCCATCGTCATTTGCACTTCTGAAAGGTTGTTTGTACAATGGCAGTAATCAGTCGATACGAGAGAGGAGTCAATGACGATATGGCAAAACCATCGAAACAACAACGCATCATCAAATGGACGACGATCGGGATTTTAGCGATCTTCCTGATTGGTACGTTCGCCTCGACGATGTTTTATTTCTTTTGATTGACGTAGCGTTGTTTTAAACGTAAATATTGCTCCGCTTCTTGTAGCATGTGCAGTAAGGCAGAGCGGACCTCGAACTCTTCCCGCGTGACGGGTAAGGCAGAGGCACGAAAACGTGTCAATAATGCCTCTAGTTCTGAAATGTACACCATTGCGTCGGCTTCAGGTCGGACATTGTCACCAATCGTCCGAAAGAAGTCGGCGACTTTTTTTCCTTCTTCGACGACGAGGACGAGTTCCTCGGCATGATGGACGATACCGCGCAGTAACTCGAATTGTTGTTCGCGCATCCGGAAGTAGGCATAATCTTCATCATCGTTCCGACGACCGATTGCGTTTCCCATCCGTTTTAAGGCGGCATCCTTTCCTTCACGTAACAGACGTTCTGTCTCGTCAAGCGTCAACGCATGATGATTGACCCGCCCTGTCTCGATCGCAGCGGCGACTTCGAAGAATAAGGCAGCGATCCGTTGATCAATCTTTTCTCGGCGGTCGTCAATCAACAAATCGAGACTTGGCATGTACATGTTGACAAGCAATCCGACACCGACTCCAATGCCAAGCAATAAGGATTCATTTAACAGGATGTGCGCGTTGAGCTGACGTTCCGTATACAAATGTGTCAGAATGACGACACTCGTGATGAAGCCGTCCTGAAGTCGGAGGCGTTGAACGGAGGGAAGGAATAAAATGAAATAGATCAATAACGTCACCGGACGATAGCCGATGACCTCGAATAGAATGAATCCGAGCACGATGGCAAGTAATGATGCCATGATGCGTTCGTAAGAAGACCGAAACGTCTTCTTTCGTGTCGATTGGATGCTCAAGATGGCGATGATGGCAGCGAAGACGTAATAGTCGAGCTTGAGCTGTTCTGCGATCCACATCGCGAGCGCAGCAGCGACTGCTGTCTTCAGCGTGCGATAACCGATTTGCAACAGGTTCACCCCCTTTTGTTTTTCTTTGTTAGACTACCTACGTTGGACACGAATGTCCATTGCTTTTTAAAGGACGTGATTTTCTTTGACAACACGCACTATCCGTCCCGGTCGCCCAGTGCGCCGGACCGGTTCACTAAAAGGATTACTTTTCTTCTTTCTCATCGGCGTTCTCTTATTCTTTTGGCTCCGTGATGAGCCGAAGACCGTCTTAACACCACCGGCACCGTACACGGCAGAACGATATGACAAGGGTAAGATTAGCGAACAAGACTTCCAGACGTTTGCGGAAGCGAAGACGCATGCGGGAGAACAAGGTGCTGTCAAACGTTCGTCAGATGATCGTTATGTCTACCTCGGTGGACAAGGTACTGGAATCGTCGACGATCGCGGTATTCTGTCGATTCATCGCGATGCTGATTTAAAAAAACGACTCACCTACGTCGCTTCCGGAACACGCGTCCAGTTGCTTGAGTTCGGGGAAAAGACGAGTCGCGTCAGCATTGCCGGTGTGACTGGTCATGTACCAACAGATCGCTTACGCCCGTTCCCTGCAGAACGTGTCTCGAACGCATCCTACTATCAGACGAAGGGCGATCGCCTCCTTCACTATATCGTTGCGGACAGTGGGCTCGGTGGATTGATTGTCGCTGGTGAAGCGACGAACGCGACGTCTCGGACGACGAAATATGTTGAATCGAAGACACTAACGCGTGATTTGACGAAACCGACGCGGCTCAGCGCCAAACAACTCGACGCATTCATCAAGGATCAAGCACCGGACAGCCCCTTGATCGGTAAAGGGAAAGTTTTCAAATCCGTTGAAAAGAAATATCGGGTTAACGCTGCTTATCTGCTTGCACACGCCATCCACGAATCCGATTATGGGCGGTCTGAGATTGCCCGGGAGAAAAATAACCTGTTTGGTGTCAATGCGACAGATTCCGCACCAGGAGAAGATGCAACTGTCTATAAATCCTTGACGGACTCGATCCAGCAAACTGGTCGTTTCATCGCAAACGACTATCTCGATCGGGATGGTCGCTATTACCGTGGCGCCTACCTCGGAAACAAACAAAAAGGGATGAACGTCTTTTACGCGTCTGACCCTTTTTGGAGTGAAAAAATCGCTGGTATCATGGTGAAAATGAACGCTTTCTAAATCAGAGATATGATACACTATAGGGCGAGACAACAATCATTGAGGAGTGAACACGTCATGGAAAAAGTTTTAGTATTTGGTCACAAAAATCCTGATACCGATACGATCACATCGGCAATTGCTTATGCAGAATTAAAGAAGGCACTCGGTGTCAATGCCGAAGCCATCCGTCTTGGTGAAATGAATGATGAAACGTTATTCGCACTCGATACGTTCAAAGTATCAGCACCACGTCTAGTGACAGAAGTGGCAACAGAAGCGTCACACGTCATCTTAGTCGATCACAACGAACGTCAACAAAGTGCGAACGATATCGATGCCGTTACCGTAACGGAAGTCATCGACCATCACCGGATCGCAAACTTCGAAACATCAGATCCTGTCTATTACCGAGCAGAACCAGTCGGTTGTACGGCAACGATCCTCAACAAGCTCTATAAGGAACACGGTGTTGCGATCAAACCAGAAATCGCTGGTCTAATGCTATCAGCAATCATTTCTGACTCGCTTCTGTTCAAATCACCGACTTGCACGGAGCAAGATATCATCGCAGCACGTGAACTCGCAGAAATCGCTGGTGTCGATGCAAACGTCTACGGTCTTGAGATGCTCAAAGCTGGAGCGGATCTCTCGAAGAAAACCGTTCCAGAATTGATTTCACTTGACGCGAAAGAGTTCACGATGGGCACACTCAAAGTCGAAATCGCTCAAGTCAATACAGTTGATACAGCTGAAGTCTTGCTTCGCCAAGAAGAACTCGAAACAGCGATCAACGAAGTCATCCTTGCAAAAGGTCTTGATCTATTCGTCTTCATCGTCACGGATATCTTGACGAACAACTCTGTTGGACTCGTCCTCGGGAAAGAAGCGAATCTCGTCGAACGTGCCTACGGTCTTGAAGCGACGAACAACCTCGTCTACCTCGAAGGTGTCGTCTCTCGCAAAAAACAAGTCGTTCCTGTCTTAACAGATACAGCTCTTGCAACACAATAAGCAAAAAAAGAAGGAGTTCGCTCCTTCTTTTTTGAATAAAGAATATGAATGGTTGTTCATTCATTACATAAAGGAGGAATCAATATGACACAAACAATCATGGTGACGGGTGGAACGAACGGAATGGGGAAAGCGATGGCGCTCGCCTTAAAGGAAGCCGGATGGAATGTCGTCGTTACGGGACGGGACGCGGAACGCTTGCAACTCATGGATGAAGCATTAGGGCAGATTCACGGCGAACACTTGACGATTCAGATGGATGTTCGTGACGCAGATGCTTGTCTCGCAGCTGTCAATCAAGCACGCGAACGATTCGGTCGTCTTGAGGCATTGATCAACAATGCTGCCGGGAATTTTATCTGTCCAACCGACGAGTTATCACCGAATGGGTGGAAGACCGTCATCGACATCGTCCTCAACGGAACCTTCAACTGCTGTCATGCGCTGGTCAAAGGCTGGCAAGAAGATCAGGTCGTTGGTGGACAAATCGTCA
Organism: Exiguobacterium acetylicum; assembly: GCF_022170825.1. Classification (NCBI taxonomy): domain Bacteria; kingdom Bacillati; phylum Bacillota; class Bacilli; order Caryophanales; genus Exiguobacterium; species Exiguobacterium acetylicum. The sequence continues at coordinate 1,003,143 of NZ_CP081878.1, read as the reverse complement.
ATATCGTCGCTTCTTATGCCTGGCAGGCAGGTGTCGGTGTCGCTCCGAGTGCTGCAGCGAAAGCTGGCGTTCTGAACTTGACACGAACGCTTGCCGTCGAGTGGGGTTATAAATATCAAGCCCGTGTCAACGCTATCAGTCCGGGACCAATCGAACGGACAGGTGGTGCTGACAAACTCGCTTTATCACCAGAACACGCAGAACGGATTCGTCGCAACGTGCCGCTCGGTCGATTCGGTACACCGGAAGAGATCGCAACGCTCGCTACCTGGATGGTATCGGATCAAGCCCGCTACCTAAACGGAGAATGTATCGCTCTTGACGGTGGTCATTGGTTAAATAAACAACCGTTCTGATGATTGAGATTTAATGACTTAAGTAGTCAGTCTCCACAAAGATAAGAATGACGCGTTTCACGCCACTCCTACAGGAAAAAGCGCATTTTTGCGCTGTCAGAGACGAACAAGCTAGTTTTCCTGCTTGAATGAAGCAGGAAAACTAGCTTGTGTCTCGCCTGAGAAAAGGGCGTGAAAAGACGCGACATTCTTTTTTTGAGTCAGCCCCTTGCATTCGTCTCGAACTATTTTTCTTTCTTTTCGCTATGTTTATGAATTATCTAGAACAGGTAGAAAGGACAAGAAGGAGGCGATCGTATGTGGGAAGCGTTCGGTTGGGGAGCGCTAGCAGGTGGTGCCGTTGTGATCGGCGCTCTGTTTGGATTATACTTACCGCTAAAACAACGACTGATCGGTTACATCATGTCGTTTGGGACCGGTATCTTAATTGGTGCAGCGACATTCGAGTTACTCGATGAAGCATTAAAGAAATCAACGACGCTTGTCGTTGCGATTTCCTTTATCGTCGGGGCACTCGTCTTCACTGGTTTTGACCTATTCGTTTCGTCACGCGGCGCGAGTAAGCGGAAACGCTCATCTGGTGGGAATGAAGGAACAGGAACAGCGATTTTCTTCGGGACGATTCTTGATGCCATTCCGGAATCAATCATGATCGGTGCCAGTCTGTTATCCGGAAATGTCAGCGCCGCCCTCGTTGCAGCGATTTTCGTCAGTAACATCCCAGAAGGTTTATCGAGTACGACGGGCTTACGAAAAGACGGTTTTTCGAAGAAACAAGTACTATTGATGTGGGGAGTCGTCTGGTTGATCTCTGCCCTCGCTTCTCTTGCCGGTTATACGATTCTCTCCGAACTTCCAGACATGCAGTTTGCGATGATTGGTGGATTTGCAAGCGGTGGGATCATCGCGATGCTCGCCTCGACGATGATGCCGGAAGCCCACGAAGAAGGTGGGGCGATCGTTGGTCTATTCGCAGCACTCGGTCTGATTACAGCGATCATCCTCAGTTAAAGACAAAAACAATGCGCATTTTCCGTAAGCTTAATCGGAAAATGCGCATTGTTTTTTAGTCATTTCGAAAACAAGTCTTCAGCTATCTGTCGAACCATCCCACTCTTCTTTGAACCGTGCAACGAACTCTTCCATATAGCGATGACGCTCCTCGGCTAACTGACGTGCCGTTTTCGTATTCATTAAATCTTTGAGTCGAAATAGCTTCTCTTCAAAATGATTCAAGGCACTCGTCTCCCCGGTTCGGTCACCAGGCTCTCGCGGTGCGAGTCCAGGTACATGCATCGGCTCCCCGAACCGACCGGCGAACTGAAACGTGCGGGCAATTCCGATTGCGCCAATCGCATCAAGGCGGTCGGCATCCTGAACGATCTGACCTTCGATCGTCTCGATCGGTGGGCGTGTGCCATCTTTATACGACAGGCTCGTAATGATGGCTAGAATCTGTTCTTGTTCTTCCTCTGTCACCTTTCCTTGCAAAAACGTGGCGACCGTTTCTGCCGTTCCCCCGAGTTTGCTATCTGCTACATCATGAAGTAGAGCCGCTAGTTCGATGATCCGAATATTCCCACCTTCTTGTTTAGCAATATGTAACGCTAAACGGCGAACCCGTTCGATATGGGCATAATCATGACCTGAAAAGTCCGTCGCGTGAAACGACCGGACGAAGATTTCCGTTTCTTGAATCATTGTCGTCCCCTCCATTCTGGTTCAAGTAATCCGTAAAGTAACATATCATGCCGCTCTCCGTCTCGCCGCAAAAAAGATCGGTATCTCCCTTCCTGGGCGAAACCAAGCCGTTCATATAATTCAATCGCACGCGTATTATAATCAAAGACCGTCAATTGAATCCGGTACAAATTCAGCTCTAAGAAGGCATACTCAAGCAGTGTCTCCATGGCATCCGTCGCATATCCTTGTCCTTCGCAATCCGGATCGATACCAATCATCAGCCATGCCGTTCCATGTGTAAATAGAATATCTTCTAGTGCAATGACGCCGATCATCCGCTCATCTTCAAAATTACGAATCGCAAATCGGAATGTCTCCGGTGCATCCGTCGCCATCATCTGTTCAATTTTGTCCGTCGACAAATGACGGAATGGTGTCGCACTGAACTGACGAGCAAACGTCGCATCGTCAAGCAAACGCTGCATCACTTCGGTATCTTCCGATTGAAAACGCGTCAGACGAGTATGATGACCTTCAAGTAATTTTTTCATCAATCTTCCCCCTCTATACTAAAAACCGAAAAACGCTAACCCTTTTCAGAGTTAGCGCACTGTCATCATAAAACTTTTTCGAGGAACTTTTTCGCTCGGTCTGTTTTCGGATTGTCGAAGAGTTCAACCGGTGAACCTTCTTCCATCAGAATCCCTTCATCGAGGAACAGGACACGATCGGCGACTTCTTTTGCAAAGCCCATCTCGTGCGTAACGATGACCATCGTCATCCCACTTTCAGCAAGTTGCTTCATGACGTCAAGCACTTCGTTGACCATCTCCGGGTCAAGCGCTGACGTTGGTTCATCAAACAACATGACATTTGGTTCCATCGCAAGGGCACGTGCGATCGCGACCCGTTGTTTTTGCCCACCTGACAACTGATTCGGATAATTATCGCGTTTTTCGGCTAGACCGACACGATCAAGTAACGTTTCCGCTCGTTTGATCGCTTCGTCCTTTGAGATACCGAGCACGTTGATTGGTGCATACGTCAGATTATCGAGGACAGACTTATGCGGGAACAAGTTAAATTGTTGGAAAACCATCCCGATGTTCTGACGTGCTTTTGAGATGTTCGCTTTTGGTTTCGTCAATTCGAAACCGTCGACGATGATCGTCCCACTCGTTGGTTGTTCAAGTAAGTTGATGCAACGCAAGAATGTTGATTTACCAGACCCCGACGGTCCGATGACAGCGACGACTTCTCCGCGCGTAACCGTCGTCGAGATACCTTTTAATACTTCTAATTTTCCGAACTGCTTATGCAAATCGGTGACTTGGATCATAGGTTCCATCTGATTACCCACTCTTTCTCATAGCTTTTTCGACTTGTTGGCCTATCAAGCTCAATCCCATGACGAGAACAAAATAGACGAATCCGGCAAACAATAACGGTTCGAAATAAATCGCCTTTTCTCCTCCGACGATTTGAGCGCGACGCATGACATCAAGAACACCGACCGTCGAGACGAGTGCCGATTCCTTCGTCAACGTGATCAATTCGTTCATGATCGCAGGAAGGATATTTTTAAAGGCTTGCGGCAAAATGATCGAACGTAGTTGTTTGAAATACGAAATACCGAGTGCATCCGCTGCTTCCCATTGCCCACGATCAACAGCTTGAATCCCTGCCCGAATGATTTCCGAAATATAAGCTCCGGAGTTCAAGGAGAAGGCGATGATTGCCGATTGGTACCCTGTCGTGACATACCCTGTCAATTGCGGTAGACCGAAGTGGACGATCGCGAGTTGCAAGATCAATGGGGTTCCCCGGAAAATTGCTGTGTACGCATGTCCAATGAAACGGATGAAGCGACTCTTCGTGATTTTCAGTGCCGCGACGACAATTCCGATCAGCATCCCGGAGATCGCCGCGACGATGACGACTTGGAAGAGGACCGGAATTCCCTCGAGAATATATGGAATTGAATCTTGAATCTTTGTAAAGTCTATCATAATCAATCTCCTAACGTCGCACAAAAGGGATGAGGTTACCCCCACCCCCATGCACTTGACTTATTTTGCTTCTTTTTGGAACCATTCTTCTGCTAATTTATCGATTTCACCACTGTCGATCATCTTCTTCAGCTCTTTGTTGAAATCGTCACGCATCTTATCTCCTTTTTTGAAGGCAATCGCTGAACCAGCTGGACCATCCTCTTCGATTTGGTACGTTTTCAGAGATGCATCTTGATCCATGTATTTAACAGCAACTGCGTCCTCGATAATGAGGGCATCGATTCGACCAGTATTTAACTCTTGAATGATTTCTGGAATTTTGTTCAATGGAACGGCTTCACTATCCTTGAAACGATCTTTCGCAAGTCCCTCTTGGATTGAACCAAGCTGGACACCGATTTTTTTACCTTTGAGTTCATCTTCTGAACTGATCGCTTTATCTTTTGTCATGACCAAGTTCTTCGATTCGAAGTAGATATCTGTGAAGTCGGCGTTTTTCTTCCGTTCTTCCGTTGGTGTCATCCCTGCCATGACGAAATCAACACGACCTGAGCTAAGGGCACCTAGTAAGCTACCGAACTCCATGTCTTCGATTTTCAAGTCATATCCAAGATTCTTGGTGACTTCCTTCGCGATGGCAACGTCGAACCCGACGATGTCTTCTCCCTTTTTCGTATCGATGTATTCAAATGGGAAGTAATCCGCTGACGTTCCCATCGTCAACACTTTATCGCTGTTACTTGATCCACCTGTTGATTCTTCCGATGCGCCACATGCTGCCATCGTGACCGCCAGGATGCCTGCCATTGCCGTTGCTAATAATTTTTTCATTCGAGTTTTCCCCTTCCAACGCTCAATCGTCAGAACTTTAACAATAGTATGACTTATGTGTATGTCCAATTCAATACCGAAAAGCCTGAACTGTTCTATTGCTTTTAGGATATACGAATATTTATTCACTGTAAAGCATAAATATATAAAATATTTTCATTTTCTATTCATAATTCATGCATAAATGACTTTTTATACATTTTTGCAAACGCTTTCAAACTTCATTTTTATTATGCTAGACTTATGAATTTACAAAAAAAAGACCCCTTTTCAGGAGTCTTCTTCGCTTATGCGTAAATTTCAATCAATGATTCGAGTTTCTCGACGACTTCTTCTGCCGTGAATGACTCGATGTCGAACCGCTCAACCATCGAGAGAATGTTTCCATCTTGCATTAACGCAAATGATGGAGATGAAGGTGGGTATCCTTCGAAGTACTCACGTGCTCGGTCTGTTGCTTCGCGATCTTGTCCAGCAAATACTGTAACGAAATGATCAGGCTTGATGCCCTCTTTCCGGTTGACGTACGCTGCAGCAGGACGGGCGATCCCGCCAGCACATCCACATACTGAATTGACAAGGACGAGTGTTAGCCCTTCGCGTTTCATTGCTTCATCCACGCTCTCTGGCGTCGTTAATTCTTCAAATCCAGCAGCGTTTGCTTCTTTGCGGGCTGTTTGGACGACATCTTCAAAATACATTTGGAAATCCATCGTATTGCCTCCTTTGATTCGTTCTCCTTCTTATTGTACGAGTTTCGGTGAAATCTGTCCAAGTCTGTCGCTCAATTCATTTTCTAAAAACGGTCGAGCATGCAACAGATCACGGAAAGCGATATAACGGTCAATTTTCTCTTCCGTTGGTCGCTTGTTTTGTTTGTATGCCCGAATCAAGACATTCTTCGGTGTATGCTCGAGATCGATGAATTCGAGTAATTGTGCTTCATACCCGACGAGCGTCAGTAATTCCGCTCGTAACGAATCCGTAGCAAGCGATGCAAATTTCTCTTTGATCAATCCATGTTGCAACATGACGTCAAGCGGAAAACAATCGAGTTGACGGTTCAATTCCTTTTGGCAGCACGGTACGCTCAGAATGACTGATGCATTCCAGTCAACAGCTCGTGCAAGGGCAACGTCTGTCGCGACATCACAGGCGTGAAGCGTCACCATCAAGTCGACTTCCGTCTCACCGGTATAATCATGGACGTCCCCGACGCGGAAGGTCAAATCAGTATAATTAAGATCATGCGCAATTTGCGAACATTCTTCGATGACTTCCTTCTTTAGATCAAGTCCTGTGACTTCAAGGTCGAATCCTTTGACGACTTTTAAATAATAATAGAGGGCAAACGTCAAATACGACTTCCCGCACCCGAAGTCCAAGATCCGAAGTTTTTTTCCTTTTGGTAAAGCAGCGATGCTATCCTCGACGAATTCAAGGAAGCGATTGATTTGCTTGAACTTATCGTACTTCTGTTTTTTGACCTGCCCCGCTTCCGTCATGACGCCAAGACGGATCAAGAATGGAACCGGTACACCATCTTCTAATAGATAGGTTTTTTTTCGATCGTGCGACAACAGAGCTTTCATCGGCTCTTTTTTCGACGTCTTGATCGCAACCTTCATCTTTTTCGAAAGCTGGAATTGCCACTCCTCTTCTTCAAAACGGAAGAGGAATTGCCGGAATTCTGCAAACAAATCGTCGAGTCGACCGATGAAATCTTCGATTAAAATATTTTCATGCTTCATAACGCGTTCAAATTGAAACTCAACCTGCATCATCACCGTATCTCTTAATAGAATCGGTTTTACTTTGATTCGTCGGAGATCATTTGATTTTTGGCGCGGATTACTCATCGTTGCATGGATCAGTGTTCCTTGCGTGATTTGCGAGGCAAGGCTCGCTTTTAATTCATGTAGTTCCACTAGTCGTCCCGTCCTTTTCTGATGTTCTTTCGAAACTGTAGCAAATTCGTTCCCGTTCGACAAGTTTACACGCTTTATCATTCGTACGTAACTAAAAGGAGGAATTCATCATGTTCAAAAAAATTCTCTCACAAATCGGAATCGGTGCCGCAACGGTCGATACACGCTTAACGGATGACCGGTGCGAACCAGGCGGTCAAATCCACGGTGTCGTCCATATCAAAGGCGGAAACGTCGATCAAGAGATTGACCGGATTTACCTTGAGTTCAACACCCAGTACAAGCAAGAGGTTAATGATAGTACGACATTTACGACGTTCACACTGGATCGATTTGCCCTTAACGAAGCGAAGTTCACGATCGAAGCGGGTGTCGAGCGGGAAATTCCTTTTACATTACGTGTTCCGCTGAATACGCCACTCTCTGTCAGCCAGTCGAAATCATGGATCGAGACGGGTCTTGATATCGCACAAGCCGTTGATCCGTCAGACCGTGACGCTGTCATCGTCGAAGCGAACCGTTACCAAGCGACGGTCTTAAATGCGATGGAATCACTTGGCTTCCGATTGAAGAAAGCCGACACGGAAAAGTTACCAGGACGGTTCCGCAAAGAGTTACCGATTGCCCAGGAACTTGAGTATTCAGCACGCAATACACACTACGCTCATAAACTAGATGAGATCGAGATCATCATGCTCCAAGATAGCTCAGGGATTGATTTGATCGTCCAAGTCGACCGTCGTGCGCACAGTCTCGGATCATTATTCAGTGAAATGGCTGGTGCAGATGAGTCGATGATCAAACAGCGTCTATCAAATAGTGAACTACAAGATCAGTCGTTCGTCGAACGTCAGCTGACGAGCATCGTGGAACGCTATAGCTGATTGATAAATTGAGTTACTTAAAAGTGATTCCTCTTCAGGGGAGTCGCTTTTTTTGTTCAATTCGATATGATCGAAAACTTAAATGAAACTTATTTTAAATTGTAATCGTTTACAAATAAAATATTGTTTTAAAAAAATCCCCTTGCTATACTGTCCGTATTGAAAAGAATTCTAGTCATGATTTGCCTAGAGGAGGACGTACACCATGAAAAAAATCGGTCAGTTCACGTTAACAGCCGGACTTGCAGCAGTACTCGTCTCAAGTAGTTTGCCTGTCATGGCAGCGACAGAATCATCAACAGAGCGGATCAATCAAAAGATTGACGCGATGACACTCGAGCAAAAAATCGGACAGATGATCATGCCGGACTTCCGGCAGTGGAATGGAAGTAATCATACATCCCTTGCTCCAGAAGTCGCAAACATCATCGATCGCTATGATTTAGGTGGCGTCATCTTGTTTGCTGAGAACGTCAGTGAAACTGAACAGACGACGAAACTCGTCCATGATCTGCAAGAAGTCGTCAAACAGGACGCTAGTAACGATATTCCGCTCTTCGTCACGATTGACCAAGAAGGCGGTATCGTCACTCGCCTTGGAACAGGAACGAACTTACCCGGCAATATGGCGTTAGGTGCAACCCGGAGTAGCAACTATGCCAATGACGCTGGTCACATCATCGGTTCCGAACTACAGGCGCTCGGCATCAATGTCAACTTCGGTCCAGATCTTGACGTCAATAGTAATCCTGCAAATCCGGTCATTGGTGTCCGTTCGTTCTCAAGTGATCCGGAGCTCGTCGGCACACTCGGTTCCGCACTAATGAAGGGCATTCAGGATGAAGGCGTCGCAGCAACTGCCAAACACTTCCCAGGTCACGGCGATACCGCAACCGATTCTCACTATGGCTTACCGGTCGTTGATCGCTCCCTTCAGGAGCTAGAACAAGTCGAACTCGTGCCTTTCAAGCGAGCGATCGCTGAAGACATCGATATGATCATGACAGGACACATCGGAATGCCGCAAATCGAATCCGAAGTCGTCACGTCAAAAAACGGCACCTTCCCTTTACCTGCGACGTTGTCGGATGATGTCATCACAGGTGTGCTTCGCGAAAAACTTGGCTACGATGGTATCGTCATTACGGACGCGTTGAATATGCAGGCGATCGTCGATAACTTTACAGAATCAGAAGCTGTCTTAAAAACTTTTGACGCTGGTGTCGACATCGCCCTCATGCCGACGATTCTTCGTTCCGAGCAGGATGTCGCAAAACTCGATCAGATTTTCAAGGATGTGATTGCTGCGGTCAAAGACGGTCGTCTCTCGGAAGAACGGATTGATCAATCGGTTGAACGGATTCTGACGCTAAAGGCAGAGCGCGGAATTTGGAACGGTACGACGGATACGACATCGCTAGCAGATAAACTCGCACAAGCGAATCAGGTCGTCGGTAGTCCTGACCATAAAGCTAAAGAACGCGCGATGACGGAAGCTGCTGTCACGCTCGTGAAAAATGATCAGCGGACGTTACCGTTCAAACCGAAAAAGAATGCACATGTCCTCGTGATCGCCCCAGCAACGGATCAGACGGACAGCATGAAAAAGACGATCGCATCCCTACCAAAGAATCGGAACTGGCACGTAACGACAGCGAATTACTCAGCTACTACGCTACCACTTGAACAAAATCCAATCCTTCGAGCGCAACTCGATGCAGCAGATTACATCATTGTCGGCTCAAACGTCAATACGAGTGCTAAACTGCTATCCACCGCACCAGAACAAGCGATTCCGGCTTCGATCTTCCGCTATGCGAAACAAGCAGATATTCCGTCTGTCTTACTCAGCCTACGTAATCCATATGATGTCGCCGTTCAACCCGATGCACCGGCACATGTCCTCGTCTATGGGTTTAAAGGAGATCCGAACGGACCGGACTCTGAAGCTGGTAACTTAAAATCCGCAGGACCGAATCTCCCGGCAGGTATTCGCGCAATCTTCGGAACGTTTAAGCCGCGTGGTACGTTACCTGTTGATGTGCCAGTCTTTCAGAACGGTGCCTTTACCGATCAACTCCATCTCGAATTCGGTGACGGCTTTAAAAATTGGAAGAAATGATGGCACAATACACCAAAAGACCGAAGCTCCTTAAAGGATGCTTCGGTCTTTTAACGATTGATACGGGTATTCAGCTTCTGCTTTCGCACGCTGGTAGACGCGGTAAAGTGAGTAGATCAGCAGACCATAAATGACAATCATTATGACAGTTGAAATGAAGCTACCGATGCTAAATTCGAACTGGAACGTCACCTTCAAATTCCAGATGGTAGCATATGTACCATACACCGTCATCAATATGGGGATGATGTATCCAGCAAATCTAACGTTCGCTTTTCCAAGCATTCGTTGCACGACATAGGCCGCGATAATGACCAGCAAAATGACGATGGTTTCCATTCCAATCCCTACTTCCGCTAAATGATATACCTAATTCTACCATCTAACCGTTTAGGAAGATACTGTTCGCGCCGGAATCGTCTCGTACACAGACGTGAATGTTTCTTCTGTCCATCCCATATGCCAAAACAGCAACTCATAATAACAGCTCGTCACGAAATGCCGTTTCATGCGTTCGCGTTCCGTAGGACTGGCTTGTTCAGCCAAAGCATCGAGCCGTGCAATCTGCTCAAAGACGACCTTTTCGAACCATTCCGAACTATACGTGTCAATCCATTGCTGATAGATTTTTTCTTCTGGCGTACACGTCAGTAACTGTTGACCGACTTCGTAATACAACCAGTAACATGGCAAGATGGCAGCAATCGTCTCACCGAGTGTCCCCTCGCTCGCATGATGCATGTGTGAGACGTAAGCATATGCCGTCGGTGCCGGTTCGAATGCTTCTAGGTCTGCTTCCGTAATACCGAGCGGCTCAAAAAATGATTGGTGCAGGCTCAGTTCTGCCCCATATGTCGAAGTCGCGTGCTCGGCAAGTGTTGCGATCGTCGCAAAGTCGTCTGCTTTTGACGCTGCCTTCGCTTGAATCTTCGCAAAGTGTTTTAAGTAATACGCATCTTGCATGACATAATGTCGAAATTTCGAGAGTGGTAACGTCCCTTCCCCGATTCCTTGTACGAATGGGTGCGTAAAACTACTATCCCAGTACGCTTGTGCCGCCTGCTTGATTTCTTGTGTGAATGTCATAATCTCATCCTCCTCGTTTTTTATGAAACGAAAAAACACCACCCCGAAATACACGGGCATGGCGCAAGAAGAACAAGACTTGACGCCACTTCCCTCCGTAAGTACGAACTTAATCAGGTTCAAAGGGTCCGAACGTCTTCGTTCGTCTCAGTCGGTCTACCGACTCCCCTAGTGGTCATTATTCGATTCAAATCCACTATAGCATGCTGAAAACGGAAGTCAAGTTGTCCTCTTTTCGCTATACTATGAAGTGTCAGAAGGCGGATGCCGTCTCCATCTACAGACCGATTCCGAACTTCTTTCATTCTCGTACACTAACTTTAGTACCTGATACTATAATTCATTCTGTTACTTACAATTGGAGGATTTCATTATGCATACACCAACAAAAATCATGGCGTCAGCCGTTATCGCTTCTGCTTTATTACTCCCGACAGCAGCATCTGCCGAGCAAGTCGTCGATAAGACGATCGTCACACTCGGTGAGTCGCTCGGCGCAAAAGATAAGGATTGGGTGCTTTCACGTCTTAATGCACCGGAAGGCATCACGCCGATCATCGCAACCTCTGCCGACGAAGAAAAATATCTCGGGAAAAACATTCCACAGTCGCAAAAAGGCGGCAACATGTATTCATCCGCTAAAATCGAATTGACGGAAAAAGGGGACGGGCTTTCCGTTGCGACGGAAAACATCACGTGGGTCACAAAAGATATGTACTTGAACGCTCTCGTCACGGCGGGTGTCAAAGATGCCGACATCACAATCACTTCTCCTTATAAAGTGACCGGAACATCGGCACTAACAGGAATCATGAAAGCCTATGATCAAACTTCTGCCGAGACTGGAATCAAGCTGACTGACGAACGGAAAGATTTAGCACAGCAAGAATTATCGGTCACATCTGACGTCGGGAAGACGGTCGGAACGGATAAAGTCGCTGACTTGATGAATGAGATCAAGGCTGAGATCGCGAATCAAAAACCGGAAACTAAAGTCGAGATTGAAAATCTAATCGTCCAAGTCATTCAAAACAACAACATCCAATTGTCTGACGCACAGATGGATCGATTGACGAATCTGTTCAATCAAATGGAGCAAGCGAACATCAACTGGGGACAAATCGAGAGTGGACTGAAAAATGCGGGTCAAGATATCCATGCGTTTGCAACGTCTGAGGAGACAAAAGGTTTCTTCGCTAAATTATTTGATGGTCTGAGTGATTTCTTCAGCTCAATTGCTGGGGTATTCAAATAATTCAGACTTTCTCATCTGACAAAATAATGGTAAACTGATTGTATCTGAAATGAAAGGTGGTGTGAAAAGATGGACTTTGCCGCGTGCAAACACTGGTTGATGGAACAATTATATCTGTTGCGCGCGATTTTTCATGGAATGGCGTTCTAAGGCACCCGTCTGCCCTTTTTTAGAACTTCATGAATGAAAAATACAGCAAAGCGCATCTTTCACACACTAGGGAGAGTGCTATTTGCGCTCTCCTTTTTTTGATGCGCGCGAAAGGATCAACTGATTATGATGATTTGCGACATTCAACACCTGACAAAACAATTCGGAGGCGAAACGATCTTAACGGACGTTTCCCTCTTCTTAAACGAACACGATCGTGTCGGTCTGATCGGACGAAACGGGAGTGGTAAAACGACATTACTCCGTCTGCTTGCTCGCCTCGACCAGCCGGACGGTGGTGTCATCTATCAAAAGAGTGGTTTGACGATCGGCTACTTGGAACAACTTCCTGTATATAGTGAGACGATGACGGGACTCGACGTCCTATGGACGGCGTTTGAAGACATCCTCTCGATCCGTTCTCGGATGCAACAGTTGGAACAATTGATGGCGACAGCACCAGACGATCTTGAGGCGTTACTCGTGCGATATGCGGAAGCGACGAATGCATTCGAACAAAAAGATGGTTATCTACTCGACTCGAAGATTGAGCGCATGGTGAAAGGATTACATCTCCGTCCGTTACTCACTCGCCCCTTCCATCAGCTAAGCGGCGGTGAGCAGACGAAGATTTGTCTCGGTCGTATGTTGCTGATGAAACCGAATCTCCTCATTCTTGACGAGCCAACGAACCATCTCGATTTAGCTGCCGTTGAATGGCTGGAGCAGTTTTTACGGGACTATACAGGAACGGTTCTACTCGTCTCTCACGACCGAGTGTTCTTAGATGCTGTCGTCACTTCAATCATTGAACTTGAGGATGGCGAGCTGACATCTTACGCAGGCAATTACAGTGCGTTCGTCGTCGAGAGAGAACGTCGTCTGCTCGAACAGTTCCATGCGTATCAGGAGCAGCAGAAAAAAATCAAGAAGATGAAAGAAGCGATTCGTCGACTTCGACAATGGGCGAACGAAGCATCTCCACCGAGTGAGAAGCTGTTCCGTAAAGCGAAATCGATGGAACGGGCACTCGAGCGGATTGAAAGGATTAAACGACCACAACTCGAAGCCAAAACCGCTGACATCTCCTTCTCCTCTACCGATCACACGAGCCAAGTCGTCTTTCGAGCCGAAGCACTGTCTTTTGCTTACGAGACGCGACAACTTTTTGATGCGATTTCGTTTGAAATCATGGTCCAGGATCGAATTGCGATTGTTGGAACGAACGGCAGCGGAAAGTCGACATTACTATCACTACTACTTGACGAATTATCACCGGACGCGGGCACACTCACGCGTGGACCATCGAATCATGTCGGGTATTTATCCCAACACGCTCATTACGAAGAGGACGCTCGATTGATTGACTGGTTCAGAGACCGGATTGCCGTTCCGGAAGCAAAAGCCCGTCACATTCTTGCCCGGTTCTTGTTCTTTGGACCGACTGTCTTCCGGTCTGTTTTGTCACTAAGCGGCGGAGAGCGCGTTCGACTGCAGCTAGCCGTCCTCGTTCATTCGTCAATCAACGTATTGATTCTTGATGAGCCAACGAATCATTTAGATATTGAATCAAGAGAAACACTTGAAGAAGCACTCGAAAATTTTTCTGGAACACTGATTGCGGTCTCGCACGATCGCTATTTCTTGAATCGTCTCTTCCCCCAGATCCTTTGGCTCGAAAACGGTCTGACGCGTTATCATGGTACGTATACGTATGCTCAAAAGAAGCGTACTGAGTTAGTTACGCCTTCTTCCATCAAAGTAGTCACACCAAAGCGTCTGTCGCAAAACGAGTTAGAAGTACAGATTGAGCGGCTCGAGCGAAAATTAGCAAAGCGTGAAGGCTCGACTGACACGGTTTCTAAGGCCATCCAACAGCAACTCGATGACCTGTACGAACAGTTACTGCAATATGGATAATTCGTTTTTATTTGGCTGTCACTCTGAATTAGAGAGTGACAGTTTTTTGTGTTTTTTCAGACTCTCTATTTATTGTCATTTAGCTAACTTTATTAAATTTTAAAATTTAATTTTATTTTGTTGTTGCATATTATCAGAAAATTCGTATAATTTAGCGTATAGCTTTTATTATTCTTTGGGAGGAATACACCATCATGAACGCCATTCAGCAAGTCATTCAAGGAAGTGTCGATTACGCCAACAACATTTTATGGTCATATGTACTAATTGCCGTATTGATCGGCGGCGGGATCTACTTCACAATCCGAACTGGCTTCATCCAATTCACTTACTTAAAAGAGATGTTCCGCGTCACGCTCGATAAAAGTGAACAAACAACAGATGATAAAGGGGAAAGTATCACTTCTCTCCAGTCGTTCTTTATCGGTGCTGCAACTCGAATCGGTACTGGTAACCTTGCTGGTGTCACGATTGCCGTCACACTTGGCGGACCAGGTGCCGTCTTCTGGATGTGGATAGTTGCTCTCCTCGGTGGTGCGACAGCGCTCATCGAAAGTACACTTGCTCAAGTCTATAAAGTACGCGATACGAAATCGAATGCTTACCGTGGGGGTCCTGCCTACTACATCGAAAAAGGCTTGAAAAACCGTGTTCTTGGAATCGTCTTTGCGATTTTAATTGCCGTCACATTCGGTCTTATCTTCAACTCCGTTCAATCAAACACGATTGCCGCTGCTTTTGACAATGCATTTGGTATCAATACAGCTGTCGTTGGTGCTGTACTTGTCGTCTTGACAGGACTCGTCATCTTTGGTGGTGTCCACCGTGTCGCGAAGTTTTCTGCGATCGTCGTTCCTGTCATGGCTGGACTCTACTTGATTGCTGCCCTTTATGTCGTCGTTACGAATCTCACTGAGCTTCCTGGTGTATTCGCAATGATTTTCAAAAGTGCATTTGGGATCGAGCAAGCGTTCGGTGGATCGGTCGGTGCTGCGATTTCACTCGGTGTCAAACGTGGATTGTTCTCGAATGAAGCCGGGATGGGGTCTGCTCCGAACGCTGCCGCTGCTGCTGAAGTTTCGCACCCAGCCAAACAAGGTTTCTTGCAAACACTTGGTGTATTCCTTGATACGTTGATCGTCTGTACAGCGACAGCAACGATCATTCTCCTCAGTGATAGTTATGCTGCTGGAAATGGCGAAGGGATCGGCATGTTGCAAAATGCACTTTCTGAGGAATTCGGTGCGATTGCTCCACCATTCATCGCACTCAGTGTCTTCTTGTTCGCGTTCAGCTCAATCGTCGGTAGTTACTACTATGGAGAGACGAACATTGAATTTATCAAACAAAGTCCGGCAGCCGTCTTCGGTTTCCGTATTGCGACAATGGGCTTCGTCTTCATCGGATCTGTTCTTAGCCTCGGTATGGTATGGAGCTTCGCCGATTTATTCATGGCAGGCATGACATTGATCAATATGACGGCGATCCTTCTCTTAAGCGGTATTGCCCTCAAAGTCATCAAAGACTACCAGGATCAACGGAAACAGGGACTCGATCCTGTCTTCTCAGCCAAAGCACTCGGTATTGAAAATACGGAGTGTTGGGATGTCGAAGAAGAAGCTCGTCCTGCTGCTGGTGAAGTTCCACCGTCACAGTAAAATTTGAATCATGATCCTTAGCACCGAGTATGCCTTTTGTGCCTACTCGGTGTTTTATTATGCAACAAGTAGATTATGTTTTAGGTGGACAGGGAAAAAGTCAACAGATTGTCCTGAAGGAGGAATTCATCTTGTCTCAAGTCATGCTGATCATCAATCCGTCGTCTGGTAAAGAACTCGGAAAAAAGCACGCATCTTTTGCTGAAGAAACGCTTGCTACTCGTTTTCAAACCGTCGATGTTCGATTCACGGAAAAAGAACATGATGCGACGGAATTCGCACGTCATGCTGCTAAGTCAAAATATGATGCTGTCATCGCCATGGGCGGTGACGGTACAGTCAATGAGGTCATCACAGGAATCGCCGAGCAACAACATCGCCCAACTCTTGGCATCGTACCACTCGGAACCGTGAACGATTTATCACGCGCTTTACACATACCGACTGATCCAGAAGAGGCGATCCAGATTCTAGCAGAAGCTCCTGCTCGACCGCTCGATATCGGTAAATACGATGACCACTATTTCATGAACGTCATCGCCGTTGGTCTGATCGCAGAAGCCGTCGAAGAGGTGAGCGTCGAACAAAAGACATCGCTTGGATCGGTTGCCTATTTCATTGAAGGTCTGAAAGCCTTTAAAGATCATAGTCCTTATCCAATTGAAATCGACTCTGCTGAGAAGCAGTTCGACGGAGAAGCACACTTGCTCATCATCGCCTTGACGAATTCCGTTGGCGGCTTCGAATCGTTTGCAGAAGACGCAAAAGTCGATGACGGGCTACTGCACGGTTTCATCATTACGAAGCTTGGCTTCTTTGATGCGCTTCAAGCATTGCCAAAACTCATCACCGGAGGATTGTCAAAAGCAGATCAAATCGAGCATTTCACGACGACACGCGTCGAAATCCGTTCGAAAGAAGAATTGCCGATTAATGCCGATGGTGATACAGCGGGTCACGTTCCCGTGACTGTCGAAGTACTTCCTCAACATTTAACTGTGTTTTCACCATCTTCTGCTGATTGACGGTATATGTTCGTAAAAAGAACTGACTTCTTGTCAGTTCTTTTTTTACTTATTAATCCATTACAATATATGTTAACAAAGCGTAATTTTGAAACATATTTGAAATATTTTCGTGTTATTGACGATGCTATAATCATCTCAGGCGAAAAATCATTCTTTAAAATAAATAAATATACATAAATTCTTACAATTTTGTAATGTTCAACTTCTGTCGCTTTAGATTTTTAAGGAGGAATTACTCTTAATGAAACGATTACTTACAACAATGACAATGACAGCTTTGGTAGTTTCAGGTTTTGCGACAACAAGTGCTTCAAAAGTCGAGGCAGCTACAACATATAAAGTTAAGGTTCTTGCAGACGGTCTTCGCGTCCGAACAGGTCCGTCAACAGCTTATAAAGTAGTGGGTAGCGTCAATACAGGACAAACGTTCAATTATCTCGGTGTTTCCGGATCATGGACGAAAATTTCTTATGGTGGTTATGCACGCTACGTCTCATCTACATATGTCAAAAAATACAGCACGACGACTTCAACAAAAGCAACGACTGGTTTCTCGCGTCCAGCAAGCGGTCCGATCACACAAGGATACGGTGCTGCAAGTGGTGTTTACGGTTATACGTTCCACAACGGTATCGATATCGGCGCTCCAACGGGTACACCTGTTTACGCATCAGCTGCCGGAAAAGTCATCACATCTCGTTATTACGGGGCGTACGGCAATCATGTCATGATGACACATACCGTTAATGGCATCCAATATACGACGGTGTATGCACACTTGAACAGTCGCTCTGTCTCAGTCGGACAAACGATTGCTAAAGGTTCGAAAATCGGTACGATTGGCGCAACAGGAAATGCGTTCGGTGCTCACCTCCACTTCGAGATGCATCGCGGATCTTATGTTTATAGCGGAACATCTGCTGCAAATAGCGTCAATCCACTCAATTACTTCAACTAAGCTTGATTCCCCGGACTTCTCATCACGAGAAGTCCGTTTTTGTGTTTCAGATGAAATCTACTGACAGGAGTGGTACGGTATGATTATGAGTCTAATCCATAATGGAGGTGAAGCACATGAAACGAACGATCCCCCTTCTTTTATCCGCAACGTTTGGTGTGACCTTACTTGCTGCTTGTCAAGATCAACCAACACCAGAAGAACGGCTTGATGCCTACATCAAACTTTGGGAAAAACAAGATTACGATAAGATGTATACGTATGCGAGTGCGGCTACTAAAAAAGAATACGGTAAAAAAGAATTTATCGAGCGGACGAAACAATTATCGAAATCGCTTGATATTAAAAAGTTATCCGTCGAGCGAAAAAAAGCAGAGGAAGCGACGGATGACAAAAAAGCGTCTCTTCCCGTCCAAATCTCATTTGATACGATTGCAGGATCCGTCGCATACGATAAACAAGTTCCATTGACATTCGAAAAACAAGGTGAGACCGAAAACTGGTTTATCGACTGGGATACTTCTTTTGTCCTAAAGGATTTTAAAAAGGACGACAAAGTCCAACTACAAACCGTCGAAGGCAAACGTGGTGATTTACTTGACGCAAACGATAAACCGCTCGCGACCTCCGGCAAGGGATATGAAGTCGGCGCGACAGCCGGGCAATTAAAAGACGTCGCACAAGTCGCCGAATTGCTCGACCGCCCGACCTCTTCGGTCGAAGATTCCTTAAAGGCGAGTTGGGTCAAAGATGGACAATTCGTTCCGCTCAAAACGCTGACCGACGAAGCAACGGTTGATAAACTGCGTAACATCTCTGGAATCAGCGTCAAAGAGACAGAAGTCCGAACGTATCCGCTTGGTAAGGCAGCGTCTCATTTGATTGGATATATCGGTTCTGCAACAGCAGACGAGATTAAAGAATCGAAAAATCAAATCCAAGCTGGCGAACAAGTCGGCAAACGCGGGCTTGAACAAGTACTTGATGATCGCTTACGTGGTAAAGCAGGTGCGACGATCACCTTACAGAAAAAGGACGGTTCAAGCGTTACCGTTGCCGAAACGAAACCGACGGATGGCGAAGATATTGCGTTGACGATTAATGCTGATCTTCAGAAAAAAACCTATGACACGATGCAGGATGATCCCGGAACAGCATCAGCGATTGATCCGCGGACCGGTGAAACACGTGTCTTACTCAGTTCTCCTGGCTTTGATCCTTCTGAATTCATGTCAGGAATCTCGCAAGCACGGCTCGATGAGCTGACGCAGGATCCGGATCAGCCCTTGTTGAACCGATTCACGAGTGCCTTTGCACCTGGTTCGACTCAAAAACCGTTAACAGCCGCTGTCGGATTGAAGAGTGGAACACTCGATCCCGAAAAATCCTATACGATCAACGGACTGAAGAATAAAATTGATGGCTTTAACGTCACCCGCATTCATGAGACACCGGGTCCGGTCAATCTGCATAATGCACTCGTCTATTCCGACAACATCTACTTCGCCCGTTCGACACTCGAACAAGTCGGAACAAAGGCGTTTACGTCTGGTCTTGAAGCGCTCGGATACGGTGAAAAGCTACCGTTTGCGTATCCGTTACGTGCCTCACAGATCTCAAACGACGGCACAATTTCTTCTGATGGACAGCTGATGGACACGTCTTACGGACAAGGTCAGATGTTGACAAATATTCTACACTTAGCGTCGATGTATGAAATTTTCCTGACGGATGGAACAATCTATCGTCCGACGCTCTTACAAGAAGAAAAAACGAAGCAAGTCTTTAAGAAGGATCTACTCGATGCAGACGATGCGAAGATGATCCGTAATGATCTCTATGATGTCGTTCATAACGGCTACACGCTCCCCGCTGACATCAAGGAAGTTGATGTTGCCGGTAAGACTGGTACGGCAGAATTGAAAAAAGCAGGTGAAACCGACGGCAAAGAAAATGGCTTCTTCGTCGGCTATGACAACGACAAAAAAGATCTCCTCGTTGCCATCATGATCGAGTCAGTCGAAAAAGAAGATCGCGGTAGTCCGTATGTTTCTGGACTCGTCGCCGAAGTACTCAAACAAAATCGATGATTGGAGTGATCTCGTAATGATCCGCATGAGCCGCACTTCAGACCTCTCTGCCCTGCTTACACTGACGGCTGAGACATTCGAGCATCATAAGCGGTTGTCGCCTCACTTTCACCCAGATGTAACGACACCGTACTCACTGGAGTCTTTAAGTCAGATCGTAGAAGCAGAACAACACCTCTGTCTGACAGCGCTCGACGGAGAAAAACTCATTGGTTACTTGTTTGGCAAGTGGACGGCATCAAAACCCGACCGGTTTACGCCTGTTCGGATTTTGAACATCACTGACGTCGGTGTCACTTCTTCCCATCGTTCGTCGGGAATCGGTCGCCAGTTAATGCAAGCTGCAGAAGAACACGCACTCGAGCGAAAGGTCGATGCTGTTCGCTTGAATGTCTGGTCAGTCAACGACCGGGCTGCAACGTTTTACGAAGAACTCGGATTTGAGCCGCTGTATACGAGTTTGCAAAAGCCACTCACTCAAAAATGATATTAAATTAGACACTAAACAGCGGATGATCAGATGATCATCCGCTGTTTTTATTAATGTGACGGAGTTGTCGCAAGGCGTGCTACCATTAATTGTTTAATTGTCTCGCGATCGTCCTGATGGAGCAAGTCGACAATCTTACTGCCGACGATGACACCAGAAACCGGTCGACTCAATTGTTTGACGTGTTCCGGTGTACTAATTCCGAACCCGGCAAGGACCGGTACCGGACTATGGGCTGCGACGTTCGCTAAATGGTCTTCAAGTGTCGTATCAAACGTCGTCTGTCCGCCTGTTGTCCCGTTGACTGTGACCGCATAAAGGAATCCTTCGCTTTTATCGGCAATCTTTTGGATCCGTTCCATCGGACTCGTCAAGGAGACGAGTTGAACGAGTGCGATATCTGACTTGTCTTCTTGTTCAAAGAACTGTTCGCTCTGCTCAAGTGGGAGGTCAGGAATGATCAATCCGTCGACACCGACTTCGCGACATGTCGCTAAAAACGCCGTTAAACCATACCGGAAAATCGGATTCAAATACGTCATCAAGACGATTGGAACATCGACGGTCTGACGGGCAATCCGGACTGCATCGAGCACGTCCTTTAGTCCAACGTTTGCTTCTAAAGCACGAAGTCCAGCTTCTTGAATGACTGGACCATCAGCGACAGGATCCGAAAACGGAACGCCGACTTCAATCGCTGTTGCACCAGATTCAGCGAGGAACGCCAAAATTTCTGGGAGTTGATCAATCCCTCCATCTCCCCCCATGACGTACGGGATGAAGGCTTTTTCGCCTTTGCTTGTAACGGTACGAATCGCTGTTTCTAATCGCATCATGCTTCCCCCTTTAGTGCGTTTCGAACAGTGACGACATCTTTGTCGCCCCGTCCTGATAAGCAGATGACGAGAATCTCTTCTTTGTCCATCTCTGCAGCGAGTTGAGTCGCGTAGGCGATCGCGTGTGCTGATTCGAGTGCCGGGATGATTCCTTCCTTGCGGCTCAACAGCTGAAGTGCTTCGAGTGCTTGTTCATCGGTCACGGCTTCATATTTAACGCGGCCGATATCTTTGAGCAAACTATGCTCTGGTCCAACACCTGGATAATCGAGTCCTGCTGAGATCGAGTGCGCTTCTTGGACTTGACCGTGTGCATCCTGTAAGAGATACATCATCGATCCGTGCAAGACTCCGACCTCTCCTTTTGTCATCGTCGCTGCGTGTTTATCCGTCTCAACACCACTTCCGGCTGCTTCGATCCCGTACAATTCCACGTCCGTATCATCGATGAACGGATGGAACATCCCGATCGCATTACTGCCACCGCCAACACACGCGACGATTGCCTCTGGCAGACGCCCTTCTTTTTCGATAATTTGACGACGCGTCTCTTTTCCGATGACAGCTTGGAAATCACGAACGAGTTGCGGGAACGGATGTGGTCCGAGAACGGATCCCATCAAGTAGTGCGTATCGTCAACGTGTTTGACCCAGTAGCGAAGTGCCTCGTTGACGGCATCTTTAAGTGTCCGACTCCCTTGTGTGACTGGGATAACGGTTGCTCCGAGCAACTCCATCCGGAAGACGTTCAGTTCCTGGCGCCGGACATCCTCTTCCCCCATGAAGATGACACATTCGAGATCGAGTAAGGCACAGACCGTTGCTGTTGCAACACCGTGTTGCCCTGCACCGGTCTCGGCAACGATTTTCCGTTTACCCATTCGCTCAGCTAGTAATGCTTGTCCGATCGTATTGTTGATTTTGTGCGCACCCGTATGATTCAAGTCTTCTCGTTTCAAGTAGATTTTTGCGCCACCCACTGTTTTTGTCAAATGTTCCGCGAAATAAAGTGGTGTCTCACGCCCAACGTATTCTTTCAGCAATTCATCCATCCGTGTTTGAAACGCTGGATCCTCCTTCACTTCTGCATATGCTTCCTCGAGTTCAATCACTGCGTGCATCAATGTTTCCGGGATATAACGACCACCATATTTACCGTATTGCCCTAGTGTATCCGGTTGTGCGTAGCTCATATTTTTCTCTCCTTTACGGCATCTGCAAATGCCTGCATTTTGATGGGATCTTTTCGTCCATCCGTCTCGATGCCACTTGAGACATCGACAGCGAACGGTTGATAATGTCTGATTGCTTCTCCTACGTTCCCTGCTGTCAAACCGCCAGCAATGAACAGCGGACGATTGGTTTGAATGTCTTGTGACCAGTCGAATGTCTCGCCACTTCCAGCAACCGGTGCGTCGACGAGCAAATAATCCGTCTGTTGCTGTGCTTCTTCGATATCCGTCGCCGGAACCGCTTGAATGACGGGAATAGGTAGCTTGCCGTCCGGGATGGTGCCATGAATTTGAATGAGATCCAGTTCGACTTGTTCGACGGCGTCAACCACCTGTTGATAAGTCGGAGAGACAAACACGCCAACGACTTGAATCGTGCTCGGAATGTCGCGTCTGAGACGTGCTGCCTCCTCCAGCGTGACCTGTCGTTTACTTTTAGCAAAGACGAAGCCAATGTAATCGGCGAAGTGAATTGCCGCTTCGACATGTTCTCTTTCCCGGAGACCACAGAACTTAATCCGTGTCATACGCGAACGCCACTCACTTCTCGAATGAAGGCTTGCGGATCATCTGCCCGCATCAATGTCTCGCCGACGAGAATCCCGTCTGCACCAGCCACGTGTAATCGCTGTGCTTCCTCGACCGTCTTAATGCCACTCTCACTGATGTACCGGACATTCGGTTGTTTCTGTTCGAGTAATCCGATCGATGTCTGTAAATCAACTTCGAACTTCTTCAAGTTGCGATTGTTGATGCCGATGATCTGCGCATCAATCGCCTCTGCTCGACGTAACTCTTCTTCATTATGAACTTCAACAAGAACTTCTAGCTCCTCCGCTTGCGCATATGCATGTAGATCCGCAAGTGTTTCCTGATCGAGAGCAGCGACGATCAAGAGAATCAATCGTGCACCATGTGCTTTGGCCCGGTCGATCTGAATCCGGTCGATGATGAAATCCTTACAGAGGACGGGGATGTCGACTGCTGCAGCGACTGCCGCTAAATCGTCCATCGATCCTTTGAAATAGGTCTCGTCCGTCAAGACGGAGATGACAGTGGCACCACTCGCTTCATATTGTTTTGCCTGTGCGACGACGTCGACGTCGAGAGCGATCGCCCCTTTTGAGGGTGAAGCTCGTTTGATTTCCGCTATGACGGATAAATCAGTTCCTGCTAATCGCTGTGCGATGGACGGCTTCAGTGCCTCACGCTCAGTTCGTTTGACCCCGTTTAATTTCAATTGTAGAACTTCTGTCCGTTTCGTTTCGATGATGCGGTCTAAGATATTCATCCGATTGCTTCCTCCCGTGTCATTTGTCTGAGTTGATTTAATCGTTCCATTGCTCGTCCTGAGTCGATGCTTTCTGCTGCTAGAGCAATCCCTTCTTCGATCGTCTTCGCCCGATTTGCTGCAAAAAGCGCAATCCCAGCGTTCAGTAAGACGGTATCACGATAAGCACCAGTCTCTCCACCAAGAACACGGAGTAAAATCGCTGCATTCTCTTGCGCACTTCCACCGCGGATCGCTTCAAGTGGTGCGGTCTTCAGTCCGACTTCCTCTGGGTGAAGACTGAAACGAATCAGTTCCCCTTCGTCAAGTAAGACGAGTTGGTTCGTTCCGGCAAGCGACGCTTCATCCATTCCGTTTGCACCGTGTAAGACAATCGCCCGTTTTCGTCCGAGCCGATGTAATGTCAACGCCATCGTCTCGAGCATATCCTCCCGGTAAATTCCTAACAGTTGTGTCTGGAGCGGAACCGGATTCGTCAACGGACCAATCAAGTTAAAGATCGTTGGAATCCGTAGATCGCGTCGGACTTTCATGATTTGCTTGACGCGTGGATGCATCCGTTGCGCAAACAAGAAGGCGATTCCGTTCGTCTCGAGTTGCTCTGCTAAGCGTTCCGGTGTTGCATCAAGCGAAACACCGAGTGCTTCGAGTACATCGGCACTCCCCGTCTTACTTGAGACACTCCGGTTACCGTGCTTCGCGACCTTCATGCCAGCACCTGCAAGAACGAAGGCAGCTGTTGTACTGATGTTAAACGATTGTGAACCATCACCGCCTGTTCCACAGTTGTCCATGAACTCGCCTGTGACCGGAATGTCAAGTGCGACTTCGCGCATGATTGAAGCGAGACCCGCTAGTTCTTCCGCTGTCTCTCCTTTTGCTTTTAATGCAACGAGGAAAGCAGCAATTTCGCTATCGGTCACGTCTTCTGCAAACAGTTCACGTGCTGCCTGTTGCATCTCTTCATATCGTAAATGTTTTGCTTCGGCTAATTTTAATAATGTCTCTTTCATCGTTTGTCACTCCTTCGTCAATTCAATGAATCGTTTAATCATCTGCTGCCCTTGAGGCGTTCCGACGGATTCCGGATGAAACTGGATGCCGAATGTCGGATGTGTCTTGTGCTCGAGCGCCATGATCGTCCGGTCCTCCGTTTCTGCCGTGATGATGAGTTCCGACGGTAAATCGTTTCGCGCGACGATCAGTGAATGGTAGCGCATGACCTCTAGTGTTTCCGTCATCTCACGAAAGAGTTGACCGGTTTGTTGAATCATCGATGTCTTTCCGTGCATGATGACCGGTGCTTCGACGACACGTCCCCCGAATGCTTCTCCGATCGCTTGATGTCCGAGGCAGACGCCAAGGATCGGGACTTGACCGGATAATTGACGAATCAGATCGATGCAGATGCCAGCGTCAGCCGGACGGCCGGGACCGGGTGAGAGAATGATGCCGTCCGGCTTCATCTCACGTAGTTCTTCTATGCTGATTGCATCGTTTCGAATGACGTGAACGTCCG
Organism: Exiguobacterium acetylicum; assembly: GCF_022170825.1. Taxonomy (NCBI): domain Bacteria; kingdom Bacillati; phylum Bacillota; class Bacilli; order Caryophanales; genus Exiguobacterium; species Exiguobacterium acetylicum. Next base: position 977,814 of record NZ_CP081878.1, on the reverse strand, counting down.
TGTAAACCGATGCGTATTGATATAGGTTATAGGTAAAGGAATCATAGTTATCAATCAGGACGATCATTTCCAAACCTCCAGTAGTGATTTTGCTTTGTGTAATGTCTCCTGATACTCAAGTCGCGGAATTGAGTCGTAGACGATACCAGCACCAGCTTGAACGGAGGCAACACCATCTTTGATGACCATCGTCCGAATGGCGAGGGCAAAATCCATATTCCCGCGGATATCAAAATAGCCAACAGCTCCGGCATATACTTCTCGTTTGACCTGTTCATACTGATCAATCAGTTGCATCGCTCGAATTTTCGGAGCACCTGTGACCGTGCCTGCCGGGAGACAAGAGACGAGTGCATCTGCTCCGGTCTTACCATCTGCTAACGTACCTTCGACGACTGAGACGAGATGCATGACGTTCTTGAATCGCTCGATTTGCATCAATCGTGTCACTTCAACGGTACCGATTTGACAAATCCGTCCCAAGTCGTTGCGTCCAAGATCGACAAGCATTCGATGTTCTGCTCGTTCTTTCTCGTCGTGCAGCAACTCTTCTGCGAGCCGTTCATCCTCCTCTTTCGTCTTCCCCCGGCGACGTGTGCCGGCAATCGGATTCGTCGTCACCCGGTCTCCTTTGACTTGGACGAGGCTTTCAGGAGAAGCACCAAGTACGATTGCTTCGCCTAAGTCGATATAAAAGAGATAGGGACTCGGATTATCTTTGCGGAGCTTCCGGTAAAATTGGAACGGATCACCCGTGAACGTCGCATCGAGTCGTTGCGAGAGAACCAGTTGGAAGACATCCCCTTGCCGAATATGTGTCTTTGCTTGCTCAACGAGCCCTTCAAACGTCTCTTGATCCATCAACGGTTCATAGACGACATCTCGAAGCGGACGCTCGATATCTGTTCGCTCTCGCGGTTGCTCGAGTTGCGCTTTTCGTTCTGCCAAACGTTGACGTAAGACGTCACGATCGGTGATGCCACCGAGCGACGTCTGAATCAAATGGACACGATGCTCGAGATGATCGAACAGGATGATTTGGTCGTATACGGCGAGTAGCGCGTCCGGTAGTTGTCTCGTTCGCTCTGGAACATCACCAAGCGTCTCATAGGCGCGCATCATGTCGTAACCGACATATCCAATCCCACCCGCTAAAAACGGAAGGTCTTCTTCGACGCCATGCCGGAGAATCATCTGTTGCATCAACCGTACTGGGTCACCCGTTTCCTGTGTCTGTTCACCTGTTGTTAAATGCTCCCGCGTTACCGTTCGTCCTTCTGCGCGGATCATCTCCACCGGATCGACACCGATGATTGAATACCGTCCTTGATCCGTATGGGCGGAGCTTTCAAGTAAACATTTCTGTGTTCCACTCAGTTGTTGGAAAATCATGATTGGCGTCATCTCGTCGCCATTTAGTTCAAGTTGTTCAATGATAAGTGTGTCTGTCTGAACCATCCCTGTTCGCCTCCTGGAATATAAAAAAGTCCTCCACACAGCGTATGCTGCATGGAGGACGATTAACTCGCGGTGCCACCTCTCGATTGGAACGGTTCGACCGTTCCCACTCTGTCTGATGCGTCTAAATAAGAGACATCATAGCCTACGATAACGGGGGCATCCGTCGTGACCTACTTCTTCGTTCAGCCACGCTCTCATGAGACCATTCACGAAACCTCGCCGTACGGAAGTCGCACCATTCTTCCGCTCTCTGAAACGCCGATGTTGTCTCGTTACTTAACTCACTCTACGATTTGTTCGATTCGATTGTATACGAAAAGGGTCTTCTCGCCCATTCATGTAGAACATGAAGGACGGGAAGACCCGCGGTACCACCTTCGTTGACGATGCTGACACCGTCCCCTTTGAAACAAACCGGACCATTGTCCTGATTCGTCGACCCCGATAACGGGAGGAACCCGTCAGAGCCTACTACCTACTTAAAGGATTCGGTCTGAAGCTCAGAAGGCCATTCGCTTGTTGCCCGATACTGATTCGCACCATCCATCAGCTCTCTTGAATCGTTTCACAAGTTACTTCTCTTCGTCTTTGCTATCGTGTGTTGAGTTGATTCTTATATTACGATGCTTCTTCTTCCCTGTCAACTGGAAACTTTCAGTATAAGGAAAGTTGATTCGGATCAATCGATTCGAGTGCTTGTTTGACGGTTTGGAGGAACTGTCCGGCAACAAGTCCGTCGAGTACCCGATGGTCGATCGACATACAGAGGTTAACCATATCGCGTGCTGCGAACATGCCGTTCACCCAGACCGGACGCTTGACGATCGATTCAACAGATAGAATCGCCGCTTGCGGGAAGTTAAGAATCGGCGCCGATTGAATCGAACCGAATGAGCCCGTATTATTGACCGTAAACGTCCCACCTTGCATCTCTGCAGACGACAACGTACCGGCTTGTGCACGTTTCCCGAAGTCATCGATCGCGCGTGCGATGCCTTTGATGCTTAATTCATCCGCATTCTTGACGACCGGTACGAATAGAGCATCCTGCGTCGCGACAGCAAGTGACAAGTTGATCGCTTTCTTTTGAATGATCTTATCCCCCGCCCATGTCGAGTTCATGATTGGATGTTTCTTCAATCCTTCGACCGTCGCCTTCATGAAGAACGGCAAGAACGTCAATTTGACCCCTTCTTGTTTGAAGAACGCATCTTTATGACGGTTACGTGCTTCGACCAAGTTCGTCACATCGACTTCGATCATTAACCACGCATGTGGTGCTTCGTGTTTCGCGCGGACCATGTTCGAAGCAATCGCTTGGCGTACACCGGCAGTCGGGATCTCGATGTCGCCCATTTCGGTAGGTTGTGGTGCGCTAACTGGACGTTTTGGTGCTGGTGGTGCTTCTGCTGGAGTCGCTACCGGAGCCGCTTGCGCTTCCGGTTTTGGTTCAGTTGCTTGTGGCGCCGGAATAGAGCCAGACTCAATCAGTTTCAACAGATCCTTCCGGGTAATCCGGCCACCGGCTCCTGTACCCGTCACTTGTTCGAGGTCAATGCCATGTTCGCTCGATAGTTTCAAGACCGCTGGTGAATAGCGTTTTTTCATCGATGTATCAGACGACGTCGTCTCTTCAACAGCTGGTACTTCTTGTTCTGTCGCAGCAACTTCCGTTGATCCACCACTGACTTGCATCGTAACGATTGCGTCACCAACTTGCAACGTGTCGCCTTCTTCTGCAAGCAGTTTTTCGATCACACCATCAAACGAAGATGGAACTTCTGCCGTTACCTTATCGGTAATGACTTCTGCAATCGGATCATATTTTTTGACAGTATCGCCCGGTTTGACGAGCCACATCGAAATCGTTCCTTCAGTGACGCTCTCCCCGAGTTGTGGCATCGTAAGTGTTTCAGTCTTCATCGGTCAGTTCCCCCTTAGTATGCGTGTAACGTCCGAATTTTGTCCTCAATTTTCTCACTTGAGATGTTGAAGAACTTCTCCATCGTCGGAGCGTATGGCATCGCTGGGACGTCTGGACCACAGAGTCGTTCGATTGGTGCATCGAGATCGAACAAAGCTTCTTCTGCGATGATCGCCGACACTTCACTCATGACGCTACCTTCTTTATTGTCTTCCGTGACGAGCAAGACTTTCCCCGTCTTTTTCGCCGCTTCGACGACTGCTTCGCGGTCGATCGGATACACAGTTCGTAAATCAAGGATATGAACATCAATCCCGTCTTTTTCAAGGCGCGTTGCTGCCTCAAGTGCCATATGGACACACAGACCGTACGTGATGATCGTCACGTCTTCGCCCTCACGTTTGACGTCTGCTTTACCGATTTCGACCGTATAGTCGCCTTCCGGAACATCCCCTTTTAACAGGCGATAGCCACGTTTATGCTCGAAGAACAAGACCGGGTCATTCGAACGAATCGCTGCCTTTAGCAATCCTTTTGCGTCGTATGGATTAGACGGGATGACGATTTTTAGACCTGGTGTCGAGTTGAACATCGCCTCGACTGATTGGGAATGATAAAGTGCTCCGTGAATGCCACCGCCAAACGGTGCGCGGATGACGATCGGACACGTCCAGTCATTGTTCGAACGGTAACGAATTTTTGCTGCTTCACTGACGATTTGGTTGACCGCTGGCATGATGAAGTCAGCGAATTGCATTTCAGCAATTGGACGCATCCCGTACATCGCAGCTCCAATTCCGACACCGGCAATCGCACTCTCAGCGAGTGGTGCATCAATGACGCGTTCTTCTCCGAATTGTTCGAGCAATCCTTGTGTCGCCCGGAAAACACCGCCCCGAACACCGACATCTTCGCCGAGGATGAAGACGGATTCGTCCCGCTCCATCTCCTCTTTGATTGCACTATTGATCGCTTCGATTAAACTTAACGTCGTCATTTCGTTTCCTCCTCGTCGTACACATAACGTAATGCATTTTCTGGCGCATCGTATGCTGCTGCTTCCGCATAAGCTGTCGCTTCGTCGACTTCTTTTTCCATCGTTTGTTCGATGGCTGTCGCTGATTCTTCCGTCAAAACGCCCATTTCGATCAGACGCGCACGGAAAAGTTTGATTCCGTCACGTGCTTTTAAGGCATCAAGTTCTTCAGCAGAACGGTACGATTTATCATCATCATCCGATGAGTGTGGAACGAGACGTTCGACTTCAACTTCGATCAAGGTCGGACCTTCGCCCCGTAATCCACGCTCACGCGCTTCCTTGACGACCTTGTAGACAGCGAGTGGATCGATGCCGTCCACCGTATATCCCGGCATTCCGTAACCAATCGCTCGGTCAGCAACGTGTTTTGCCGACAATTGCTTCGAGAGTGGTGTCGAGATCGCGTATTTATTGTTTTCACAGAACAAGATGACAGGAAGCTTATGAATCCCAGCAAAGTTTGCCCCTTCGTGGAAATCCCCTTGGTTTGATGAACCTTCTCCGAACGAGACGTAAGCAACGAGTGGTTCCTTACGCATCTTCGCAGCCAGTGCGATCCCAACGGCATGAGGTACTTGTGTCGTAACTGGACTTGAACCTGTCACGATATTTAATGCACGCGAACCATAGTGCCCTGGCATTTGACGACCACCTGAGTTCGGATCTTCTGCTTTTGCGAATGCCGATAGCATGATATCGCGAGACGTTTGACCGAAGTGCAAGACGACGCCTAAGTCACGGTAATACGGCAAAATGTAATCCGTTCCTTTTTCAAGGGCGAATGCCGCACCGACTTGGGCCGCTTCTTGTCCTTGACATGAGACGAGGAAGGGAATTTTACCTGCCCGGTTCAACTTCCACATCCGTTCATCGATTTTACGGGCACGGACCATCGTTTCAAACATGTGAATCGCGTCCTGTTCCGTTAATCCGAGTTCTACCAATTCTTTGAATTCTATCTTTTCCATCCGTAATTCCTCCTTAGGCGTGAACCGCAAGTCCGTCGACGGCAAGTGCTGCTTCTCCGAATGCTTCTGACAAGGCTGGGTGCGGATGCACGAGCTGTCCGACTTCCCATGCTGTCGCATTCAGTACGAGTGCTAATCCACCTTCACTGATCAGTTCCGTTGCTTTTGGTCCAACGATGTGAACACCGACAAGATCATCTGTCTTCGCATCCGAGACGAGCTTGATGAAGCCCGCCGCCTCTCCTTCGATTCGCGCTTTCCCTAATCCATTGAACGAGAAGCTCCCTACTTTGACGTCCATTCCGGCACGTTTTGCTTCGTCTTCCGTCAAACCGACCGATGCCGCTTCCGGTACGCTGTAGATACAACGTGGAACGAACGCATATTCCAGTGGTGTCGTCGTTCCGTTTACGATCGCTTCGACCGCTTTGACCCCTTCTGCTGACGCGACATGCGCGAGTTGCAAGCGACCGATGACATCCCCGATCGCATAAATATGTTGATCCTTCGTCCGGAAATGATCATCGACTTGGATGAAGCCATTTTCGACGACGATATTCGTGTTTTCGATCCCGATACCTTCAACGTTCGCCATCCGACCGATAGCGACGAGTAACTTATCTGCTTCAAGTGTCGTCTGTTCTCCGTTCCGGTCGATTGCAATTGAAACACCGTCTTCTGACATGCGGAACGTATCGCTTTGAGCAGCGGCGCCGGTATGAATCTTAACGCCACGCTTTTTCAATTGACGGGCCACTTCCCGGCTGACTGCTGCGTCTTCCGTCGGTAAGATCCGGTCGCTGAATTCAACGACCGTTACTGCGACGTCGAAATCCGTCAACATCGAAGCCCATTCGACACCGATGACACCACCGCCGATGATGACGATCGATTTTGGTAAATCTGCCATATCGAGTGCATCATCCGAGCTGAGAACATACTCTGAATCAAAAGCGAGTCCGTTTAATGGACGAGGACGTGAGCCAGTCGCAACAATTAATTGACGCGGAAGGATCAATTCGCCTTCGCCCTCTTCCGGCTCGACACTGATCGTTCCTGGCATCGGTGAAAAGATACTTGGTCCAAGAATCGAACCCCGACCATGGAAGACTTCAATCTTCCCTTTTTTCATCAGATGCTGAATGCCTGCTTCTAATCCATCCACGATCTCTTGTTTTCGTTGTTTGACCTGTTCGAATCGTAAGAACGATTCCGGTACGTCCACGCCATATGTAGCAGCGTGTTTGACCGTCTGATAGACTGCTGCTGATTTCAAAAAGGCTTTAGATGGGATACAGCCACGATGTAAGCATGTCCCGCCTAATTTTCCTTGTTCTACGATTGCTACCGACTTTCCGGCTTGCGCTGCACGAATCGCAGCGACATATCCACCGGGTCCACCACCTAGGACAACGACGTCGAATTCTCTAGCCATGTTGGTTCGCCTCCATATTCCTTAACTTCCTCTTCCCCACGTAAGACACGCAACACTCCTTCTGCGAGCGCCTGTAACTCATCCTCACCAGGACTACGTACGACTTGACCAAGGTGCGCGACACGTTCTTCGATCGAACGCGTCAACCGATCGCTATAAGCAAGTCCGCCCGTTAAGATGATCGCATCGACCTGACCGAACAAGACGGCACTTTGACCGGCAATCTCTTTTGCGATCCGGTACGCCATCGCGTCATATAACAATGCCGCTTTTTCGTCGCCTTCCTCAATTCGGCGCTCGATTTCGATCGCGTCGAATGTACCCAAGTGCGCGACAAGTCCGCCTGACCCAACGACCAGACGCTTCATCTCTTCAAGTTTATACTTGGTACTATAACATAGTTCTACTAGTTGACCAACAGGTAGCGATCCGCTCCGCTCTGGTGAAAACGGACCTTCTCCGTCAAGTCCGTTATTCACATCGATGACACGCCCGTCTTGGTGTACACCGACCGTAATGCCACCGCCCATGTGCGCGATAATTAGGCGCAATTCTTCATACGGACGCCCGATTTCCTTCGCGTACCGCTTGGCAACAGCTTTTTGGTTCAAGGCATGAAAAATACTCTTTCGTTCAAGTTCAGGTAAGCCTGTAATCCGTGCAATCGGCTCTAGCTCGTCAACGACGACCGGATCGACGATGAACGACGGAATGTCGAGTGTTCGAGCAATCTCATCTGCCAAGAGTCCACCAAGGTTCGAGGCATGGACACCAAAAATACCACTGAGTAAATCTTCTCGCATCTCGCGATTGACGGCATATGTCCCGCTGACGAGTGGTCGAAGTAACCCACCACGTCCAACAACTGCAGTAAGCGCTTTCAAATCAATCTGCTCTTCAGCTAGCACTTCGAGTAACACATGACGACGCATCTCCAGCTGCGCTGGAAGCGGTCCTCCGACCGCTTCCGCTGGATGGCGTAACGTCTTTGTGAACACCTGATTCGCTCCTTCGAAGATACCGATCTTCGTCGACGTCGAACCGGGATTGATCGTTAAAATACGTTCGCTCATGGATATCCTCCTCTGATCAGCCACGTGATCCTAGAATGTTTTTATCACGACGCAAGAACTGACTGCGGGCACTACGCATTGTTGCAATGCGCTCTTCTGCCATTTTTTCAGCCGCACGGTATGTTGGTAGGTGGTCGCGTTTTGCAATTTCGAATACTTTCGTAACAGCATCATAGACGAGTTCTACTTTTTTCATTGCGCGGTCACGGTTGTATCCGTCGAGTTCATCGGCAACGTTGATGACACCACCGGCATTGATGACGAAGTCTGGTACGTATAAGATATCGCGCTCCTCTAACATATCACCGTGGCGATCTTCTTTAAGTTGGTTATTCGCTGCACCTGCGATGATCTTGACTTTCAATTGTGGAATCGTTTCGTCGTTTAATGTTGCACCGAGAGCACATGGTGCAAAGATGTCCGCTTCGACGCTGTAGATGTCTTCTGGTGCGACAATCAAGGCACCGAATGCTTCTTCTGCACGTTGTAATGCTTCTTGGTTGATGTCCGTGACGATCAACTTCGCCCCTTCTTCATGCAAATGACGGCACAGGTTGAAAGCAACGTTACCGACACCTTGGATCGCAATCGTTTTGCCACCGAGTGAATCTGTTCCATAGACTTCTTTTGCTGCTGCTTTCATACCACGGTAGACACCGTACGCTGTAACCGGTGATGGGTTCCCGCTTGATCCGAATGCCGGGCTGACACCTGTAACGAAGTCTGTTTCCATATGGATGTAGTCCATGTCTGCAACCGTCGTGTTGACATCTTCTGCTGTGATATAACGACCGTTGAGTGACTGAACGTAACGACCGAATGCCCGGAAGAGTGCTTCTGATTTTTGTGTTTTCGCATCACCGATGATGACAGCTTTACCGCCACCGAGGTTCAAACCAGCCGCTGCGTTCTTATACGTCATGCCTTTTGATAAACGGAGTGCATCAATCAATGCTTCCTCGTCTGATGCATAATTCCACATACGAAGTCCACCAAGTGCTGGACCGAGTGTCGTATCATGAATCGCGATGATGGCTTTTAATCCAGATACTTTATCGTGGCAAAAAACAACTTGTTCGTAATCTTCCATCTCCATTGTTTCAAAGATACTGAAGCGTGATTCTACGTTTGTTTCGACCATTTTAAGTTCCTCCTCAGGTTGTTTGTTTCACTTTTTTCGTCTGTTGAGCATTTAATAGCGCAAAGGCTAATGAGTACATTTTTGCTTCTGCTGTATCGGCACGGCTTGTCAATACGACCGGAGCCCGTGCTCCGACGAGAATCGCCGCAACCGAGGCATGTGCGAAGTACATCAGTGATTTGTAAATGACGTTCCCGACTTCGATTTGTGGGACGACGAGTAGATCTGCTTGACCTGCCACGTCCCCTGTCAATCCTTTTTGCTGTGCAGCGACGAGATTCACGGCATTGTCGAGCGCAAGTGGTCCGTCCACAAGGCAATCCTTGATTTGACCACGTCGGTTCATTTGTGTCAAAAGAGCAGCATCAATCGTTGCTTGCATCGTCGGATTAACGACTTCGACGGCAGCTAAGACTGCGACTTTCGGTAATCCGTAACCGAGCGCTCGCAAGGCGGAGACACCGTTTTCGATGATTTTCACTTTGTCTTCGAGTGACGGTTGGATGTGAATCGCTGCATCGGTCAATCCGATCGCTGATTCACGGCCTGGTACTTCAAACAATGCGACATGCGACAAGACATTCCCTGAACGTAGACCCGTTTCCTTATTCAAGACAGCTTTCATGAACGTTGCTGTCGGAACGAGACCTTTCATCAACACGCTCGCATCCCCTTTGCGAACGGCATGAGCAGCGCGTTCAGCCGCTTCTTGCGATGTAGAAGTATGGGTAATCACGAATTGTGACTCCCGTAATGCCCGTTTTTGAATCATCTGCTGGATTCGGGTCGCATCCCCGAACAAATGAAAACGCGCTAAGTCATTCTCAATTGCTAATGCGACAGCATCCATCACTTCCTCGTCATCCGCAGCTGCAATCGCAACGACGGAATCTTCGAGTCGAGCTGCCTGCTCGACCATTTCACTGAATCTCACCGTATTCCCCCCTTACCTGTCATACATAAATAGTAATAGCAATTTTCGTGCCAAATCAAAAGAGACGGTAGGACAAGCAAGAACGTCTTTAATTTTGCACGCTTTTGCATTTTTTGCAATATATTGCACGCAAAAATTTGCGCTTTACGAATAGATGTTAAATCGTTCCACTTTATAATAGAGTGCTCGGAGTGAAATCCCGAGTTGCTTCGCCGCTTCTGTTTTGTTGCCATTAAAAGCAGTAAGCGCTTCCCGAATCAATCGCTCTTCGACATGTGACATCTCATCTGATAAATGCTTGATTTCCTTTTTCTGTCTCGTTGCAACTTTTGTTGTTTGTGGAACGACGAGTTGAAGATGACCTTTCCGTAAGACCGTTTCCGTTTTATCGGTAAAAATCAGAGCACGACCGATCACATTTTCGAGTTCACGGACATTTCCTTTCCACGGTTGTTTTTTCATCGCGATCAACACATCATCCGAGATCCGTCCGACGGATCGTCCGTAACTCTGATTTAATTTTCGAAGCAAATGCAACGTTAACGGTTCAATATCGTCTGGTCGCTCCCGTAGTGATGGAATGTGGATTGGCAAACGATTGATCCGGTAATAGAGATCTTCTCGGAACTCATTCATGATGATTTTTTCTTCTAGATTCGCATTCGTCGCAGCGATGATCCGGACATCGACTGGAATCGCTTTCGTCCCACCGACACGAACGACTTCATTTTCCTGTAATACGCGTAACAGTTTAGCTTGAACGTCAAGTGGTAATTCTCCAATTTCATCTAAGAACAACGAACCACCGTGCGCTTCTTCGAAGTAACCGCGCTTGCCGCCACGCCGTGCTCCTGAGAACGCTCCATCTTCGTAACCGAATAGTTCACTTTCGAGTAACGTCGGCGCAATCGCCGCGCAATTGACGCGGACGAATTGTTCATATTTACGTTCGCTCGCCGCATGGATCGCATGCGCGAACAACTCTTTTCCAGTTCCGGATTCACCACGAATCAACACGTTGACCGGCATCGTTGCTGCAAGTTTCGCTTGATCGACGACGAAGCGCATCGCTTCGCTTTCGGCGATGATATCATCAAATGTATACTTCGCTTCGAGCGTCCGAATTTTTTGCCGTGCTGCCTTTAATTCTTTTGCGAGTGCTTTCATTTCTGAGATATCCCGAATGACACCAACGGAACCACGGACCTGTCCATCGACGATGACAGGTGCAGCATTAACGATAATGTCCCGTTGATCTTGTCCGATTTTCATGCGAACATCTCGCACATTCTCACCCGTGTTCAAGACTTTTAAATGAACCGAGTCCTGCATTCCGATGTCGGCACTTGCCGGTTTTCCGACGACATCCCGTTCCGTGAAACCCGTCATTCGTGTGTATGCTGGATTGATCATCATCGTTTGACCGTCTTGATCAGCGACGGAAATCGCTTCACTCGTACAATGAATGATCGCTTCGAGCATTTTCTCTTTTTCAGTCAGACGCTCGAGTAACACTCTGACGAATTCTCCCGGCAAAACCGCTGCTCCTGGAAAATCATGAATCAATTGTTCCAGTACGCCATTTTCTCCCGTAGCGTCAATGATAAAATCAACATCTGTCCCTTCGAACGCAGACCAGCTCGTTTCGATACGAATCTCAGCGCGACGTGCAAGCGCCACCCCTGGCGCGTCCATATTTGGATCGACAAGTCCGATGACCGTTAATAATGGTGAACGTTGAAACGCATGCAGGACTTCTGTTCCCCCTTGACCAGCCCCGATGACAAGTAGATGATGCATCTGAATCCCCCCCTTTGAAACTGCTTACATTTCTATCGTACTCGGAATAAAATAGGGAAGCAAACCCGATTCGCAGAACGATTGATTTTTTGATACAATACGCTTGGAAAGGAGTGGCGTCCTATGCGTATCATTGGTTTGCTCTCATTATTGATTCCTGGTATCATCGGTGCAATTGGTATAAAACTCATGCGCGACAGCGTATTTCTAATTGCTCAAGTTCCCTTTAAATACTTAGGCGATGCAGGATATGTATATGTCTTACAAGGTATCGTCGGTTTGATTCTTGCGATGGGTGGCATCGGTTTTGTCGCAGGATATGTCTTTTATCGCGATCGCAAACGTGGAAAAGTCTCCGACCGCTATCAAAAAAAATGAACACAGAAAAAGGTCCCCATCTCTTGAACTCATTTCAAGCGCGGGACCTTTTACTCGTATAAAATTGGTTTCACTTACGGATGAACTCCTCTCATAGTTAGAACTATTCGTGTACTCCAAAACCTTAGGTGTTCCTCTTAATGAAGAGGTGGAAAGAAATCAGATCTGGCTATCGGGCTAACGATAGAATGGTGTTTCAGTTCCATCATCTGACTGTACTCGGGACCTAGGTGGAGCGTAATGTCATCCGCTTGGAGCAGTCAAACATTCGGTTGCTAACAATCACTGCTAGACAACACTCCTTTTCACGAACTGTACTTTTTCATTTTAGACGATCCGTTACCTTCCACTTTTCCCTAGCTTCGAAATCATGGAAGCTCCCATTCATTCGAGATTTCTCATCTAGAATGAACAAGATACCTTGGTATGACTTCTACCAAGAGAATGTCGTCCGGCATTCTTGAGCCATTTACAGTTGGCGTTCTGAGATGATGTTCATCAACAGGATTTCCGGAGTCCTTGTCGACTCGACGTTCATCTGACGTCTTTCCAAATCATTTGGTACCTTTATTATAACAAACATTTCAGTTTATGCAATATTTATTTGTAAACGCTTTTATCTTTTTTGCTCGCTACGGTATGCTGTATGAAGAATACAATCGAAAGGAGCTCGTGTATGCGAAAAATCATCGTATTCGAACATCTATCCTTAGACGGTGTCGTTCAAGCACCGAGCGGCAAAGAGGAGGATATGAGCAACGATTTTAAGCATGGTGGATGGACTGCACCATTTCAACATCCTGAGATCGGTCAGGTCATTCGAGGATGGATGCATGAGGACTGCTCCCTCTTACTTGGTCGCAAGACATACGAGCAATGGTCGAGTTATTGGCCACTCCATGCCGATATCTGGCCAGTAGCTAATCGTGCTATGAAGTATGTCGCCACGCGTCATACACCACCTGCCCTTTGGCAGCCGACGACCTATTTGAATCAACCGGCCTCTGAACTGGAGCTTTTGAAACAACAAGACGGTCCACCATTTCACGTCTGGGGCAGTAGTGAACTCGTTCATGCGCTTTCTCAAGCGGATTTGATTGATGAGCTTCGATTGATTCACTACCCTGTCATCATCGGTTCCGGTAAACGTCTATTTCCTGATCGAGGCATGACTCCCCTCATGTGGAACGTCAAGGAACGCCAAACGATTGAAAACGGTGTGTCGATCGTTTGCTATGAGCGGAATAAGAATTAAAAATACACTGTTTATTAATCGGACGTTGTCTTATAACCAGAAGAAAGAGGAAAGAAGCATTTTGTTCATTCAAAATCGCTTCCTAAGGAAAAACAAGCACGAGCGACCCTGAAACGAAGTGAAGCGGCGCGATGCTTGTCCCAGGAAAACGATTCGAGATGAACAAAAAAAGCACAACCTCCCTCATTAAGAGAAAGACTGTACTTCGTCTTCAGTCTGACACCGTCTATTGATTAGACGGTGTATCGCTTCAACCAGATTGTTCTTGATTCATATGACTCGACACATACGAGATGAATTCCGAGTTTTTCGGACTTTTCTCTTGTTCGATGCGACCGTTGAAAAGCTCGTGCTGTTGCATCCCTTCGTTCCAAGCCGACTTGATCGCGTGACGCATTGCTCGTTCGACGCGTGAGGCTGTCGTTTGATGTTTTTTTGCGATCGTTGGATAGAGTTCTTTTGTAATTAAACCGAGTAAGTCCTCTCGTTCGAGCACCATCAATACCGCGTCCTTTAAATACGTGAAGCCTTTGATGTGCGGGGCAATCCCCACTTCTCGGAGTGTCGTCCCGACTTTTAAGTCAATCGTTTCAACCGTCGGTGCTTGTCCTTGATTCGTCACGAGACGAATTTTTTGAACGAGCTGATCCATACTGAACGGTTTAAGTAAGAAATACGATGCTCCAAGGGTAACCGCCTGTTGCGAGACTTCGTCCTTACCGAAAGCACTCAGCATGATGACAGCAGGATTCTTCTTTTTTTTCATCAACTCTTCGAGCACACCGAGCCCATCTAAATGGGGCATGATGATGTCGAGAAGTAATACGTCGACTTCATGTTCTTTCATGCTTTCGAGACAACTCTCGCCGTTGTAGGCGACGCAAACGACTTCCATGTCTTCTTGCGCAGTGATATGTTGGCGAATCAATTCAACCATTTCGCGATTATCATCTGCTATCCCGACTTTAATCAATCCTTACACCCCATTTTTAAGCGATTCTTTCATCATCTTCGCCTGATCCATCAACTCTTCGGCATGACGTAACGTCAAGTCCGTCATATGTGCACCGGAAATCATCCGTCCGAGCTCATTTCCTCGATCTGACTGAGACAAGACATTGACCTGTGTCGTCGTACGGTCCGTCTCTTCGATTTTTCGAATATACAGATGTTGATCAGCCATTGAAGCGACTTGCGGTAAGTGCGTGATACAGAGCACTTGTCCGTCTACTGACAAACGATAGATTTTTTCAGCCATCGCTTGCGCGACACGACCCGAGACACCCGTATCGACTTCATCGAAAATGATGGAAGCGACGCCGACCGAGCGTGAGAAAATCGATTTCAGTCCAAGCATGATTCGAGATAATTCTCCACCTGACGCAACTTTTCCAAGTGATTTAAACGGCTCTCCCGCATTCGTCATGATGAAGAACTCGACTTGGTCGATTCCGTTCTTGCGTAGCATCGGTGTCTTCCCGTCCTGAAGAAAACGAATTTCAAACCGTGCTTTTTCCATGTAAAGCTCACGCAACTCCAAATGAATCGCTTCACTTAATTGAATCGCTGCTTTACGCCGTTGTTGCGAGAGTCGACCACCAATCTCAAACAATTCGCCTTCGAGCTGTTCGACTTCGGCTTTTAAACGTTCAATCCGTTCATCTCGATTCGTCATCGTATCGAGTTCCACTCGAATCTTCTCACCATACGCGATGACTTCCTCAATCGTTGCCCCGTATTTTCGTTTCAACTGTTGAAAGACCGATAAACGCTGTTCAATCTCATCAAGTCGATTGGAGTCGAACTCGAGTGTTTCGAGTTGATCTCGAATTGCGTACCCCACTTCTTCTAGTCCATAAAAAGCGCTTGCGATCGCGTCACTCTGCTGAGAAAACTGCTCATCGATACTTGATGCTTGCTGCAATTCACGCATCGCGTCACCGACGGAATCGATACCGCGCATCTCATCATGTAGAGCATCATACGCTGTCTTAAGCGACGCATATAACTTCTCGAAGTTCGCAAGACGATTTCGTTCGACGAGCAACTCATCTTCCTCATGTGCCCGAAGTTTTGCCCCTTCAATCTCTTCCGTCTGAAACGATAACAGATCAATCCGTTGTGCAAGTTCTTGCTCACTTTGCGCGAGCGATTGCAAAGCCATCCGTTTTTCTTCGTATGCTTGATAGCCCGACTGATAGGATTGTAGTAGCGGTGCAATCGCCTCTTGTGCGAAGTCATCGAGAATCGCTTGATGATACGTACTGTCCATTAAATGCTGATGTTCATGTTGTCCGTGCATGTCGACGAGAACACGCCCGAACTCACGTAAGATCGTCAGTGTGACCAGCTTATTGTTGACACGACAGACACTTTTCCCGGTCGCGAACAGATCACGTCGTAAGATGATCAATCCATCTTCGATATCGATGCCATACTCTTCTGCGAGATCATAGACGAGATGGTCGTCTTCAATCAGAAATAGTCCTTCTAGTTCCGCCCGATCTTCCCCGTATCGAACGAATTCCGAAGATCCACGTCCACCAATCAACAAACCGATTGCGTCGAGAACGATCGATTTACCGGCACCTGTTTCCCCAGTCAAGACGGTCATTCCTTTTTTAAAGTCGATCTGTAGCTCGTCAATGATCGCAAATTGTTTGATCGATAATTCAGCTAGCATCCTGTCAACTCCTTACAGCATTTCTAAGATTCGTTCCGTCACTTCTTTTGCTTGGTCCTCACTTCGTGCAATCAATAGGATCGTATCGTCCCCACACACCGTTCCAAGCAGTTCGTTCCAGCTCAAATGGTCTAGTAAGACAGCGACTGCATTCGCATTTCCAGGCAGGACATGCATGACAATCAGATTTTGAGCAGAATCAATCGAGATGAAGCTATCGCCAAGCAGACGTCGTAATTTCCCGAGCGGGTTAAAACGTTGGTCGGCGGGTAAGCTGTATTTATAACGTCCATCATTCAACGGTACTTTAACGAGATGGAGTTCCTTGATGTCTCGCGATACCGTCGCCTGTGTCACCTTATATCCTGCATTCCGTAATTCATCTACCAGTTCATCCTGGGTTTCTACTTCCGATTGGGTGATGATTTCCCGAATCTTAATCAACCGTTGCCCCTTTGTCATTCCTGCACCTCACAGTATTCTTCGATGTTACTATTGTAATCCAATAAATCATTAAAAGTCCACGCTTGCCATTTTATTATACGGTTTTCGTCTCGCTGAACAACAAGGAAGACGGACCCATCAACCGGATCCGTCTTCGTTTTCATCTGTTCATTTAAAGACTAGCGTGTGCTTGCTTGACCGTCTCTGTTGCATTGACGTCTGGATCAAGCCCAGCTTGACCAAGACGGGCATGTAACAAGAACTCGATATTGCCCTCGCCACCAGTAATCGGCGAGTAATCGAGTTGCTTCACATAAAATCCTTGCTGGATGAAGAATTCGACCATCTCATCAAGAACTCGTATGTGAATCCGCTCATCCCGCACGATCCCTTTTTTGCCGATATCATCACGTCCCGCTTCGAATTGCGGTTTTACAAGCGCCATGACGTCTCCTCCTTCGACGAGGATCGTCTTCAGTGGAGGAAGCATTAAGCGTAACGAGATGAATGAGACATCAATCGTCGCAAACTGTGGCGCGACTGGGAACATGTCTGGCGTCGCATGCCGGAAATTCGTCTTCTCCATCACCGTCACGCGGTCATCCGAGCGAAGCTTCCAGTCCAGCTGATTGGAACCAACATCGAGCGCATACATATGCGTTGCGCCATTTTGTAAGGAACAGTCCGTAAAGCCACCCGTCGACGATCCGATATCAAGACCCGTTTTACCCGTGACATCAAAATCGAATACTTGGAGTGCCTTTTCCATCTTAAAACCGCCGCGACCAACATACGGCATCAACTGACCTTTGACGTGCAGATCAATATCCGATTTGACCTTTTCACCGGCCTTCTCTAATCGTTCCGTTCCGCTAAAGACGAGTCCAGCCATAATCGACCGCTTCGCTTTTTCACGCGTTTCAAACAAACCGCGCTCGACGAGAAGAACGTCGAGGCGGATTTTTTTTACATTTTCCATGAATCGTCACACACTCTGTTTCTTTCCTTGATTGACAAAAGCGCGTACTTCTTCTGCGATTTGTCCAGGTAATAATCCGATTTCTTCAAGTAACTCATTAACACCGCCGTGCTCGATATACCAATCTGGAATACCGAAGCGTTTGACACGTGGGAATGCTTCCTGCTCATTCGCATGCTCAAGGACAGCTGAACCGAATCCACCTTTTAGGACAGCTTCTTCGAGCGTCACGAGTGGAATACCTTCTGCGTAAAGGGCATTCAGCATTTTCTCATCAAGCGGTTTGATCGTCCGGGCATTGATGACACGAACCGATAGTTCGTCTGCTAGGAGATCCGCAATCTTGAGTGCATCTTGAACTTGTGGTCCGAACGCAAGAATCGCGACATCCGTTCCTTCGCGTTCGACTTCCCATGTATCAAGCGAAATTTCATGCAATGTCTCATCCATTGGTACACCGATTCCTTCACCTCGTGGGAAACGAACGGCGATTGGTCCTTCGTATTTAACAGCAGAATAGAGCAAGTGCTGCAGTTCATTCTCATCTTTTGCCATGACGATTCGAATATTCGGCACGTGGCGCATGAAGGCGATATCGAAGACTCCTTGGTGAGTCTCTCCATCTGCTCCGACGAGTCCTGATCGGTCAATCGTAAACGTCACGTCAAGATTTTGACGCGCGACGTCATGGACGAGTTGATCGTATGCGCGTTGGAAGAATGTTGAGTAGATCGATACGACAGGTTTCATGCCTTGCGTCGCTTGACCTGCTGCGAACGTAACAGCATGTTGTTCCGCAATCCCGACGTCAAACATCCGCTCTGGAAATTCTTTTTCAAAACAATCGAGTTTTGAACCGACGCTCATCGCTGGTGTGATCAACGTCAGTTTTTCATCCTCGCGTGCCATCTTCGTCAACGTATCCGCTACCGTAAAGGAATAACTTGGTGCTTTTGATTTCCCTTTAATGACTTCGCCAGACTCCATCTTGTATGGTCCAAGACCGTGCCAAGTACCGACTCCATCGAACTCTGCCGGGCGATAGCCTTTTCCTTTTTTCGTGATGACATGAAGCAGGACAGGTCCTTCTTCTTTTTTCACGTAGTTGAGCTGTTCGATCAAATCATTGAGATCGTGTCCATCGACCGGACCATAGTAGTTAAAGCCGAGCTCTTCGAAGAACATACCAGGAACAAGTGCACCTTTAACGGCTTCCTTCAATTTCTCGCTTCCTTTTTCAAGGCGTCCGCCAATGACTGGAATCTTTTTGATCAACGTCTCGAGCTCGTCTTGCGCGAAACGCACTTTACGTGATGAACGAATCCGTCCGAGCATTTGATGCATCGCCCCAACGTTTGGTGCAATCGACATCTCGTTATCGTTCAAGATGACGATGACGTTTTGTTGCTCTGCTCCGATGTGATTCAACGCTTCAAGTGCCATACCACCTGTCAAGGCACCATCACCAATGATCGCGACTGCACGATCATCCTTACCGCTCAGTTCATTCGAGACAGCAATCCCCATTGCTGCTGACAGGGACGTCGAGCTGTGTCCTGTCTCCCAGACGTCATGCACACTCTCGTTACGTTTTGGGAACCCACAGAGTCCCTTATGCTTGCGAAGCGTATCAAACTGGCTCGCACGTCCTGTGAGAATCTTATGAACGTATGCTTGGTGTCCGACATCCCAGACGAACTTGTCATTCGGACTGTTGAATTCACGATGCAACGCAAGCGTCAACTCGACGACACCGAGATTCGGTGCTAAGTGTCCGCCTGTCGTAGCTAATTCTTCAATCAAAAAGCGTCGAATGTCGCCAGCGAGGACTTCGAGTTCGGAGACCGACATACGCTTTAAAAATGACGGATCCTGTATTTCTGTCAATTTCATACCTTACCGCCTCTTTTCCTTACAATCTTATAGGGTTTGTACCCTACATTGTACTAGAACAATCTATCGAGCGCCATTGTCAGCATAGAAAAAGACGACGCAGATGCGTCGTCCTACTTAATGGTCGCGCTTGACCACGAAGTCGAGCAGTTCCTTAAGTGTCGTCGCTTCGACCGATAATGCATCAATCGCCTGTTCCGCTGCTTCTACTTGGGCTGTCAGTGCACGTTTTGCTCCTTCAAGACCAAGTAATTTTGGATATGTTGCTTTTTCGTTGCCTTCGTCGCTCCCAACCGGCTTGCCGATTTTTTCGGCATCTCCCGTTACGTCCAAGATGTCATCTTGAATTTGGAAGGCAATGCCGAGATGACGACCGTATTGCTGTAAGTGTTCAAGATCCGTCGAACTGACCGAGGCAAGTAAACCACCCGCTTCGACTGCAAAGACGAGAAGTGCTCCTGTTTTCCGACGATGAATCGATTCAAGCTCCGCTACGTCGTTAATGCCACCGCGTTCACCGAGCATATCGTCGAGCTGACCACCGACCATGCCCGTAGCACCGGCTGCTGCTGTCAACCGTTCGACAAGGGCAAGCTTCACTTCTGGCGAAGCCGGTGTCTCAAGAAGACAACTAAAAGCGTTCGTGAGCAAGGCATCTCCTGCTAAAATCGCTGTCGCTTCATCAAAAGCGATATGATTCGTCGGACGCCCACGACGGAGATCGTCGTCGTCCATTGCTGGAAGGTCATCGTGAATCAGCGAGTATGTATGAATCATCTCAAGCGCCGCTGCAGTCGCGTCACCTTTTGAACGATCAATCGAAAAGGCATCGAGTACAGCATAAATCAAGGCTGGACGAATCCGTTTCCCTCCCGCATCGAGTGAATATCGCATCGAGTCGCGTAACCGCTCCGGTGCATCGAGTCGCTCCATGAATTCTTCCATCTTGTTTTCGACTTGTGTCTTCCACTCATTCAAGGCAATCATTGCGCTCCTCCTTTTTCCCGTAGCGTACCATCTTGCTCCAGGATTTGATCGAGTTTTTTTTCAGCAACAGATAACTTTCCTTGGCAGAGAGCTGTCAACTTGACGCCCTCTTCATAAAGAGCCATCGCTTGTTCAAGAGGCGCTTCGCCCTCTTCTAGTAAGGTGACGATCTCTTCTAGTCGTTCCAGTGCTTCTTCAAAAGATTGTTCCGTCTCCATCCTTATTCCCCATCCTCTCGTTTAGCACGAATCGTTCCATCGTGGAAGCGGATATCGAACGAAGACGCTGTCAATGCCTTCGCTGAACGAACGATTTGTCCATCCTGTTCGACATACGTATAGCCGCGCATCAGAACATGCGTCGGACTGACGGAGTCGAGTCGCGCGAGCACATGACGCACCTGTTGTTGTTTCGATTGTAAGATCCGACGAACAATTTCGAGTCGACGACGCGATTGTTCAATCGTCGCCTTTTGTTGCACGAATCGATCACGTACCGGTACCCTCATTAAACGTGTGTGAAGACGCTCCACCTGTTGTCGGTTTTGCGCTACTACATGTTGGATCTCTTTTTGGAGCGACATCTCTGCTCGGTCCAATTGTTCCTGTTTCAGTCCGAGTAGGACGCGTGGTGATTTCAAACCATAGCTCGTTGCAAGACGCGCTACTTGTTCCTGTTTGCTTTTAAGTAGTTGTGAGTACGTTCGTTGTAAACGCCGCTCTACATCCTGGACACGACGGACGAGTGCTTCTGCTTCTGGTGTGACGAGTTCTGCTGCTGCCGTTGGTGTAGCAGCACGCACGTCCGCAACAAAATCGCTAATCGTAAAGTCGGTTTCATGCCCGACTGCCGAAACGATCGGAATACGTGATTCAAACACCGCTGTCACAACAGACATCTCATTGAATGCCCATAACTCCTCGATTGAACCGCCACCACGACCAATGATTAACACGTCACAAGCAGCATGCTCATTCATCAACTGGATAGCACGACTGATTTGCGGCGCCGCATCCGCTCCCTGTACAAGGACCGGGGCGAACACGATGGCTGCTTGCGGATAACGACGACGCAGCGTCGTTGCGATATCATGAAGCGCCGCTCCTTTCGGAGACGTGATGATCCCGATGCGCTCTGGAAAAGCAGGTAACGGTTGCTTGATCGCTGGATCAAACCAGCCGCGCTCCTCGAGATCTACCTTTAAGCGTGAGAACGCCTCATACAGCGCTCCTACACCATCCTCCGTCATCCGTTCGACGTAGAGTTGCATCTCGCCGGATGACACGTATACGGATAAGCGTGCCGTGACAACGACACGCATCCCATCACGGACGTCGGCCTTGACTCGACTGGCCTCCCGGGCAAACATGACGGCTTTCATCCGTGATTGTTCATCCTTCAACGTAAAATAAAGGTGACCGGAAGAGTGTCGCTTAAAGTTCGACACTTCTCCCACCACCTGGACTTGTTGCAGAAGAGCGTCGCCTTCTAGTTCACGTTTGACATAGTGGACTAAATCGGAAACGTGAAGAGGTTCGCTCATCGCGCAGCCTCAATCGTGTTGTGCAGTAGCATCGTGATCGTCATCGGACCAACGCCACCCGGAACAGGTGTAATC
This sequence comes from Exiguobacterium acetylicum, assembly GCF_022170825.1. NCBI lineage: Bacteria > Bacillati > Bacillota > Bacilli > Caryophanales > Exiguobacterium > Exiguobacterium acetylicum. The sequence continues at coordinate 955,802 of NZ_CP081878.1, read as the reverse complement.
ATCGATGCAACATCTTGAATCGTATCAAATTCGACATCACCCACGAGCTTTCCGTCGACGCGGTTGACGCCAACATCAATGACGACAGCGCCCGGCTTCACCATATCCGCAGTAATCAGCTTCGGTACGCCGACTGCAACGATCAAGATATCCGCTTGGCGCGTCATCGCACCGAGGTCTTTTGTTTTTGAATGACAATAGGAAACGGTAGCCGATTCATTCAAGAACAACATACCGACGGGTTTACCGACGATTTGGCTACGTCCGACGACAACGACATGTTGACCAGCAATCGGTACGTTCATCTCTTTGACGAGATGGAGAATACCGTTTGGTGTACATGGTAAGAACGTCGGTTCACCAATCATCATTTTCCCGACAGAGACAGGATGGAAACCATCGACGTCCTTTTCAGGAGAAATCGCAAAAATGACTTTGCTCTCATCAATATGTTTAGGTAACGGCAATTGAACGAGAATCCCGTGGACACTCGCATCAACGTTTAGACGTTCAATCAGGTGAAGGAGCTCTGATTCCGTTGTTTCTGCTGGAAGCCGGATCAACTCCGAATCCATACCGATTTCCTTCGCTGCCTTTTCTTTACCACGTACATAAGATTGACTAGCAGGATCTTCGCCAATCAGGATGACAGTCAATTGCGGTTGAATCCGCTGTTCTTTCAGACGTGCGACTTCTTCTTTCAGCATCATACGATATGAATGGGCTACCTGTTTTCCATCGATTACTACTGCCATGATTTGTCCACTCCCCCAAAAAGTTCGATTCACTCTTCTGTCTGTTTGTCTCTATTCGGTTTTACATCGGTTTATGAGTTTTCTTTGACGACGCCTTGTGCGACTTTACCGAGAACACCGTTAACGATTTTCGTTGCTTCTTCATCTGCGAATGCTTTCGTCAATTCGATCGCTTCGTTGATCGTCACTCGAACAGGAATGTTCGTTTCAAACAATAATTCGTAAACGGCTAAACGAAGAATCGTCCGCTCAATGTTTCCGAGTCGTTCGAACGACCAGTTGACGAGTGCTTCGCGAATGTGTTGATCAATCGTTGCTTTGTTTGTTTCGACGCCGTTCACCAATTGCTCGACGAATGTGTCGTATTCCTTACCTTCTACCGCGAATTCAATGGCCTCTTGTGCAGTCAGATCCGAGAGTTCCATTTGGAACAAAGATTGAACTGCGAGTTCGCGTGCCATGTGTCGTTTCATCATGATTTTGCGTGCTCCTTTTTTTGTCGTTCTCAATCAGTTAGTTTAGCACATTCCTCTTTTAAAAAACATAGAGAACGCCAAAAAAAGACGGGAGTTCGTCACACAAACTCCCGTCCTGATTCAGTTTACGATCGTACCTTTTAACTCACGCTCGGCGAATTTCGTCGTGAACGTACCACGACGGAATACCGGGTGACTTAAGACGCGTTCATGGAACGGAATCGTTGTTTTAACACCTTCAATCCAAAATTCAGCCAGTGCCCGTTCCATCTTCGCACATGCTTCTTCCCGTGTTTCCGCATGAACGATCAACTTTGCGACCATCGAGTCATAATACGGCGGAATCATATAACCCGGATAAACTGCGCTATCAATCCGGACTCCCATACCACCTGGTGTCACGTATTGTGTGACGCGTCCAGCAGACGGACGGAAGTCATGGTCTGGATCCTCAGCATTGATCCGACACTCAATCGAATGACCATGGAACTTGATATCTTTTTGTTTGACGGCAAGTGGATGATCAAGCGCGACTTGTAGTTGTGCTTGAACAAGGTCGAAGCCTGTGATCATCTCCGTTACCGGGTGCTCGACTTGAATCCGTGTATTCATTTCCATGAAGAAGAATTCTTCAGTCTCTTCGACGAAGATGAATTCGATCGTTCCAGCTCCCGTGTACTGAATCGCTTGTGCGGCTTTAACGGCAGCCTCACCCATCTTCAGACGTGTTGCTTCACTGACTGCAGGCGATGGTGCTTCCTCGATCAATTTCTGCATCCGGCGCTGAACCGTACAATCGCGTTCACCAAGGTGGATGACATTGCCGTGACGGTCCGCTAGTACCTGTACTTCGACGTGGCGGAACTCTTCGATGAAGCGTTCTAAGTACACGTCCCCGTTTCCGAAAGCTTGTTTCGCTTCACGGCGTGTCTCACTTAATCCGTTGATCAACTCTTCTTCCGAGCGGGCAACACGAATCCCTTTACCGCCACCACCAGCTGTCGCTTTGATGATGACCGGATAACCGATTTCTTGCGCGAGCGCGACCGCTTCTTCGTCCGTGACCGTTCCATCTGAACCCGGCACGACGGGTACTCCACACTCGATCATCGTTTTCTTCGCAACGTCTTTAATCCCCATCTGACGGATCGCATCTGACGTCGGACCAACGAATTTGATCCCACACGCTTCACACATCTCGGCAAAATCGACGTTCTCGGCTAAGAAACCATAACCCGGGTGGATCATCGTGACTTGACGATTCGTCGCGATCGCGAGGATATTCGTAACGTTTAAGTAAGACGAAGCAGAACTCGCTTCCCCGATGCAATACGCCTCATCTGCTAGGCGAACATGTAACGCTTCCTTATCCGCTGTCGAGTAGACGGCAACGGTCTGTATTCCAAGTTCCTTTGCCGCTCGAATGATGCGGACGGCAATTTCACCACGATTGGCAATCAATAATTTTTCCATGCTGTTCACCTCAGTTTTACGGACGGATCCGGAAGAGTGGTTGACCAAATTCAACGAGATCTCCATCGGCGACAAGAATCTCGACGACCGTTCCAGATACTTCCGAGTTTAAGTTATTGAAGAGTTTCATTGCTTCAAGGACACAGACGACTTGACCGACTTCGATCTGATCCCCGACTTTGACGTATGCCGGTTTATCTGGATTCGGACGCGAATAGAACGTTCCGACCATTAATGCATTGATCGTGACTGTCTCGTCTGCGACGACTTCTTCTTCAACAGGTGCCGCTACTTGCTTTACAGGAGCTGGTGCTACCGGAGTTGCTGGCGCTTGGTGCGAAACTGTCACCGTGTCTCCTTGTTTCTTTAACTTCAATTTATACGTATCCGTCTCGAGTGAAAGTTCGTTTACACTCGACTGATCGAGCATTTCGAGTACTTGTTTCAACTGATCGATTTTCATCTGTCATTCTTCCCCCATCTATGCTGTATTCACAATTATTATACCAGGTGCTAATGCCTACTCAAATACTTATATTAACTGGTCATACCATTGGATGCAAGTCATGCTGAATGAAAAAAAGACGCCTCTCGACCTGATAGAAGGTGAGAGACGTCTTGTCGTTTCAATATTATCCGTTGTAACGACCTGTGAAATCACCTGTACGTGTATCAACCGTTACTTTTTCGCCTGCTTCGATGAAGAGTGGCACTTGAATGATGTGTCCAGTCTCGACTGTCGCATTTTTCTTAACGTTCGAAGCTGTATCACCTTTAACGCCAGGCTCTGCTTCAACGATCGTCATGACGACTGTGTTCGGTAATTCAAGACCGAGGATTTCGCCGTTATAAACCGCAATCTGAACTTCCATGTTTTCAAGCAAGTATGGAAGAGCTGCTTCGACTTGTGCTGTCGTCAATTCCAACTGCTCATATGATTCTGTATCCATGAAGACGTATGTTTCACCCATTGGGTAGAGGTACTGCATCTTGTTACGCTCGATGTGCGCACGCTCGACACGCTCACCACCACGGAATGTCATCTCTTGGATGTTTCCGTTACGGATGTTACGCATTTTCGTCCGAACGAATGCTGCTCCTTTACCTGGTTTAACATGTTGAAACTCAAGTACTTGCCAAATCATACCGTCTGAAGTCTTAATCGTTAATCCTGTTTTTAAATCGTTTACTGATACCATGAATGGTTCCTCCTAAAATGTTCCGTCACTCCGAATTAGAGAGTGATCAGTTCTTTTGGTGAAGACGAGAGAATTTCTCGACCTGTTTCCGTGATCAAGACGTCATCTTCAATCCGGCATCCGCCGACTTGTGGCACATAGATGCCCGGTTCGACCGTAACGATCATGCCCGGTTCAAGTTTCGCCTCAGAGCGGAAAGACAAGCCAGGTCCTTCATGTACTTCTAGACCGATGCCGTGTCCTGTCGAGTGACCGAAGTACTCGCCATATCCTGCTTCTTTGATGATATCACGCGTCAACGCGTCTGCTTCAATTCCAGTGATGCCTGGTTTTAAGCCATCGACACCCGCAAGTTGTGCTTGCAAGACCGTATCGTAGATCTTCTGCAGCTCAGCGTTAATCGGACCAACTGCGACAGTCCGTGTGATATCTGAAACGTAACCGTTCAAGAGCGCCCCAAAATCAAGCGTCACGAGTTCACCCGTCGCAATGATCTTCGAACTAGCAACACCGTGCGGCAAGGCAGAACGATAGCCCGATGCAACGATCGTATCGAAAGAAGAAGACGTCGCTCCATGCTTACGCATGAAGAATTCTAGTTCATTTGATACTTCAAGTTCCGTCCGTCCTGGTTGAATGTACGTCAAGATGTGTTGGAAGGTCGCGTCTGCGAGCTCCACCGCTTCCTTAATCATCTTAATCTCTGATGAATCCTTAATCAAGCGTAGGTTTTCGATGATTCCCGTCGTCGGAACGAGCTCAATCGATGAAGCTTGATCGAACGCTTCAAAAGCACCAAGTGTCATCGCATCCTTTTCGACGCCAACCGCACGAACACGTGCCCCTGCCATCAGCTCGCCCATCGTCTCTGGAATCGACCGTTCGATTTGGACGATTTCCATTCCTTTAACTTGATCTGCTGCCTGCTCCGTGTAACGGAAATCCGTCACGAAGTATGCTTGTTCCTCTGTTACGAGACATGCACCGCTTGAACCTGTGAAGCCTGAGATATAACGGATGTTCTCGGCTTTCGTGACGAGTAATCCTGGAAGATCCCGTTCTTTTAATGCCGCTTGTAACGCCTCGATTCGTTGTTTCATGATTGATTTCCCCCTTATTCCGATTGTTGTAAAGCTTGGATCGCTTCCGTTGCCAGGCGATATCCGGTCATACCGAGTCCAGCGATCACACCTCTACAGACTGGTGCAATCATCGAATGATGCCGAAAGGGTTCGCGTGCATGGACGTTCGATAGATGAACCTCGATGACGGGTGCTTCGATCGCAGCGATCGCGTCACGGAGCGCGATACTCGTATGCGTATAGGCAGCCGCATTCAAGACGATACCATCCGCTCCCCGTTCCTCATGAAGAACATCAATCAGTCGCCCTTCATGGTTCGATTGTTCGAACCGAAACTGAATGTTCGGAAAATAAGCGCGAAGGTCGTGTTCTAAGTCGGCTAACGTCGCCGTTCCATATGTATCCGGTTCGCGCGTTCCGAGCAAATTCAAGTTTGGTCCATTTAAAATCAAGACACGCAAAAAAACACCTCCTCGAATTCTTTTTCATTGTATCATAACCCGATTTCCGACTCCTAAAGATTACCTCGTTTTGACGAGTCGAACATAGTTTTTTTAGCGTAAATCAAGTACACTGACGATACACCTTATTTTATAAAGACGGGATGCGTTCTATTATGAAAACGACTAATCCGCCGGTCGGTGGTCAAGCCATCGTCGAAGGCGTCATGTTCCAAAATGCGACCCACGCAGTCTCGGCGATTCGTCGAAATGACGATTCAATCGAGACCTTTGCCCAGCAAAAACCGATTCGCCCACGAATCGCCAAAGGAAAACGAATTCCCCTTCTACGCGGTCTCTTTGCTTTAATGGAGTCTTCTGCGAATGGCGCCAGTCATATGAACTTCGCAAGTGATCGATACGGCGTCAAACCGGGTGAGGAAGAGCCCGAAGAGACGACTGCTAGTCCCTTGACGAAATGGCTCGGAGTCGCTGTCGTCGGAATCCTATCGTTCTTTTTCGGCAAACTACTCTTTACGCTATTACCTGCTTTCCTTGCATCACTGTTCGATGTATTTCCTGCCTTATCTGGACATGTCATTCAGAATGTCATCGAAGCAGCAATCAAGTTAACACTTTTGTTCAGTTATCTCTACGTAATTTCATTGACCCCGCTCGTCAAACGTCTTTTTCAATATCATGGTGCCGAGCATAAAGTCATCAACTGCGTTGAGTCAGGACGTCCACTCACGGTCGAAAACGTCCGCATCAGTAGTCGACTTCATTATCGATGCGGATCGAGTTTCTTGATTTTCACCGTCATCGTTGGATTTTTCGTCTACTTGATCGTTCCAACGGATCCGCTGTGGTTACGTCTTGTCTGCCGAATTGCTTTATTACCAGTCGTCATCGGTCTTTCGTTTGAAGTATTGCAACTGACAAATAAGGCACAGCACATCAGAGGACTTCGCGTCATTGCGTTGCCTGGTCTATGGTTACAGTACTTGACGACGAAAGAACCGGATGATTCACAGATTGAGGTTGCGATTTATGCGTTTGAAGCATTAGAAAAACAGGAACATAACCTACATGAGAATGCACTGGGTTAATCGATAACAGGGGTGATATTATGATCAGACAACGCATTGGTTCTACATTTGCACTCGTCGTGTTACTGTTCGCTTTTGTCGGCTTTGGATATAAACTCGTCAATAATCCAAGTAGTCTGTTTTCACAATTGCTGTTTTTCGGGATTACCGCCGGGATCATCTTCTTACTCTTTAAGTTCCTGACTCGTAATCGAAGCGTCGGAAATGGTGCGAACGCTCAGTACCGTAAATCTGTCGCTCAATCTAAAAAAATGCACGGTACCTCGAACGCTGTTCGTCGGACAGACTTTAAGAAAAAACCGGTTAAGTCTTCAAAAGCACCGGCATCGAATAAAGTCAGACCATTACGTGATCGTTCGAAAGGACCTCATTTGACAGTCATCGAAGGAAAAAAAGGCAAAAAGAAAAAACGTGCTTTTTAATAGCAAAAGTACATCAAAAAGGAAGTTCGTCGCGTACGACGAACTTCCTTTTTTCGTGCTCAATCTGTTTCGACCCAACCGATATACGGAAGGTTGCGATATTCTTCAGCACAATCAATCCCGTACCCGACTACAAAGTAATCCGGAATCTCGAATCCGACATAGTCTGCGACGAGTTCCACTTCCCGACGTGCCGGTTTATCGAGTAATGTACAGACCTTCAAAACTCCAGGTTGATGCAATTTCATGTGATCGCATAGGAAATGGAGCGTCCGCCCTGTGTCGATGATGTCTTCGACGACGACGACGTATTTCCCTTGAACATCGAGATCGAGATCCTTCTTCAACTGGACACGTCCGGAAGACACTGTGTTCGTTCCGTAAGAAGAGCACGCGACCGTATCGATTTGGACACTTCCTTTGATTTCACGCATCAAATCTGCAGCAAAGACCATTGACCCCTTTAATACGACGACGAGAACGATTTGACGTCCGGCAGCATCTGCTTCGATCTGTTGTGCTAATTCACGGACCTTTTCTTTCAGTTGCGACTCTGACACTAACTTTTCTTTAATCGTAATTTCCATGACTAGGTGCGAACACCCGTCACCCCCTTCGTCCATTTTCAGGCTCAGTATAGCATAACACCCTTCAAATGCGCACTTTATCATTAAATTGTAATAGAACGTTCGTGTTTAAGGTGTTTATTTTATAAAAACAAATAAAAAACAAGCCTCAATCCTCTGGATGGGCTTGTTGATAGCGATGCAATTCCTCTTTTAGACCAGGACGTTCAGCAAAGAACTGAATCATACCATTAATCTTATCCAACGCTTCGATACTAATGTGGTGCTCGATTCCCTCGACATCTTTATAGATCAGTTCTTCATCCACACCGACGAGACGAAGAAAATCTTCGAGTAATGCATGACGTTCCACGAGACGTTTCCCGATTTTACGACCCTTAGGTGTCAGCATGAGACCTCGATACTTTTCATACACGAGGTACGTCTCACGGTCGAGCTTTTGTACCATCTTCGTCACCGATGACGGATGAACTCCTAGCGACTCTGCAATATCTGATACACGGGCATATCCTTTGTCTTCAATCAGTTTATAAATTTGTTCCAAATAATCTTCCATACTCGGAGTTGGCACGACATCACCTTCCCATTTCATTCATTAGCGTTTCCAGTTCCATTCATCACTACGGTATTTCTCGGCAAGGCGCTCGATCTCCTGCCACTGCTCACTCGTGAATGTCAACGGAGCGAACGACAACTCAAGCGCCTCTTCGAATCCTTTTGTGAATGCTTCTCGTACTTCGTCAAAAGCAACAGCTCGACCAGCTAGTTCATTCAGGGCGACAGCCTTTCCTGAAAATCGCGCCTTCATCCGTTCGCGCGTCGACTCGTCTTCATATAAGAAACAGTCGAACAATTCTCCTTCATCCACAGAGAGCGGAACCGAACCGTGCTGCAACACGACGCCTTGATGGCGTACTTGTGCACTTCCAGCGACTTTTCGTTTTCCGACAGCGAGTTCGTAATACGATGCCGCATCAAAACAGACTGCCGATTTTGGTTTTCGTAATTCTTCTTTTTCCTCTTCCGTCAAGGGAACGGAAAACTCGACCGGAATGCCGAGGTGATGGTACCCTTTGCGAATCCCTTCCGTCAACATGCGATAACTTTCGATGACCGTCCGTGGTAAACCTTCTGTATCTTCCGGGATGACGACACTGTATGTCAACTCGTCTGCGTGCAAGACAGCGCGTCCCCCTGTCATCCGGCGAACAATCGGAATGCCGAGTTCTGCGATCCGCTCACGATCGATATCACGCGTCGCCCGTTGAAAATGACCAACACTTAATCCACGTGGTTCCCATGAATAAAAACGAAGCGTCGGTGCGATCTCTCCCCGCCCGACGAACTGAATCAATGCTTCATCAATTGCCATGTTCATTGCCGGCTCCATTGCCGGCGTCGTCAACACTTGCCACTCTCTGTTCACTCGAACACCCCCAAAACGTTTCCGTCTTAGTGTATCAAACCCATTCTCAGTCGCGCAATCACGAGTCGATTGCCGAAATCGATTTCGTTGACTATAATGAAACAGAGGTTAAACGAACGAAGGGGTTGGAAGTCGAATATGGAAACTGGAACTATCATTACGATCGTATTATGGGTCGCGTTAATCGCCTACATCGCTTGGCGTTTCATGCCGGTCAAAGGCATCACGAAATTGTCGCAAGAAGAATTCCGCGCGAACTACCGCAAAGCACAAATCGTCGATGTCCGTGAAACACAAGAATTCAAAGGTGGACACATCGTCGGTGCCCGGAACATCCCGGTCAGTCAAATGAAGATGCGTTCGAAGGAATTACGGAAAGACATGCCGATTTACTTGTATTGCCAAGGAAGCATGCGTTCTTCACAGGCTGCAAAAGTCTTGAAAAAAGCAGGTTATACGAATCTGTATCAGTTAAAAGGCGGATTCAAGCAGTGGTCAGGAAAAATCAAACGGAGCTGACGCTTCGCTCATCGTAAAAAGAGGATCTCTCCTTCATCGGAGAAATCCTCTTTTTTCGAGCTCGCTTATACGTGTACTTCTTGTTTTGGTTGATAACGTAAGACTGGCTTGCGCGCAGCAAGTGTCTCGTCCATCCGTTTGACGACCGTCGTGTGCGGTGCGTTCAAGACGACGTCTGGTGTCTCTTCGACCTCTTTTGCGATTTGGAGCATCGCGTCACAGAAGGCGTCGAGTGTTTCTTTCGACTCTGTTTCTGTTGGTTCGATCATGATACATTCCTCAACGTTCAACGGGAAGTAGATCGTTGGTGGATGGTATCCAAAGTCAAGCAGACGTTTAGCGATATCAAGCGTCCGGACACCGAGTGCTTTTTGACGTTTACCTGACAAGACGAACTCGTGTTTACAATAAACATCGTACGGAGCATCAAATGCACCTTTGAGACGAGCCAACATATAGTTCGCATTCAAGACTGCTTCTTTCGAGACGCGAGCGAGTCCAGCTCCGCCCATCGTCCGAATATAGCTATAGGCACGAACGTTGATACCGAAGTTCCCGTAGAACGGTTTGACGCGACCGATTGCTTCTGGACGATCGTAGTCAAGGACATACCGTTCTTCTTCTTTACGGACGATTGGTTTTGGCAAGTACGGAATCAAATCTTGTTTGACACCGACTGGTCCTGATCCTGGTCCACCGCCACCGTGTGGTCCAGTGAACGTCTTATGCAAGTTCAAGTGGACGACGTCAAAGCCCATGTCCCCCGGACGTGCGATCCCCATGATCGCGTTCGAGTTTGCACCATCATAGTACAGTTTCCCGCCCGCTTCGTGAACCGCTTTTGCGATTTCAACGATATCGGATTCGAACAGACCAAGCGTGTTTGGGTTCGTCAACATGAGTGCTGCCGTATCTTCACCGACTTTTTTCTTTAAGTCTTCAAGATCAACAAGACCACGCTCATCCGATAAGACCGTCACCGTATCAAAACCAGCGACCGATGCCGATGCCGGATTCGTTCCGTGGGCTGAGTCTGGTACGAGAACTTTCGTCCGTTTGAAATCACCACGCGCATGGTGGTACGCCTTAATTAACATCAAACCTGTCCACTCACCGTGCGCTCCCGCTGCCGGCTGGAGTGTTACTTCATCCATACCTGTGATGACCGCGAGTTTTTCTTGAAGATCATACATCAAACCGAGTGCCCCTTGAACACTCTCGACCGGCTGAAGCGGATGAATGTGCGCAAAGCCAGGGAGGCGTGCCATATCTTCATTGATTTTCGGGTTGTATTTCATCGTACATGAGCCGAGTGGATAGAATCCAGAATCCACACCATGGTTACGGTTTGAAAGCGCCGTATAGTGTCGGACGAGATCGAGTTCCGATACTTCCGGTAACGCCACGTCTTCCTTCCGTAACATCGAAGCCGGTAACAATTCTTCTACTGCCACTTCATCAACAGTCGGTAGCGGTAAGCTATAGGCGATGCGTCCCGGTTTCGAAATTTCAAAGATCAATGTTTGCTCATTCATGTGTGAGTCCCCCTAACGCTGTCACGAATTGATCCAACTCTTCTTTCGTCCGTAATTCCGTTGCACAAACGAGCATTTCGTTCTGACGCGTTGCGTCATAAGCACCTAGCGGCAAACCGCCGATGATCCCGTGATCGAGCAATTGTTGACTTGCACGTGTCGCATCGATTGGTAACGTGACGACGAATTCATTAAAGCTCGGACCATCGTCAACGATTGTAAAGCCAGCTTGTTTCAGCTTTTGTTTTAACGCATGCGCTGTTTGTAAGTTGCGTGTTGCGAGTTCTCGGATTCCCCGTTTTCCGAGTGCGCTCATCGCGATCGAAGCAGCGAGTGCGTTCAACGCTTGGTTCGAGCAGATGTTAGATGTCGCCTTATCGCGACGAATGTGTTGTTCACGTGCTTGTAACGTCAGAACAAAGCCACGTTTTCCGTTCTCGTCGACCGTCTGTCCAACGAGACGACCCGGAATCTTACGCATCAACGCTTTTGTCGTCGTGAAATAACCACACGTCGGTCCACCAAAACTTTGTGGAATCCCGAACGGCTGGCAGTCTCCGATCGTGATATCTGCACCAAGTTTACCTGGCGCTTCTAAGATACCGAGCGCAAGTGGATTCGCAGAGACGATGAACAGCGCACCGCGTGCATGGGTCGCATCTGCCAATGCTTGTAATTCTTCGACGCGTCCGTAGAAGTTCGGATACTGGACGATGACACAAGCGACGTCTTCAATCGCATCGAGTTGATCGATTCGTGTCACACCTTGCTCAAGCGACAACGTCTCGACGTTTAGTCCTGGACCGTTCGCATACGTCCGAACGACATCGTGCGCTTCCGGATGGACACCGTCTGAAAGAACGATCGTTTTTTTCTTCGTATGAGCACAAGCGAGCATCGCCGCTTCCGCTAACGCCGTGATCCCGTCATACATCGACGAGTTCGCAACATCCATGCCTGTCAATTCGCAAATCATCGATTGGAATTCAAAAATCGCTTGTAATTCCCCTTGCGAAATCTCTGGCTGATACGGTGTATAGGCAGTGTAGAACTCTGAGCGAAGTAACATGTGGTTGACGACAGCTGGAGCATAGTGATCGTAGATGCCAGCGCCAAGGAACGATGGATATTGTTTCGTATTCATATTTTGGTCGGCAAGCTTCGAGAGCGTCCGAATCAAGTCTGTTTCCGGAAGTGGAATCCCGACTTCTTCCAATGTACCGTTATCACGGACGGATGCCGGGATATCAGCGAGTAAATCCTCGATCGACGCTGCACCGATCGTTTGTAACATCGCCTGCTCATCTTCTGCTGTCATTGGTAAATAACGAAAATCCATAGAAATATCCCCCTTATTTCGTGCGACGATAAAACGGTGTCGCTGTTCGTTTTGCTGCTAGACGTTTGCCGCGTACTTCCACTTCAAACTGTTCTTGTTCCGCTACTTCTGCTGGAACGAGTGCCCAAGCAATTGCTTTTCCGACTGTCGGTGGTAATGTACCCGTCGTCACGATACCAACGACTTCCCCGTCATGCCAAACCGGTGCATCTTGACGCGCAATCCCTTTATCGAGTAGTTCAAGACCAATCAATCGACGTGGTGCACCTTGTTCTTTTTGTTGCAACAAGACTTCAGAACCAACGAACGATTTGACTTGTGGTTTGACGGCAAAGCCCATACCAGCTTCGATTGGTGAAATCGTCGCTGATAATTCATGGCCATAAAGCGGAAGACATGCCTCAAAGCGCAATGTGTCGCGTGCCCCGAGTCCGCACGGTACGACACCTTGCTCAAGCAGTGCTTGCCAGACAGCAGGTGCGTCACCAGCTGCCATGTAAAGCTCGAACCCATCTTCTCCTGTATAACCGCTACGCGAGACGATCATCTCGACTCCCGCAACCGTTCCCCGTTGAAACTTGAAGAATCCGATTTCTGATAAGTTAAGTGACGTCATGCCGGAGAGAACTGCTTCCGCACGAGGTCCTTGGACAGCGATTTGACTGTATTGATCTGATTGATTATCAAGTGTGACGTTCCCTGATATATACTGACGCAGATGTTGTTCATCTTTTTCAATGTTCGATGCATTGACGACAAGAAGATAGTCCATTTCTGCTAAACGATAGACGAGTAAATCATCGACCGTGCCACCGTCTTCTTGGCATAAGACGTTATATTGCGCTTGCCCCACCGCAATCTTCGAAATATCATTCGATAATGTGGCTTGTAAAAACGAAAGAGCATCCGGTCCGCTAACGAACAGTTCACCCATGTGCGAGACGTCGAACATACCGACATTCTCCCTTACTGCAACGTGCTCTTCTTTAATCGAGGAAAATAAAACTGGCATTTCAAAACCTGCAAAGTCCACCATCTTACCGGTTTGCGAAACCGTTTCGAATAACGGTGTTCTTTTCAATGTCGTTTGACTCATACAAATCCCCCTATTCACGAACGTTTTTACTCTCTCTTCTCTTTAATGTTCCATTTTCAAATCCATCTTACCAATTAAAATCATAATTATCTAGTATTATTCGGAAAAAGGAACATACGAAAAAGAGAGAAAGGACCCTGTCCCTTCTCTCCTATTGTTTCATATTCTTCCCATGAAAGCCATTTCAAAATTGTTTAATCCCGGCAGTTCGTTTGATTTCTTCTTGAAGTCGTCGACCTTCTGTAACCAACTGACTTGCCCCTTGCTTGACGCGATTTCCTTCTTCAGTAATTCGATTGATGTTTCCTTTGATTTGATCGACACGATGCGTCGTATGATCGATGTTCGTTTGTAGTGTTTGCTGACGAATCGTAAAGCGTTCCATCAGTTGTTTTAACTGTCGAATGTCCTGAGACAACTTCTTTTTGTAAAGACTAAATCCAAACAGCACAAGTCCTACGATGGACAATAAAATAATACCTAACGTAATCCAAATCATGACTTCTCCTCCAATACAGTTTCAATCGCACGCGTTAATTCTTCGATTGATGCCGTTCCTTCAAGTCGAACAGTAGACACTCCAGCATATAAGGAATAGCGACGTTCAAACAATTGTTTCACCTGTTCCCGTTCTGTCACGAGGGGACGATTCGGATCAGAGGCGATACGTTCCCAAATCAAATCAAAGGGTGTATCGATCCAGACCACTATTCCGGACTCCTGCATGTACAGTCGGTTCTCTTCTCGTTCGACGATTCCGCCACCTGTGACAACCACTTCGGCTTTACTATTCTTCAACAATTCGCTTTCATGTGCACGAAACCCTGCTTCGCCATGCTTGGCGAAAAAAGCAGTAATCGTTTGTCCATGTTCCTGTACGAACCGTTCATCTAGTTCGTCGACCTCGTATTGTGTGCTTAATCGATGTCCGACGACTGTTTTACCAGTTCCCATAAACCCAATCAAATAAACCTTACTCATGTGTGACGACCGCCTCGATTCTTTGACCATTCTCTAATCTCGCTTCCATTTTAAAGCCTTTATCGGTCGCTGTACAGCTGACTTGTCCGATTGGGTAGTGAAGCGTTTCTTCTTTCGTACAGTCCGCTTTCGCTGCACGAATGAGTGACTCGAGTTGGAGTGCTTCTTGTTCTAACTGATGATGGCGTATCTCTTCATCGATCTGTTGACAAGAAATCAAGATTACGATTCCCATCCCTAAAAGCAACAATAAGGTTTGAATTAAGATGAATCCTTCTTGACGCACCGGAAAGAACGTCTGTTGTCGTTCAACTGAATCGAGATGATCTCGGCATCCCCTGTCACCATGTAGTGTTTGACGTCGCGGGCGTATGTCAGTTCACCTCCCTGTTCTTTCTTGAGCCGTAACTGATCTTGCACACGCACGAGACGCCATTTTTCAGCCGTCTCTCCCGGATTGACGTCCATTCCGCGGATCTCGTCTCCGACGCGCTCACACATCGTACTGCGCCACATTAGTCTTTCTACTGTATGAAAGAATAGCTCTTCATTCATCCGGTTGACTTCTGGTGGACGGACGAGTGGCGTCAACGTCAAAATCGCTAACAGCAGAAGTGGACTGAGCCAGAGGACGAATGACAATTCGAGGAGCGTCATTCCGGATTCCGCTCGCAAGGCACATCGTTTCATTACACCACGCTCCTTGCTTCAAGACATACGACACGGATCGGCTTTCGACTTGATCCGTTGCCATCTGCTCCAGTTGCTCCGTCTCGCGTTCCCATTTCATCTGTTTTGCTCGTAAATCGAGATAAGGGTCAATCGCTACCATCAAGAATGTACCGATCGCAACGATGGAAAGAATCGTCTCAAGCAAAGAAAATCCCTCTTCTTGCGTAGAGTTCACGACCATTACCTCACTTTCCGAATTGCCATTTGATAGTTCCCAAGCAAAAACTTAATCTCGTATTCAGCTGTCGCCGAACGACAAGACCAGGTTGCTGCATAAATCGAGTGATAACTTTTAAAATAGATGATTCGATTCGATGGTGGAACTGTACACGTATGTCCATTTTGAAACGTTCGTTGCCATAACAGTCGGTCATCTGCGAGGACAAGATATCCTGTCCCATCTCCGCGGAATCGAAACTGCATCAATGCTTGATCTTGTTTCGAGTACTGCATCAATCGTAACGTCTGTATATCTTGTTCCATTAAACGTACTTCTTGTTCGAGCGGGATCCAGTCCGGACGTTTCTCAAACAGTGCCGGCAACAACAAAACAAGTAAACAAGCAACGATCGTCAACACCGCTGTCATCTCAAATAACGTAAATCCTTGCTCACTTCGTAAGTTCGCCGGTCTTCGGATCATAGGTGTACGTCTCCTGATCACAGACAAGGGCATTTGGTTTATCAGCTGTTCCGCGATTGATTGCCTGGAGCGATTCCGGATACTTCTTCTCCTTCGCATAATACAAATTAACTTCTGACCGAATGACACGGATGTTCGCCTCGCAACTGACACCTTTCGCTTGATCTTTCCCGCTCGTCATCGTCGGAATCAAGACGAGTAGCAACAATGAGATGATCAGTAAGACGGCTGCCATCTCAAGTAAGGTGAATCCATCCTGTCGTTTTAAGAATTGTTTCATCGTATCGTCTCCTCTGTTTAGAATGGAAGCTGCTGAATCGCCAGCTGAATCGGATAATACAAGATGAGAAACAACGTTCCCGTCATGATCGTCAATCCGCCGTATAAAATCGGCTCAATCCACAGCAATTTCTTCTCTAGTTCCTCTTCCATTGATTCATGTAAGAGTGTTGCTTGTTCAAGTAACAATGGACCAAGATCACCACTTTCTCGCGCCAAATGGACGATTCCAATCGTCTCGGCTTCGATGATTTCATCTTCACCAAGCGCTTCAGCAAGTGGTTCTCCTGCTTGCTGTTTAGCATGCAAACGCGCATAGAGATGACCTTTTTTATTCGCTTGTCCTTGCTCGAGGTGACGAAATGTCTCTTCGAGTGAGAAACCAGCATCAATGAATGACCCCACTTCAATTGTGAATAAATAGCTGTAGTAGAGACGAATCAAGCGCTGTAGTGGTTTGAGTCGTAAAATACGGGTCAACGGGAAAAGCCGGAAAAAGAGGTAGCCAGAGGTTAACAAAAGAACAGGAATACTTGCGAGTATATACTTTGCTGCAGGATGAAGAAGCAGATGAAGAAAAGAGGGAAGGGTTTTTGGATCCGACATCTCGAGGAGAGACGGGAATACGTAGAGGGCGTAAAAGAAGAACAGGAGGAATAGACTGGTCGCTAGAACAAGCGGATAGCGAATCATCTTCCAAAATTTCGATCGCATTTCCGTTTCGAGGTCGAGCAGTTTCACGATTTGACGTAGAACGAGCAACGGTCGTTCCGTCTTCTCTCCAACAAACAGAAGTCGTTTTAGTGCATTTGTTAAAGCAAGTGGTTCAAGCGACGCTGCGAAGGAGTCTCCTTTTTCAAGACGTCGCTCCATTTCCCCGACTACTTCAGAGAACGGGTGACGCTCAAATCGTTTTAAAATGAGCAACGTTTCTTTCGCTGAGATGCCTTTTGATAACAAGCGATGATATCGTTTTAAGAACCGACTTTGATCGCGGCTTGTAAGTTTCTGACGGTACAGCGTACATCCTCTCCTTTTCGTTCGAGATGAATGATCCGTTGACAGACAGCTAGTTCCGACTCTTCGATACCTAAACTACGTAATCGTAATCGTGCCTCGTCAATACTTCCGGCGTGTAAGGTAAACAACACGACGTGCCCACTGAGTGCGGCATTGATCGTCAAACGTGCTGCCTCCCTCGTCCGCACTTCACCAAAAGCAATCCAGTCCGGGTCTGCCCGTAATATCTCTTCAAAACATCGCGTAGCAGTAAATCCAGCCTTTTCATTTAGTTCCAGTTGTAAAACGTTCGGTACCGTACACTCCACCGGGTCTTCCATTGAGATGATGCGTTTTTCATCCATCGCATCCATCAAGGAATATAACATCGTCGTTTTTCCCGCACCCGTCGATCCCGAGATGATGATACAACCATGCCGTTGCTCTGCTAACCAGCCAAGGTCTAGTTGATCGTGTAGCGTCCGTAATGCCAATTCACGAGAAACCGTCGAGCGATAAAAACGCCACGACATCGCATCCCCTTGTCGACTCGGCAACAACGAGACGCGCATGCCCTTTTTCCCGTGCGGATACAAACCACTTTGCGGAATCCGCTCATTCTGTTCCTTTAAGTTCGCCTCATAGCGGACATGACTGACAAGTGTCCGGTAACGCGTCAGTTCCACCTCTTCTTGTTCACACAAACCGTCACCCGTTCGACAAACGATTCGGACGCAAGCTTCATTCGGTACGAAATGAACATCTGTTGCACCAAGTGATTCGAATCGTTCCATGAGTTGTGTCGTCCATTCCTTCATTTCTCTTCACCTCCCTACCGCAAACAATACACAAAAAAAAGAAGCCGACCAAACCGGCTTCTTTACGATACGTGTGCGATTGTCCGATGTTTACGCTTCGCCAATGTCTCAAGACCTGGTTTATCGTACCCGATAACAAGTTGTTTTCCATCAGTGATGATTGGGCGGCGTAATAATTTCGGATTGTCACTCATGAGGCGTAATAACTCACTGAGTTTCATGTCTTCAATATCAATGCCGAGATCCTTGAAGGCTTGACTGCGTGTTGCGAGCAAACTTTCAATCCCATCCGTCGATAATTTCAACAGTTCCATGAGTTCATCAACTGTTGGAGCATTTCTGAACAGATGACGTTCCTCTACATCAACATGTTCCTCTTTTAACCATGATTTCGTTTTACGACATGATGTACAGCTTGGGTATGTGAAAAAGACTAACTCATTCGTCATTTTTGCTCCTCCTCTCAAAGTGTGGGGTTTCATTACAGTTACTATAGCACGTCAATTTGACTTTGTACACCTTTTGTACAACTATTGTACAACTTTTTTTGAAACTTCATCTTTTGTTCACAGTTATTCCTTAACAATCACTAGAACAGGATGGACGGATGATTGTTTGCTTGGTAAAATAAGTACGTATATTGACTATCTGTCGGATTTAGGGGGTTATAGGAATGGGGAGAATGTACCGCGTACTCGGTTTCTGGACTGGTATCATCGCAGTCATGGCATTTATCGGCGCATTGGGTGGCGATGCAAGCTCAAGTGAGCATACGGATTCATTTTTAGTCATGGGCTTCGTCTTCTTAGCACAAACTGTCTTTTTTGCAGCGCTTGGTTACTTGCGTTTAACTGAAAAAACGTATGTCTATATCTTTGGAGCTTACTTAACTGTATTTTTCATCGTCTTTACGTACTGGTCGAACTTCCAGATGTAATGAAAAAAACTCGTCATCCTTTTGGATGGCGAGTTTTTTTAGTCAGAGGAATGGATTCGATTTCATTTCTTGACGAATCGTCGTACTCGGACCGTGTCCTGGATAGACCGTCGTATCTGCCGGTAGTTCCGCAATGAGTCGATCGAGTGAACGTATCAACACATCTTGGTCTCCACCATAGAGATCCGTCCGTCCTACTCCTTGCTGGAATAAGAGATCTCCTCCGAACGCGATCCGCTCTCCCTTGAAGTAAAACGTCACACTTCCTGGTGAATGCCCCGGTGTCTCGAGTACATGCATCGAAAAGCTACCAATCGTCAACCGTCCTGGTTGAAACAAGTGATCTGCTGGTTTCATCCGCATCGGTGGCATACCGAATTTTGCTGAACCATTCCATTCTGGATTACCGAGCCAGCCCGCTTCTTCCGTATGGACATAGACCGGTGCTTCCGTGAAGCGTCGTAACATATCGACACCTCCTATATGGTCAAAATGAGCATGCGTCAATAAAATGGCTTTTAATGTTGCTCCCCGACTCTCAATTTCATCGAAAAACCGCATATCTTCTGTACCTGGATCAATGACGAGACATTCCTTGTCTTTAAATAACAAATAACCATTCTCAGATGCCATACCGGAAGTGATCATTACGATTTCCATTCTATAAAACCCCTTTACAATAGACTCTTCTCCTACTATACACGAAATTGTCGAAAGTTCCTGCAACGCCCTCTCGACTTTATCCCGCGAGTCGGATAAACTAAAAAGTGAGATTTAAGTGAAATCTTCGTGAAATTCATAACGTGATTGTTTAAGGGGGAGTACGTCATGCATTTGGATCAACCAATCGGTTGGCTTTTCTTCTTCGTCGCACTCGTCGGCGTTTGGGCCGTCGTTCGTTCACTTAAGAAACGCCAAATGTTTCCACTCGTATTCGCAGGCCTAACTGTCGTCTTATTCGGCTGGTTCGGGATTGCGACATTGATTTACGGCGGTATTCCATCGTAATCAGCATACGCTAAAAAGAGAGGTGCCTCGTGCATCTCTCTTTTTGTTTTGTTTTTCTACAAAAAAAACGAATCCACTCGAAAGTAGATTCGTTTTCATCATCTTATTTTGAAGTTTGAAGGAAACGGAGCAAATCACCATAGATGACTTTATCTGAAAGTCCTAATTCTTTCTCAGATTGCTTCGTAGATTGTTTACACATCTCCGCTAGCTCACCGTCTTTCACTTCTTCACCTGTCTTACGATCATAACACGTTTCCTGCGTATAAACCGTCTTATCTGTTACGACAGAGCCATCGCGGAACAGCGCATAATCCTTATGCTGTTTCGAGAAGAGATCGGTACCGAACAATACTTCGTTCTTGAAGTCTTGACCTAACAGATGAAGCAATGTTGGTTTAATATCGATTTGACTCGCAACATCTTCATGTTTGACGCCTTTCGTTTGACCCGGTAAATGGATCACGAACGGCACACGTTGAAGTTGTGCGACATCATACGGCGTCAACTCATCTTTGTTCATGAGTTCTGCCATCGCAGCATTATGGTTCGTCGAGATACCATAGTGGTCACCGTAAAGCATGAAAATCGTATCATCCCATGTACCATCTTTTTTCAGACCCTCGATGAATTTACCGAGTGCCATATCTTGATATGCTAGTGCCTGAACGTAGTGGTTCAGTGTCGTAGAACTCGTCTCAAGCGGTGGTACGAGTTCATGTTCTGGTTTTGGCATCTCAAATGGATAGTGGTTCGTTAATGTGATGAATTTCGAATAGAATGGACGTGGTAAATCTTTTAACATCGGAAGCGACTGTTCAAAGAATTTATCATCGAGCAAGCCCCATTCCGTTAAATCTTCTGGATTTCCTAAGTCGTAATCCGTTTCTGAGAAGAAACGATCGACACCAAAGCTGTTATAGACGATGTCTCGGTTCCAGAACGATTTATTATTCGCATGGAAAACAGCTGAGTAATAACCATCTTCTTTCAACATTTCAGGAGTTGCACGGAATTCGTTTTCTCCATTTGTAAAGAAGGCTGCACCGCGTCCAAGTGGATAGATGGAGTTTTCAAGAATGAACTCAGCATCTGCCGTCTTCCCTTGTCCTGTATTGTGATAGAAGTTATCCCATGAATGAGATTCCTTGATCAGCTTATTCAGGTTTGGTGTAATCTCTTGTCCGTTTGGCGCTTTTAACCCAACTGCAAAGGATTGTGCTGACTCAAAAGAAACGACGATAACGTTCTTTCCTTTATATTTTCCGAACATAGCCGGATTCGGTTCAGCATGTTTTGAATCAATGAAGCTCTGAACTTCTGACAGTTCTGAACTGTCCGCGAGTGCTTTTTGAGCGGATGTTTTCGACTGAATGAGGGCGTCATACATATGGAAGTTAAATGTTCCGATGTTTTTGACAAGCAACTCTCGGTCAAAGGCACGTGTGAGCAATTCTGGACGTTCTGTCTCAGCAAGTGTTAAGTTTCCAAGGAAAACGACAACTGCTGCAACGAATGCGAGAATCGCGCGTCCACGTGACGCAACATTTTTTGACATGTCCATTTTCCGTAAGAAGAACGGTAAGATGATCAAGTCACCAACGATTAGTAAATCAGACCAGTTCAAGAGTGATCCGAGTGATGCAGAAACGGTTTCTGCATTCGACGTTTGGAACAATACCGGCAACGTCAGGTAGTCATTAAAGAAGCGGAAGAAGATGATGTCCGCATATAAAATGAGTGTCGCGACGAACAATGTGCCGTAGATGAACCATTTTTGAACATTTCCCCGGAAGAAGAAGCTGAACCCGAACATGAAGAGCGCTGAACTAATTGGATTAATTAGTAGAATGAATGCTTGCGCAGAGTTCGTTACGGGAACGTTGAAGAAAAGTGTATACGCTAAATACGTTTTTAACCAAATCAATAAGGTCGCAATCCAAAAGAGTTTATGCTCTTTATAGGTGCTGCGAACGCCTTGACCCATCTTTAGGCGCATTCGCGACCAGATGTTTGCGTCTTGCTGCATAAAAACCTGCCTCCTAATTTACATGTGCTTTCTGCTTTCAGTTCACACAACTTACATCATATTTTACATATACCCATATCACGTGAAAATTTTACGCTTAGTTTTACAAAAATGCAACCGGAATCCGGTAGATACTTAACAATCACATAATTACTATACGTTTGTAAACAAAAAAAAGATTCGCCGAAGCGAACCTTTTACTGAAATTGAATATTATCATTTTGTGAGGAACATTTGTTTCGCAAGCCATGCGCATCCGATGACTCCTGCATCGTTTCCAAGTTCGGCGATCTTAAATGTCGTCGACCCGAAGACCCGTGGTAAAGCAAAACGTTCGAATTGTTGACGTAGTGGAGCAAGTAACGTCTCTCCAGCTTTTGAGACACCACCACCAATGACGATGATTTCCGGATTAATACTATTTGCCAAGTTCGAAACTGCAAGCCCGAGATGGAACGTTACCTCTTCTACAACTTCCGTTGCGATACGATCCCCTTTCTCATACGCTTCGAATACATCTTTCGCCGTCACTGCTTTGATGTCGTTAAGTAACGTTTCTTGCCCTTTACGTTTCTCAAGACCAAGACGAGCGATGCCTGTGGCTGAAGCAATCGTCTCGAGACACCCTTTACGTCCACATCCACATAGGACGCCACCTTCCGGCAACATCGTGATATGACCGATTTCTCCTGCCATACCGACTGTACCATGCACGATTTGTCCGTTCGTGATTAGACCACCACCAACGCCTGTACCGAGTGTGACCGCCAGCAATTCTGTTGCACCGCTACCGGCACCTTTCCACATCTCGCCGATTGCTGCAGCATTCGCATCATTCTCAAGCACGGCCGGTAATCCTGTTAACCGTTCGAACTCACCGACAAGCTCAAAGTTGTGCCAACCGATATTGACTGCCTTTTCGACGACACCCGTATTGAAATCAATGAATCCCGGCGCGCCGATTCCCGCTCCGACGAAATCTTCTGGTCGTTTATTACTTTCTTGACACTTCTCAAAGAATGATTTTGCGATGTCTCCTGGAATCTGTGCGCCATCGTTCAAAACGACCGTCTCGATTTCCCATTTTTCCACGATGATGCCTTGCAAATCTAAAATTGCCATCTTGACTGTCGTTCCGCCGATATCAACGCCGAGTAACCATTTCATTGCTCTGTCTCCCCTATGCTCATATAATGTCTACTAATTTATTTTACCGAACATATCCCCATTGCGCAAAGGGTTGCGCAATCTTAGATGTCGTCGGATTGGGAACGCTTCAATTCATGTCGTAAGATGAGTTTTGCCGAATCGTACTGACGTTGCTCCAAAACACCTGCTTCTTGTAATTCATCGAGTTCAAGCATCATCATCGCGATATCGGATGCTCGGTCCCCAAGATAGATGAATGTCCCGTATGTCTTGAGTAACTGTTGGACATCATATAGTGTCTTCATCAACCATCGGCTCCTTTACATATGCATGTAGTAAATCATATGTCGCTTGTAACGATGTCTCATGTGTTCGCTCGTAGGAATGGCTCGATTCAATCCCTGGACCAAACAATCCGTGGCGGACATCGTGTCCCGCACTCACTGCTGCCGAGGCGTCCGAGCTATAGAACGGATAGATATCAACCTTATATGGAATACTATTACGTTGTGCTAAACGCGTTAGCTGATGGCGTAACGCCAAGTCGTACGGACCGGAACCATCTTTTGCACAAATTGAGACCGTGAATTCGTCAGAGTGCTGACCATCTCCTAACGCCCCCATGTCGACCGCGATATATTCTGCGACTTCTTCCGTGAATCCAGCATTTCCACCGAATCCAACCTCTTCGTAATTTGAAATCAGGATTTGGACCGTATGTGGTAATTCGATTGTTTTCCATTCTTTGATCAATTCGAGCAATAAGGCAACTGATGCTTTATCATCGAGATGACGCGACTTCACGAATCCTGTTTCTGTATAAAGGAAACGCGGATCAAATGTTACGATATCTCCTACTTCGATTCCCGCAACGCGTGTCTCTTCTGCTGTCGTCGAACGAATATCAAGTCGTACTTCGATATTATCGGCGGACCGTTCCGTTTTATTCGTCTCGCGCGACGTATGCACACTCGAATGATGGAAGACGATCGTACCGGAAATTGTTTGCCCGTCCATCTTATGAACGAGACAGTTCTCTCCTTCGATTGCTGTCCAAGCATATCCACCTAATTGCGATAAACTGAGTCGCCCTGTTGGCAAGATCTCCTTTACCATCGCCCCTAGTGTGTCGACATGTGCCGTCAGCAATCGTGTTCGGTTTGAAGCACCAGGTAAAGTCGCTAAGATCGCTCCCTTCTCAAGTTTGCGGTACGTGATCCCTTCTGCAATCAACCGCTTTTCTACATATGTAATCGCTTCTTTTGTCGAGCCTGTCGGACTTGGAATCGAGACCAGCTCTTCAATCGTACGTATGACTTCTTTCATGTTCATTCGCTCCCTTTCAATCGGACTACAACGTGATATCCGCTTTGTTCTCATGATAACAAATATTCATTGTGTGTCGGTACTGATATCCTACATGCACCACGCGAAAAAGCTGTAGCACTTTTTTTGCTACAGCTTTTCGTGCACACCATATAAAGAACCTAGACGTATTTTTTCATCCAAATATCATCACGGTATGTGCCGTCTTCTAATTTTACAGAGTCCGGATCTTCGGCATATACTTCAAATCCGAGCGATTCGTAAAGACTTTGCGCTGCTTCATTTCCAGATAATACAGCAAGAATGACTTGCTCGACGTCTGGTAACTTCTTCGCCTCGTCGATTAAGGCTTCCATTAGGGCGCGCCCTGTGCCACCACGATATTCAGGCGATACATATACTGCCGAAATCATCGCTTTGTGCGATTCACGTGACAATTCATAAGGCTTGACCTGACCAAACCCAAACAATGTATCACCATCGAACATACCAAGCCAGACTTCATCGGAGTCGGGTTCTCCTTCAAGTCCTTCTTGTACTTCGCGGAGCGGGGTTTGCTGTTCATCATCAAACGAATGACCAAACGCATCTGGATGATTTTTTAATCCCTCAAGGCGTAGATTCCAGTATTGTTCTGCATCCTCTTTAGTTAATTTTCGAAAAGTATACATGACTGTCGGTTCTCTCCTTTTTTGGGTTTCATGACGTACAAAAAAATAACGGAAAAACGCTTCTATCTTTTACTTAACCTTTTTCTAGTAAAATAAAACCTAGATTTTTTCTCTTTTATTTCAAGCAAAACGGATCTGATTTTTATCTTACATTCTCCATTCTCCAAAAAAACTCAAGTCCGGACATTAAGAAATGTGTCCGATACTTGAGTTTTTCAATCCTCTATTTCGTTAAATACTTCTTCACGATACATGATGTCATCCTTGCAAGACAGGTTCAAGTGTCTGACGTAATACTTCAGCAGAATGATGGAATTTTTTCAATTCTTCTTCCGTCAATGAGACTTCAATGATCTCACGAACACCTTGACGATTGATGATTGCTGGTACTCCAATGTGAATGCCTGAGATCCCGTATTGTCCATCGACATGCGCTCCGACCGTCAACAAGCAGTTTTCATTCCCAAGGATAGCTCGGACGATGCGAACGAGTCCAAGTCCGATCGCATAATAGGTTGCTCCTTTACGCTCGATGATATGATATGCAGCATCTCGAACGTTGATGTAGATTTGATCGAGATCTGCTTGAGAATAACGGTCGTCTTCAGCAAGTAGTTCGTCAATCGTCTTTCCATAGATACGACTATTACTCCAGGCAGCAAATTCCGTATCGCCATGTTCTCCAAGAATGTAGGCATGAGCATTCCGGGAATCAATGTGAAAGTATTCTCCTAGCATTTGACGCAGACGCGCTGTATCAAGCACCGTTCCTGATCCAAATACACGAGATTTTGGAAGACCAGAATATTTCCAAGCTAGATGGGCCATGATATCGACCGGATTGGAAGCCACGACGATGATACCGTCAAAACCGGAATCCATGATTTGACGAATCATTTCTTTCATGATCAACGCATTCTTTGCGACGAGATCAAGTCTTGTCTCGCCTGGTTTTTGAGGAGCACCCGCCGTGATGACGACGACCTCAGCCTCCCGACAATCCGTATAATCGCCAGCCCAGATACGCATCGGCGAAGAGCTGAACGGTGTTCCATGGTTGAGGTCCATCGCTTCTCCTTCTGCTTTTGCTTTATTGACATCAATGATGACAAGTTCCTCACAAAGTCCCGCTGTTGACATCTGATAAGCAAAGCTTGAACCGACTGCTCCGGCCCCAATAAGTGCTACCCGTGTCACTTTCGCATGTAATTCCATATCGTTATGTCCACCCTTTCATTCGCTCTAAGAGTTTGTTAACTATCTCACAAATAAATTGTAACATCTTTCACATTCTTTGTAATATGTGAAATTGATCACATTTGTCCATTTTGTGTCATTGATATCCTAACATAAGGAATTACATCTTCTTATACCTTCCAGTTACCAGAATCGGACGACGATAAACCCAATTCCACTTGCAAGACCGCTCGTCATGACATTCACAGCATCATTTCCAAGAAATCGAATACCTGAGACGTACGTTGTCGGTTGTCCATGATGCTCGCGTTTTTCGGTCCGTTCTCCACAAACCACACATTGATAAACGCGTTGCCAGACGGCTCCAAATAGCGTATCGAGTAGACTTCCGAGTACACCGATGCCGATTACAAGTAAGACATGGCTTACAGAAAGATCGAATATCCACTGCGCTGCTAATGCGATGAAAGCAGCTCCAGCAATTGTACCGATCGTTCCAATCAGTGACATCGCTCCACTCGTTCCTGCTGGTACCCGTCGAAAGGTTTTTAAAGACCATGGATCGCGCCTAGAAAGTGGACCAATTTCAGAAGCCCACGTATCGGCATTGGATGCCGCGATGACGAATAAAAATAATAACTGATATGCCGTATCCATCGTCAGGGAATACGCTAGTGCAGCGACGAAGGCTACCCCACCATTCGCAAGTACTTGCCATCCGTCACGCGCACCGTCTTTTTCAACGATCGAGTCGACGGATCGTTTTTTAGATTGTCCGACCTTCGATAAAAGACTCGAACTACCAAAAAAGAGCAAGAGTACTAGTAGTCCCTTCCAACCGAATCCAAAGGAGACACCACATCCGACGACCATCGTCATGACAGCACCACTTGTCGTTAATAAACGAAAATACCGTCCGACCGAGGCAAGAACGAGACAAAATAAGATCGTAACACTTAACATCGGATGACCTCTTGGTCAGTGACGATCAGATCGACCGGGATGTCGAAGACTTCCACTTCAAAATCAGGAAGGAGCTGTTCTGAAAAAGCAATCGACACTTTACACCCTGTATAGGTCACGAGCGCTCGATCGTAATAGCCCCCCCCCCATCCTAATCGGTAACCATCCCGGCGATAGGCACGTCCCGGAACGAGGCAAAATTCCGCTTGATCAAGTACGGAGCGACGTGCCGAGTCCGTCGGTTCAGCAATTCCCATCTGATTTGATTGCAATTGATCTTCTGGTCTATATTCATAAAAGACCATCTCATCTCCAACTACTTTCGGGATCAAGACGGTCTTGTCCTCTTGCCATGCTTGTTCAATCAACATTCTCGTATCACATTCATTTCGAAACGCTAACGTGATCGCCACACACGTCGCTTGTTGCCATTCAGGTAATAATAAGACACGTTCGTGGATCGATCGTTCCTTCTCAGCACGATTGTCGAGCTGGTCGAGTCGCTCTTTGATCAAACGACGTACTTCTTTTTTGTTCATGATTGTCTTCCTTTCCACAAAAAAAGCCATCACACGAAGTGACGGCTTCCATCTCAATTATTTCACTTCACGGTGAAGTGTGTGCTTACGGAGACGTGGGTTGTATTTCTTCAACTCAAGACGCTCTGGGTTGTTACGCTTGTTCTTTTTAGTGATATAAGTACGGTCACCAGTTTCAGTGCAAGCTAATGTGATTTTAACGCGCATGGGATTCCCTCCTATCTAGCTCTCGATGTATCAAGTGATTTTGCTTTACATAAGGTTAAGCATACTCAAGTATCGTACCAAGAAAGGAAAGGAATTGCAACTGTTCATCCGTTCTTTTTCGGATTCGTCACGTGTTGATATGGTTTTTCAAGGTTCTCTTCAAAACGAAGCGGTTTCTTTTCGACATGATACTCTTGTTCCACCCCGTGACGCGACTCTTCACGTTCTAAATAAACAACGGAAGAATGACGTAACGCATCTCCTTCAAGACGTTTAATAGCAACGACAAGACCACCCGAACGATCCGGTGAACGCTCACTCTCTAAATCATAGACGTTACTGACGAGAGGAATTTCTTTTACTTTCGAAAAAGCCTGCGCTGCTGATGCCGTCTCCATGTTGAAGTTATGAACGACTTGGAAATCAACGATTTTAGCCAAGGCTTGCGCTTGACGTAAAAAGGCTAGATTTAATGCCGCAAGCTGATTGTATGTCTGAACGAGTGGTAAGCCGTGTACTTGAACACCGTAAACATGCACACCATCTTGTAGGCGATACGCCTCTTCATGTTCTGTAACGACGTAGACATTTTCTCCAGCAGCTGCGAGTCGTTTGGCGAGATTTTCAGCTGGTCGTTCTGACGTGTCATATTGTCGTACAAACAATAAGATGGCGTCTGTATTCCAAGATTTTTCGCGTTTAACCGCCACATAATAATCATGAGCCGTCAAGAAGACATCCGGTTCGATATCTGCATCTTGAAGGAATGGATATTCTCGATAACGATCGTCTAACCACTCCATTGTCAGTTCTTCGGCATCGAGACGTCGCTCTGTCTCTTCGAAACGAAGGACATGTTCCCGGAAACGATTCGCTGCATACTGTGCTGTCGTCTGACCATCTAGAATGAACGGCCAGTCGCTCGAGACAGCAAGCAAATATTCTCGAATGAGTTGACGCTTCGCTTTGACAGTCAATGCATCTTGATGACGATTTCGTGCCACGACGCCTGCTAGTCTCTTTTCAAGTTGATGAAGGTGACGAATCATCCAGTCATTTCGTTCATTGATCCAGACTTCCGCATATCCTTTACGTCCCCATGTTCCCATTGCAACATGAACAGTATCGATATCTTGGAAGTGACGTTCAAGGAACGTAGCAGGTGAGATCGATTCAATTTCTTGATCTTCTAAACGTTCCATCGCTTTACCGAGGAAGTCAGGTCCTTCAAACCACCAGTGACCAAACAGTTCCGCATCAAATGGCGCTGTTACGAGAAACGGTGGAAAATCTTGTCCTTGATACGCATCTAGATGTTCACCGAGTGCTTGCGCGAAGTCTGCTGCGTGCTCACTCGTCCGTTGCCAAGCCCAGTCGCGAACGTAATAGTCTTTTTGATCCGTTTCACCAGTTACACGATGCAACTTCAATCCGGTATCGTACCGTAATCCTTCCGGATGCATGAACTCAGCGATTTGATCCCATTCCCGATCATACGCAAGGTCCCGGTAAAACTCACGATAATCCGGGTGACCTGGGTATCCGATGACGGAACTCCAAATCTTCCCTGAGATGATTTGATCGCGTGGGAAAAGCGCTACACCGTGCGGAGAATAGACGGGAGCACCGATTCCGTGTGTTGGTGACGGATCCGCGTTTAATATCGAATGTTCATCAACAAACGTGTAACGAATGCCTTCTTCGTACAAAATACGATCAAGACCAGGCGTATACGCACACTCTGGCATCCAAAGACCAGATGGACGGAACCCATAATGGCGTTCGAAACAATTCAATCCTGTCTGAATTTCAGATCGCGCCGCTTGTTCAGACAACATATGTGGACTGAAACCGTGCGTCGCCGTACAGGTAATCAATTCGAGGTAGCCTTGCTCCTTGTAATGACGGAAGGCACGATTCAAGTCCTTTTCCCAGTGAAGGAACGTATTCAATAAATCATGATACCGATCTTGATAGAACATCAAAGCATCTCGTTCTTTTTGATCGAGGTCTCGCTCTAATTCTTGATTGATCAATCGTAATGTATCCTCGATATGCTCAATATAACGCTCTTGAATCAATGGGTCGGCAAGCATCTCGATGACAGGTGGTGAAATACTGACTGTCCATCCGAGCGGACGTGACAAACGATCGACTTCCCAGAGCAACGGGATGTAAGTTTCTGAAATCGCTTCGTACATCCATCGTTCTTCTAGACGATGCGCCTCTTCGTGACGGATATATGGTAAGTGTGCATGTAAAACGAGTGAAAAATATCCTTTTCGCATAGCTTCTCTTCCTTTCCCTCTCTCTAATTCCATTACCGGACGCGATCGAAGTATGAATACGGACGTAATACTTCGACCCATTCCGGTTGTTCGACCTCTCCGTATTGCCAATGTTGGACGACTTCAGCAAAACGTCCATCTGTGACTGCTTCGTCACGTGGTGTCTCAACCGGTTTCGAACGTAGTACAGGAACAAAATCCCCATCGATCGTTTGAATGCCCCATTCAATGATGTATGTAGTGTTCGGGGCTACTGGTCGTACGAACCAAGCATTTGTCATTTCCGGCAGTTCAAACTGATACGTCCGGTTCGCCTGCCCTTGTTCGTAATCAACGAGCGTGACATCGATGACGCGTAACTCTTTTCGGAACGAATCAAACGATGTATGGTAATGTGTCTCGAGTAACTGTTTTGACAGTTCAGACAACTCCCAGTAGACGTATAACGCCGTCGGTGACTGAACGATGGCATGGAGAATATCATCTTCATAGTGCGTCGCCATTCCGAATGCGTCGCGCTCTAGTGACGGCATCACTTGCACAGACGGTACGACATCAAGTACTGGTGCCGTCGATTTCTTCGTCTGTTTGACGGTTTTCGACTTTACCTTCGGTGCTGCTGTAGAAGGTTGTTCTGTTAATGATTTGCGATATTTAGTCCAAGCGTATTTGATTTTTCCTTCAGTCGTATCCAATTGAGCTGCGATTTGTTTTGTTGTCAGCCCTTGTTCTTTCATTTTAATGATTTGCTCAAGCATTCCCAATCACCTCTCTGTCATTATTCACTTCTTTCCTATTCTACAAACGTGTTTCGAATCCCTTTACAAAAAAAGTAGGCAGAGGAAATTCCTCTTGCCTACTTGGTTCATCCGTTTAAATCATAGTGTTTTCCTTTTTCGAGATAGATCAGATGCTCCCCGACGTTCGTCAAGTGGTCACCCATCCGCTCGATATAGCGACAAATATTCGTAAACTGCATGACTTCATCGACGACGATCGGCTGAAGCGACATATGACGCATGTACTGGCGAAGCGCTTTGTATGTCGTTTCGTCAATGATGTTATCAAGATCAGATAACGCTTTTGCCTTTTCGACGTCTCCATCGCGATACGCGACGATTGCTGTTTCTGTCATGTCCAGTAATGTCTCAAACGCTTCCTTCAATAAGGAAATATCGATGACGTACGGGAATGTCTCGACGCGAAGAACTGCTTTTGAGATATTACCTGCATAATCAGCAATCCGTTCGAGATCCGATGAAATTTTCATCGCCGTGATGATCCGTCGTAAATCCGTCGCAACCGGTTGTTGCTTCGCAATCAAGAGAATCGCATCATCGTTGATTTCGAGTTCAAGATCATCAAGTTCATTATCATTCTCGATGACACTACGTGCGATATCCTGATCGTATTTTTCGAGAGCTTCTGCCGTCGTTGCGATCTGTTGCATCGTCTTACGTGCAAGTAAAAAGACTTTTTGATCAAGTATTGCAAGGTTTTCTCCAAAAATCGTACGGTTCGCTGCCATTCGTCTCGTCTCCTCTTCTTATCCGAATCGTCCTGAAATATAGTCTTCTGTCCGTTTATCGCTCGGATTTCCAAAGATCCGGTCTGTTTGATCGAACTCGACGACTTCACCATTCAAGAAGAATGCCGTTTTGTCCGACACACGTGCCGCTTGTTGCATGTTGTGTGTCACGATGATGATCGAGTAATCTGATTTCAACTCTTGGACGAGTTCTTCTACTTTTAATGTAGAAATCGGGTCAAGTGCCGATGTCGGCTCATCCATCAAGATGACATCCGGTTCAATCGCGAGACAACGGGCGATACAAAGACGTTGTTGCTGACCACCAGAAAGTCCATACGCATTTTCGTTCAAGCGATCTTTAACCTCGTCCCAAATCGCCGCTCGACGTAAACTACGCTCAACGATTTCATCAAGGATTTTTTTGTTTTTGACGCCATGAACGCGGGGACCATAGGCGATATTATCGTAAATCGATTTCGGGAACGGGTTCGGTTGCTGGAAGACCATTCCGACAGACGTCCGCAATTCTTCGACACCGTATTCTTTGTCGAAGATATTACGACCGTGATACTCGATCGCACCATTCGTCCGTACGATTGGTACAAGTTCAACCATCCGATTCAACGTTTTGATGAACGTCGATTTACCGCAACCCGAAGGTCCGATGATTGCCGTGACTTCATTTTTCTTAATATCGAGATTGACGTCTTTTAACGCATGGTCATCTCCATACCATAAGTTCAAGTTTTTCACGTTATAGACGCTTTCGCGTGCTGCTACTGGTTGATTCATGCGCTCCGTCCCTTCTGTAACAACTGATTTCGTGTTCAGCTTCGTATCCATCATCTGTCTTCCTCCTTAAAAGAAATCCCTTCTATCTATCTGATTCGATTAGTAACGTTTTGAGAATCGGTTCCGGATCCAGATCGCAAGTGAGTTCATCGTCAAGAGGATGATCATCAAGATGATGATTCCTGCAGCTGCAAGACCTTGGAAGTCTGCTTGTGGACGACTTGTCCAGTTGTAAATTTGAATCGGTAAGGCCGTGAACTCGGAGAAAATACTTTCCGGTGCACGCGCAATGAAAATCGCTGCTCCAACCATGATAAGTGGTGCTGTCTCACCAATTGCTCGGGATACAGCTAAGATGATCCCAGTAATGACACCCGGTAATGACGCCGGAAGGACGACTTTGAACGTCGTTTGCCATTTCGATGCACCGAGTGCGAGGGATGCATGACGCATCGCTTGTGGAACGGCACGAATCGCTTCTTGTGACGAGACGATGACGACCGGAAGACTCATTAACGCAAGCGTCAATGCTCCAGCAATCAATGTTGATCCGAAGCCCATGTTCCGAACGAAGAACGTCAATCCAAGTAAACCGAAGACGATTGACGGAACACCAGCAAGGTTCGAGATGTTGACTTCGATGAAAGAAGTCATCCGACTCTTTTTCGCATACTCTTCTAAATAGATCGCAGCTCCGACACCAATGATGAAAATCATCGGAATGATCAAGAGCATCAAGAAGATCGATCCCATTAATGCCGGATAAATTCCGGCACGTTCAGGACGACGAGATGGTGCATTTTGCAGAAATTCAAGTGATAACCATGAAGCACCGTCACGGATGACGCCGAACAGGAGAATACCTAAAACGACGAGACCAAAGAACAGTCCAGCAAGGAAAATGACTTTTGTTACGTTGTTGACGACGAGTCGCTGGCTAATTGACTTCTTGACCGCGACAGGATCGATGAATTTTTTCGAGACGGGTTGTTTTTCTGGTAAGGCCATCTTAGTACTCCTCTCTGAAGCGGCGTGTGATCCAGTTCGCGAGTAAGTTCATCACTAATGTGAAGACGAACAAGAGCGTACCGACCGCATAGATACTGTAATATTCGACTGTTCCAAATCCAGCATCACCTAAAGCGACCTGAACGATGTATGCTGTCATCGTCTGGACAGGCTCAAGTGGATCAACAGCCGCAGTCGGATTCGAACCACCAGCGATCGTGACGATCATCGTCTCACCAATCGCACGCGACATCCCGAGAACGATCGACGCAATGATACCTGACAAGGCAGCTGGAACAACGACTTTCAACGCAACTTCAAGACGTGTCGAACCAAGGGCAAGAGCACCGTCACGAATTTTTTTAGGTACAGAACTCATCGCATCCTCAGAGATCGAAGCGATCATCGGAATGATCATGATTCCGACGACGATCCCCGGGCTGAGGGCATTATAGATTTGTAGACCTGGAATTAACTCGACAAGTACCGGTGTAACGAACGTCAAGGCAAAGAATCCGAAGACGATCGTTGGAACACCCGCCAAAACTTCAAGAATTGGCTTTAAGATACGGCGTGCGCGGTCTGACGCGTACTCACTTAAATAAATCGCAGACGTGAGGCCGATCGGCACGGCAACTAGCATCGCAATCACGGTAATCTCTAGCGTTCCGACGACGAGTGGCCAAATTCCATACTCAGGTTGTGAGTTGAGTGGGTACCAGCTCGTACTGCCGAAGAATTCCTTGAATGGAACGACTTCGAAGAAGTGTTCAGTTTCAATGACTAACGTGAGAATGATGCCGATGGTCGTAACGACCGAGACGAACGCACACAGGAATAAAACGATCGGCATGACACGTTCCATGACGTTTTTCACACTGTATTTTTGTTGTCGGTTCTGTTGAATCAGCTCGCGAACCGATTTGTTTTCTGTTGAACTCATCCTTCTTCGCTCCCTACTCCTTCTTGACATGAGAACGGGACCCAACCGGTACAGACTTCCCCGGTTGGGCCATCCTCATGACTCGATGATTTATTTCATTGCATCTTCAATTGCTTTTGCGTTTTCATCGTAACGATCTTGCGGCATTTTGATGTATCCGACTTCTTCAGCAAGATCACCAGCGTTTTCGTTCGTGAACTGAACGAAGTCAGCTACTTGTTTTTTGTCTTTCATCGATTTGTTATTGATGTACGTGTAGATTTCACGTGACAGTGGATAAGAAAGATCTTTGATCGTTTCTGGTGTTGGATCAACTGCATCTTTTCCTTCAGCAGAGAGCGGTACTTCTTTCAACTTATCTTTATTCTCTGCGTAGTATGCATATCCGAAGTAACCGATCGCACCTTTCGTTCCTTCAACACCTTTGACGAGTACGTTGTCGTCTTCTGATAATTGAACATCTTTACGCATATCTTTTTTATCAAGAACTTCTTCTGAGAAGAAATCGAATGTACCAGAGTCTTTACCTGGGCTGAAGAACTTCAACGGTTCAGCCGGGTAAGAAGAATCGACATCTTTCCACGTCTTAATGTTCGGATCGAGCCAGATTTTCTCGAGTTGCTCCATAGAGAGTTCTTTTACCCATGTATTTTCTTTGCTGACTGCGACAGTCAAACCATCATATGCAAGTGCCATTTTTGTAAATTCGATGTTGTTCTTTTTCGCTTCAGCTGCTTCTTCTTCTTTAATTTCACGCGACGCGTTTGAAAGATCTGTTTCACCAACGACGAAGCGTTTGAATCCACCACCTGTACCAGAGACACCAACTGTGACATCTACGTCAGGTTGTTCCATTGAATATTCTTCACCGACAGCTTCCATGATCGGGAAGACCGTAGAAGAACCATCAATTGCGATTTTTCCTTTTAAATCAGATGAACCAGCAGAACCGCTTTCTTCGTTACCACATGCTGCTCCCACTACTGCGATTGATGCTACTGTTGTAATGAGTGCTGTTTTTTTCATCCAAGACATGGTTAATTTTCCTCCTCGAAATTGTGTCGCTGACGATGCTACGACTTTTTATCCGTTTTCCTTACAAGACTTATACTACGGATGAACTATTAAAACGAAATGAATCCAACGTAAAAGAATTGTAAAGGCGTGTTTTTTAGTGTTTACAATTCGAAATCCATTAAAAAAAAAGGTCAATACAAACAAAAAAAACGAGAGTGAGCAATCACTCTCGTTTCTCATCTAGTTAATTTGGCTTAGTTTGCCATGGTACGTCCTTGACGTTGAAATACGCTTTGACAAGGTCATGACCAATTTTCGAGTTGACGGTTTCCTGTTCCATGTAAGGAAGGAACACGGCCCATGCCATCTCTGGATTATCATACGGTGCCCAGCCGACAAGGTTCGAGTTCAATGAACGAACCGGTTGTCCGCTTCCGTCACGTAAAGCGATTCCATCATCACCATAGACACTAACCTGTGCTGTACCCGTTTTTGCAGCAGCATCAATTCCTGTTTGAGCGATGACTTTCGAAGTACCGCGTTCTCCTTTGACAACGCGATGTAATCCTTCCCGGACGTGATCAATATTATCTTGACTCACTTCAATCCGATTCAGATAATTCGTCTTGAAGCTATAATCGACTTGTTTTGTTCCTTTTTCAATCGAATTCGATGCAAGAACTTCTTTTAAGAAGTGCGGCTGAACGCGATAACCACCGTTTGCAAGCGTTGAGATGTACTGCGCAACTTGTAGTGGCGTGAAAGCATCATACTGCCCGATGACTCGGTCCATGAGTAATGTAACACGGTCCGGTGTTCCTTGAACACCTTTCGCTTCGTACGGTAAATCAACACCAGTCGTGACGCCAAGTCCGAACTGACTATAGTAATTCTGCATGATCGCAGCTGCTCCATCGACACTCGCTCCGGCAATGCCGTTACTTGGATATTTCGCCATCCGCATCGCAATATTGAACATGTAGACGTTGGACGATCGCTCAAGTGCTGTTAAATCCGTAATTGGACCCATGTTGACATACGATCCTTTTTTAGTACCGCCAATTGTAATGGGAGCATCGTTGATGACTTCGTTTTGACGAATGACTCCTTCTTCGAGTCCCATCGCAACCGTTGCACCTTTGATCGTCGAGCCGATTTGAAGCGAAGTCAATACGTTGTTGATTGCTACATCCGAGAACTTACCGGTTGCAGGATCCAACTTTTGACCAGACATCGCTAAAATCTCACCTGTCTGCGGATTCATGACGACAGCATATCCTTCTTTTAAATAACGACTGCCCATACCGCGACCCATTTTGATTGCTTGTTGCATGATTTGGTCGACTTGTTTATTGTACTCCGCATCAACAGTTAGAACGAGATCTTTACCAGACTCGCCTTCCTCTCGTTTTGGATCACCGACCGGCTCTCCATTAAACGTTTCATACACATCGTATGCCGGTTTACCACGTAGCAGGTCTTCGTATTGTTGCTCAAGGAATGATGTTCCGACACGGTCATTCAAGCTGTAGCCTTTTGCTTTGAACTCCGCTTGTTGTTCTGCCGGAATCTTCGAGTATTTACCGAAGATATTCCGAAGTGTTCCTTCATACGGATAAGACCGTTCGTAAAACGGTTCAACTGATACACCCTTCAGATCTTCTAAATTCTCGTCGATGATTGCCATCTCTTTTGCAGACGCACCGAGTTTGACGAGTTGTGGATCAAGCGCATAACCGACTTCCATGTTGTGTTTGATTGCAATGACTTCCATCGTTTGATCATCATAATCGATATCCTCTTTTGTGATGGCATCTAAACGAATTTGATCTTGCTCCGGAATCGAGAGCTTACTTTGTGCTTCTGCTGAAGGATACTTCTTTTTGACAGCTGCTTGATAACGACGATCAGACTCTTTCGTGTTCGTCGCGATCCAGAAATCCTTAATATCACGTTCTGTGACTTTCCAATCTTTTTTCGGTAGATCAATGATTGCTGCAAGACGTTGTGCAATCTCAATGCGTTCATCGACTTTCGTCGTTTGTGCTCGACGGTAGACGATGGAGTATTTAGAAATCGTATCAACCAAAAGACGACCATCCCGGTCATAAATCTTTCCGCGTGGCACTTCATATTTTGATGCGATCATTTCTGTTTTTTGAACTTCCCGCGAAATTTTCTCACCATTGACGATTTGCACGACTCCTAAACGGAAAATCAAAATCGCAAACAATAAAAAAACGACGAAGAACATTAAATTCAGACGAAGCGGCAGATGATTACGCCGTCTTCCTCGTACGGTAATTCGTTTAGCCATGGCGTACTCCCCTATCGTTCAAAAGTCATCTTGTTTCATTATATAGAAGGAAACTTTCCATAACAACCTATCCCATCATTTTCCGCATTAAAAAAAGCGTATCGTTCACAATTGAACGATACGCTAGTTTTCACATTACTTCGCGTCAGCGTAAAGCTTCGCTACGTGATCCCAATCAACGACGTTG
This sequence comes from Exiguobacterium acetylicum, assembly GCF_022170825.1. Taxonomy (NCBI): domain Bacteria; kingdom Bacillati; phylum Bacillota; class Bacilli; order Caryophanales; genus Exiguobacterium; species Exiguobacterium acetylicum. The sequence continues at coordinate 917,784 of NZ_CP081878.1, read as the reverse complement.
AAGAACGCATTGATGTAATCAGGACGACGGTTTTGGTAGTTGAGATAGTATGCGTGTTCCCAAACATCAAGACCGAGGATTGGTGTTTTGCCTTCCATGACTGGTGTATCTTGGTTTGGTGTCGAAACGACCGCCAATTTTCCACCGTCAACGATTAACCAAGCCCAACCTGAACCAAAACGAGTTGTTGCTGCTTTTGCGAATGCATCTTTGAATGCATCAAATGATCCGAATGATTCATCGATTGCTGTCGCGAGTTCGCCTGTTGGAGCAGCGCCATCGTTCTTCTTCAACAGTTTCCAGAAGAATGAGTGGTTCCAGTGACCGCCACCGTTGTTACGGACTGCAGTTTGAATGTTTGCTGGGAGAGCATCCAAGTTTTGAAGAAGTTCTTCAAGTGACTTTCCTTCATGTTCTGTACCCTCAAGCGCCGCATTCACGTTCGTGACATACGTGTTGTGGTGTTTCGTGTGGTGAATCTCCATCGTACGAGCATCGATATGTGGCTCAAGCGCATCATAAGCGTAGCCGAGTTCTGGTAATTCAAATTTTGACATGTTCATGTCCCCCTTTGTGCTATTTTCGAAAACTTCAATACCCTTTAAGACTAGCAAAAGAACCTGTGTTGACGCAAGTCAAGACCCTCGGATTTACTCGACTTCTCGTGGAGCAAAAACTGAGACACCACCACCTGGAACTGGGAAGACACCAAATCCTTCATCGTCGATCACGACAGGGTGATCTTGATGGTTCGTATAGTCGAACCATTCTTGGCCTGCCCGTTCTTCACCGACGAACATCCGTTTTTCACACATATCGGCATTCGACAATAAGACCGCACAGCCAGAGTTCTCAATTTCCTCAACTCCACGGCGAACCCAACCGACACAATGTGGATCATCGAGATAATCTTCTTGCTCACCATATGCTTTGTGATAACGTGCATAGAGTAATGCATCGATCATTTCTTTTTTCCCTTCTACCGGATGTGGTCCTTGCACTCCATAATAGTCACCGTAGAAGACACATGGGTAACCGTCTTTACGAAGTAAAATCGATGCATAAGCGTGCTGTTTGAACCAGTCATCTACCCATGATTCGAGTGATTCACCTGGTTGTGAATCATGATTGTCAACAAACGTGACAGCGTTCGTCGGGTGTGATTCAACAAGTGTGTCGGCAAATAATGTCGTTAAGTCAAAGTCTTGTCCCTGATTCGAAGCTTCATGGAACTTATAATGAAGTGGAACATCGAACAAATCGATCGTGTAATCGACGCTATCAAGGAAATGACGGCAATCATCGAGATCTGATTTCCAGAACTCACCGACCATATAGAAATCACCTTCACTTTTTTCAATCATCGATTTTGCGAATTCATGAACGAATTCATAGTTGATGTGTTTAATCGCATCAAGTCGGAACCCTTGGCAGTCGATCGTCTCCTGGAACCAATGACCCCAACGGATCATTTCTTCGCGGACTTCGGGATGATTATAATCGATGTTCGCAAACATCAAATAGTCATAGTTTCCGAACTCATCATCGACCTGATCGTTCCAATCCTTATTTTTACCGGAAATTTTAAAGACACCGGTTTTTTCTTCACGGGCATCAAAATCTGTTCCGTTAAAGAATTCATGTGTCCATACGAAATCCGAGTATTTACCGTTACGACCTGGGAACGTAAACTTTGTCCACGCCTCGATTTCAAACTCTTCTGAAATTTCTTTCGAACGATCTTCCGGATGGACTTCAACGACATTGATCGTCTCGAGTTCATCGGCTGCTGCTTTATGATTCATGACGACGTCCGCGTAAATAGCGATATCATTCTCACGAGCGACTTGAATCGCTTCGACGAGTTCGTCCTTCGTACCGTATTTCGTACGGACCGTTCCTTTTTGATCAAATTCACCTAAATCATAAACGTCATAGATGCCATATCCTGTATCTTCATCCGATTGACCTTTTGACGCCGGTGGAATCCACACGGACGTGATGCCGGCAGCACGTAACTCAGGCGCCCGCTCTTTCAAGCGTTGCCAGTGCTTCCCATCATTCTCTACATGCCACTCAAAAAACTGCATCATCGTATGGTTACGTTCCATCTCTCTTCGCTCTCCCTTAGTTACTATAGTATGAATATTATTACAATATCTTTACTATTCCCCAGAGGAACAAAAATAAACGCTCCCCGTCTGTAAACGAGGAGCGTTCTACTGAATGGACCCTGCAGGGCTCGAACCTGCGACCGGACGGTTATGAGCCGTCAGCTCTAACCAGCTGAGCTAAGGGTCCTTAAGTAATAGTAGCGGCGGAGGGAGTCGAACCCACGACCTCACGGGTATGAACCGTACGCTCTAGCCAGCTGAGCTACACCGCCATGATGTATGTTGCTTACTCTTAATAGATTACGAGATGTGACGAAACTTGTCAATATGCTATTTCAAAAAAATAAACAGCTGATTTCAGTTTTTGAAATCAGCTGTCATAAATAAATCGGATTACGCTTAGTTCGTTAGTGCTGTTCGCTGTTCAAGGACAAGATCCGTGATGTTGACAGCGTGATCGCCAATACGCTCGAGGTTCGAAAGTAAATCGACGAAGATCATCCCTGCTTGTCCCGTACATTCGCCAGCGTTGACGCGAAGGACATGATGTTTACGGAATGAACGCTCGAGTGCATCGAGTTTACCTTCGAGTTCAAGAACTTTTCGAGCCCGCGTGACATCATCTTCTTCCACGGCACGAACGGCACAGTCGACGATTTCTTGCGTTAAGGCATACATGTCATCTAGCTCTTGTTTCGCAGCATCCGTGAACTGAATCCGGTTGACGATTTGGAAGTCAACCAATTCGACGATATTCTCGACGTGGTCTCCAATTCGCTCGAAATCATTGACGGCATGCATGAGTAACGAATGATCGTTTGATTCACGTTCTGACAAATCATGCGCTGCTACTTTGACAAGGTAGTTCGTGACTTCTGTGTTTAAGTGGTTGATCGCATATTCAATCTGCTGTGATTCTGATACATCTTTTTTATCATGCGATTGCGTGTAACGGTGTGCTTTCGCAAGGGCATCTTTCGAGAATTCGCCCATACGCAGAACTTCAAGCTTCGCATGATTTAAAGCAAGTGAAGAAGACTGGTTCAAGATGTTTTGATCCAGATGACGTGGTTTTGAATCAATCGTTGTGTCCGTACCCGGCACGATTTTTTGAACAAGCCATGCGATTTGCGCGATGAACCAGCACTGGATCAATGTGTTAACGACATTGAATGTTCCGTGTGCAAAGGCGATTTGCATTTTCGGGCCTAAATCAAGTGCACCTGTGATCCATGTGATGAAACTTGAGAAAATCGGTAAGGCAATCAAGAACAATATCGTTCCGATGATGTTGAAGATAACGTGTGCTGCTGCTGTTCGCTTAGCTGCAATTGAAGCACCAAGCGCGGCAAGTACTGCCGTAATCGTTGTTCCGATGTTATCACCGAACAAGACAGGTAGCGCTGCTTTGATATCGATCATGCCACCTGAGTACAACTCTTGTAAAATACCGATCGTCGCAGATGACGACTGAACAAGCACTGTAAAGATCGTTCCAACGAAGACACCAAGTAACGGATTATCCGACATTGAGACTGTCAACTCGCGGAACCAGACACTCGATTCAAGTGGAGCCATTCCGTCGCCCATCAATGTTAAACCGTAGAACAGTGCACCGAAGCCAAAGAAAATCTGTCCAATGTACTGAACACGTTCTTTATTGAAGAAGAAGATCAAAAACGCACCAATCGCGATTGCCGGAAGCGCTGCTTCCTTGACGTTAAAGCCGATGATGAAGGCCGTGATCGTCGTACCAATGTTCGCCCCCATGACGACTCCAATCGCCTGTCTTAAATTCATTAGACCCGCACTAACAAGTCCGACGACGATAACGGTCGTACCTGACGACGACTGAATAAGAACGGTAACAACGATACCTGCTAAAATTCCTAGTAGTGGATTCGTCGTATATTTATCGAGGATATAACGTAATCGGTCTCCTGCTGTTTTTTGGAGCCCATCTCCCATATACTTAATACCGAAAAGGAAAATACCGAGTCCACCAATGAAGGTGAAAATCATTTCCTGCAAATCATAGTTCATCTTGCCAGCTCCTTTATTTCATGTGGATTGATGTGTTTGTAAAGTTTATTTTCTCAACTCCCCCATTATGTAAAGGTCCAGTGAACTTGTAAATAGTTTTTCGAACATCCATTTGTTAAGGTTTTATTAATCTGTACTAATACAAAAAAACCTATATTTATCAATGAAAATATCTTTTTATAAATCTGTTATAAAACAATAGAAAGAGTGATATTCTTGTCTTTTTTACGTCAACTAATTAATTACTTACAAACTTCGTTAATTCCAAATCGATCGTTTCTACGTCTTCGATTGGCAGATGTTTCCTTGTATTTCTGTGGATTAGCTTGGATTTCACTTTGGACGACGATCATCGATTCCTTCTTTTTACAAAAAAATATCCCGATTGTTATCTGGTTCATCCTCCATTTCATCTTCGTCGCGATTGCCGCATTACTTTATTTATTATTCATGGCGTATCTGACGAAAGGATTCGTTCGACTGTTGCTTCCGCGTCCGTGGGCATATCGTCAAACGTTTCCTTATACGGTCGCAACGAATCTGTGGACCTTCCCACTTGGTATGCTGCTCTATCAGCTAGGTTATCAACGTTTCGGCGTCGGATTACTCGTAATTGGGCACTTCGTCTATACACTAGTACCGTTGTGGATTGCTCGTTCCTCAAAGCCTCGTCCTTCACACCGAGCTTAATGCATACAAAAATCAGGCGTCCGACGGATTGACGGACGCCTTTCTTTCATTAAACAATTGTAAATGTTCAATTTTCGTTCTTGTTTCTCGATTTTTAGGGAATAGTTCGATATGATAGAAAAGGTAAACATAAACAATATGGCGGTATGCCACAAAAGGAGATTTTCGATATGCCGAAAATGGTCCATCGCTCTAAGACTCGTCCTGTTCGTGTAGGGGACCTTGTCATTGGTGGAAATAATGAAGTCATCATTCAAAGTATGACGACAACTAAAACACACGACGTCGAAGCGACAGTCGCTGAAATCCTACGTCTTGAAGAAGCTGGTTGCCAAATCGTCCGCGTCGCTTGTCCAGAAGAACGTGATGCGCTCGCACTTGCAGAAATCAAAAGCCGAATTAACATTCCGCTTGTCGTAGACATCCACTTCAACTATAAACTCGCGCTTATGGCAATCGAAGCTGGCGTCGATAAAATCCGGATCAACCCAGGTAATATCGGTCGCCGCGAAAAAGTCGAAGCTGTCGTTACAGCAGCAAAAGCGAAAAACATTCCAATTCGAATTGGAGTAAACGCTGGTTCGCTTGAAAAGCATATTCTTGAAAAATACGGCTACCCGACAGCACGTGGTATGGTCGAGAGTGCTTTGCACCATATTAAGATTCTTGAAGATCTTGATTTCCACGATATCATCGTTTCACTTAAAGCTTCTGACGTACAGTTGGCGCTTGAAGCATATCAACTCGCTTCTGAATCGTTCGACTACCCACTTCACGTTGGGATCACAGAATCCGGTCCACTTCGTTCTGGTTCATTGAAATCAGCAGCTGGACTAGGCGCGATCTTGTCACGCGGAATCGGAAACACGGTTCGTGTTTCTCTTTCAGCAGACCCTGTCGAAGAAGTGAAGGTCGCAAAAGAAGTCTTGAAATCATTCGGTCTTGCGGCGAACGCAGCGACATTGATTTCATGTCCGACATGTGGTCGGATCGAAATCGATTTAATGTCGATTGCTGCAGAGATCGAAGATTACATCGAAAACATTCAAGCCAACATCAAAGTTGCGGTTCTTGGATGTGCGGTTAACGGTCCTGGGGAAGCACGTGAAGCCGATATCGGGATTGCTGGAGCACGTAATGAAGGATTGTTGTTCCGCCACGGGGAAATCATCCGTAAAGTACCGGAAGCGACAATGGTCGAAGAATTGAAAAAAGAGATCGATGCCATCGTTCTTGAAAAACAGGCTGAAAAAGAAGCCGAAAAAGCAAATCACGCGTAAAATATAGACTCCTCCTTCGCGGGGAGTCTTTTTTCGTATCTCGATTTCGACTATGTTATACTAAGTGAAGAAAATTCTTAGAACGTGGGTGACTGTAAATGAAAATTGGAATCGACATCGATGGAACAATCACACATCCATCCTCTTGCTTCACTTACATGAATAAACATCTTGGGACGTCGATTGACTTTAATCAGGCGTCTGAATACGAACTGCATACGTATACCGATATGAATCAAATCGAATTTTGGGACTACATGGTGAATTCAGGTCATGAGACAGGTATTTATCGGGAATCAATCCCTCAAGAACACGTCCGCCACCATTTATGGAATTTGCGGAAACAGTATGACCTACACTACGTGACAGCACGATCAGAGCTCGTTCGTCCTGTAACAGAAGAATGGATCAAGCAACACGAACTTCCTCTTGATTCCTTGATCATGACGGGCTCACACGACAAGGTACAAGTCGTCCGCGATCTATCACTTGATCTGTTCATGGAAGATCGCTTAGAGAATGCTGTTCAAATTGCAGAAGACACATCTATTCCTGTTATTTTGTTCGACGCCCCTTATAATCGTAAAGCCTTACCGAATAACGTCATTCGTGTAGCTACGTGGAATGAAGCCGTTCAAGAGATCCATAAATTTGCACCAATTCGTTAAAACAGCCGATTAGGCTGTTTTTTCCATTTCCAATGTTATTGCATGGTCAGATATCGTACAATGGCATTAGATTTAGACTTTAAAGAGGAAAGGGCTTCATGATGCTTGCGACAGTGAATATCTTTTTCATCAATATCTGTATTATCTTTCTTGTTTCTACGTTTACCTTTTATCTACTTCGCGATCGTTTACCGATTCAATCTGACTCAAAATTTTCTACTCGTCTTTATTTCGGACTTTCCAATGGTATAACCGGCATTCTACTTATGCATCATGCCATCGATTTAAATGGAGCATTGATTGACTTACGATTATTACCGCTCGCTTTATCTGCCTTGTTTGGCGGTAATGTTAGTATCACAGTAACCGGACTGATGCTCCTGGTCTATCGATTTTTAATCGATAGTGGGGATTCTCTAAACGCTCTGTTTAGTTCCGTCAGCACACTACTTGGTTTTTTAGTACTTTCTTTTATTTGTCGTCGGTTCATCTCACGACAAGGGTACTTCTTTTCTGCCATCGTCACTGTCGGTTCTTTGCTTGTTCTATGGCGATTGATTATGAGTAACTCTCCTGCGGATGCCTGGGGAACGATTTATATTCCGTATTTCATTTTAACGATTGGTGGAGCCTTTTTGTTTTATCGATTGTCTTCGCTCCTTCAGCAACATTTTGTTCTATACTCCTATCAATCCTATCTTGCTTCGACTGATCAATTGACACGGCTTGCGAATCGACATGTCATCTTAGAAAAAGTCTCGACACTTGAAAAGAATACGGCTTCTTGGGGTGTCATCTTGTTTGACTTGGATCACTTTAAAACGATCAATGATACACATGGTCACGCTGTCGGAGACGCTGTCTTACGCCACTTTTCAATTTTATTGAATGAACATTGCCCGGCACCGGTTACCGTTGGTCGATATGGCGGTGAAGAATTCATCGTCATCGTTCCAGACATCGAACTACATCCTCCTGTCGCCCTAGCCGAGACAATCGTAGCAGCTGTTCAGCAAACACCATTCGTCATGCAAGATCATGCTGTATCCATTACAGTGTCTGCAGGAATTGCGTTTGCTCATCAACAACCTGCTGAAACAGTCTTTAAACAAGTGGATAACGCTTTGTACGAAGCAAAAGCACAAGGTCGAAATCAATATCGACAATACCGATCGTAATGAATACCAAAAAAGCCACTTCTCTTCCGAACACACGTCGGACTGAAGTGGCTTTGCTTTGTTAACGGACCGTTCCTTCATTTGTTTTTTGTAGTAAACATATGATTTCTTCAAGTGGAACCGGTTTAGCAAAGAAATAGCCTTGAAAAAGATGAATGCCGATATCTTTCGCAATACGTACTTCTTCTCCTGTCTCTACGCCCTCCACGATACATTCGACATGCATCGATTGGCTCAATTGAAAAATGGATTCGAGAATAGACTGCCGCTTCTCCGATTCACCAATTTGTTCGATAAATTGTTTCGGAATCTTCAATTGACGTAACGGTAATAAACGTTCGAGAACGTGATAAGATGCATGACCGGTACCAAAATCATCGAGTGATACCGGGAAATCAAGCGTTTTGATTCGTTTCAGCGCCCGATGAATCGACTGGCTCTCAAAATCAAGCGATTGACTCTCGGTGATCTCAATTTTTATCTGTTGTGGTTTTAATGCGTACTTGAGTAACGTTCGTTCGATGAACGGCATGAACGATTCACTCGTCAACTGGCGAGGTGATACGTTTACGGACAATGTAAACTGGTCCGGAACGAGACCCATTAATGCTTTACGCGTTTTACAACTCTCCTCAAAAATCCATTCCCCTAGTCGAATGATCAAATCACTTTTTTCAGCAATCGGGATGAATACAGATGGTCGATCGGCTCCCTCTAGCTCCGTCTTCCATCGAACCAATGCTTCAAGACCAATGAATTGTTCTGATTGGACATCATACTGTAATTGGTAGACCAGATGAAAATCTGTTTCGATATTTGCCTGAGCTAATGATTGAGCTGCTTTGACTCGTAATTCTTGATCCATGCGCCATGCTTGGTCGATACACATCAGTCGCTCGTTTTGTTGCGCTGTTTCTTGTAGCGCAGTCAATAACTGCTGTACCCGGCGCTTCCGATTACTGGTCGCCCCTTCTCCGTTATCGATAACGATGGATATATTGACGTAGACATGATGTCCTTCGATTTCATACGGAACAGAAATTTCTTGGCTTAACTCCTCCATTGCTTCCTTACACGCTACTTCGTCCGGCTTTTCCATGACAATCAATAATGTTCCTGCTTCGATCCGAGCGAAGGCTTGATGAGGAGGTAATTTTTTTTTGAGTCGGTCGATACAAGCACGCAAGACTTGCGACTGCATGTCTTCTCCAAAATACCGTGCTAACTCGTAATAATTTTCTAAATGAATGCCGACAAAAATAAGCTGTTGTTCGGGTTTTGGAAAATCAATTTCATTTAAGCCTTGGCGATTCAAGACGCCGGTTTCTTCATCGCTACGTGCTGTATCATGTAACTGAGTCGCGAGATCGTTCAACCGATTTAAATTCCGGATGTGCAAGTGGTTGATCACAAGAGCGATCGATACACCGATCATGATCATTCCAATCCGACCATAATGGTCGGTCGGATCAATTTCTACCGTCACCGTCTGTACATTCCACATCACATATACACTAGTTGCAATGGTAACAATAATTGCATACCACATCATGATGCGTTGATAAGAGATTAAAGCAATCATTAAAAACAAAAAGCTACTTGCCCAAACGGTAACGGCTGCATACGGTAAAAAGCTAATTGATGTAATGGGAACAACGAGTAGCATTAAGGATAGTAAGTGTGTTTGCAGAATCACTCCCATTTTGCGACGACTGATATAAAAAATCAATAAACCCATGATGACTAAAAATGAAATAATGACCGAACGACTTAAATACGCATTCTTAATTGTCTCTTCCGTCGTTGTATAAATGATCAGGGCACCCACAAACATCATGAACAAGGCAAAGTTGCCAATCCACCATTGTTGTTTTCGAACGATGTCCTCCAAATCCTCTCCCTCCTTTCGATTAGAATTTTCGTATATAGGTTTCGACATCGCTTGATGATACTCCTGTCAAATAGAATGTGTCAATTCTTTCCTAAAAAGAAAAGTCTTCCCTCATGCATGCAACGGAAGACTTTTCTGTCTATATTCTACAACCCTATGCGTCCTAACTCATCAATGACATCTGTCGCAAGCAAGCTACTCGGATGTAAGCGTCGTTCGACTTGTTTCGAGGCCTCTGCATACCACTGTGCTCCATGTGCCAATGTTTCTTCGATCTCCCCTTTTGGGTGTTGGGCAAGAAGACTCGTCAATATACCAAATAACGTATCGCCACTTCCTCCTTTGGCAAGACCACTTGATGCACCAGAGACGACGAACCCTCCACCATCCGGTTTTACGATTAAGATGACATGTGACTTCAAGACGACGGTTACTTGATGCAAGACGGCATAATCTGTTGCTTGACCAAATAGATCATCTTGAATATTCGCTACGCTTTGATTCGTCATTCGGGCAAATTCGCCAATATGCGGTGTGACGATGATCGGCGCGGTCCGTTCAGGATAACTATTTTTTATTAACGCTCCGGCATCTAAAATCACTGGTAGATCACTTTCAAGCAAATAGTCTACCCAGGTCTCAACTGATTCCTGCGACAAACCGGGACCGATCCCAACTGCTGATATAGAAGGTAACATGTCTTGAATCGCTGATAACGTTTGATCAATGACCATCGCTTCCGGCGCCTGAACGATGATTCCCTGTTTCGCAAGTGCCGTCGTTGCCACTTGAAGTTTTCCGACACCTGTTCGTAAGGCTGACCGTGTCGCAAGTTGAATCGATCCTGGCATCGTATCGCTTCCGCCAATCAATAATGCTGTTCCATACGTTCCTTTATGACCATATGGTTCTCGCTTGAACAAAGCGCTCAAATCCGCTCTTGATAAGCGCCACTCACCAAACGTTGGTAATCCGATATCAATCGTTTCTAATTCTCCATAAAAGGGAGCCGTTCGTAATAAAAAAGCAGACCGTTTCGCTGCGTGCAATTGAAACGTCATATCCGATCGAATCGCAATTTCCTTGAATCCTCTTGCATGATCCGTTGGAACACCGCTCGGGACGTCTACTGCATAGACGTGTGCCCCTTGACGTTTTTGTTCCGATACGAATTCACATTGTGTTATAAATGCTTGATTCATGCGCTCTGGATCAAATCCTGTTCCGTACAACGCATCTATAATGACATCATACTGACCGCACGGCTGTTCCGTTACGAGCCCGAATGCTTCTGCATAACGGACATGGATATCTGAAGTATCCGAACGACTCTCTCCAAATGGTGCGCATAGCGTGACATCAAAACCATCACGTAAGAGTTCACGACCTATTACATAACCATCCCCACCGTTATTGCCTGTCCCACATAAAATCAAGATTCGGTCTGTCTTCGTATGACGGTCCTTGATACGAGTTGCGATTTGAGTTCCAGCTCGTTCCATCAGCACTTCAAGTGGTAGTCCAGATGTTCGCGCCCACTCATCAATTTGTCGGGCTTCCAGCGCATCATAAATCATCCTCTCATCACCTCTGTTCGACTATTCCCGTTTTGAAGAGGACTAGTCTTACAAAACGAAAAAAAGAGAACGCCCGAGTGGACGTTCCCAATTATTTAGGACGTCATGCGTTGACAATTCGCACAACGACCATAGATTTCGAATTTATGATCTTCGACTTCAAAGCCAGTCTCTTGGACTGGAGAAATCCATTCCATTGGACAGACATTCAATGTCTCCGTTTTACCACAGATTCGACAAATCAAATGATGATGATGGTGACCTGAAGCACATGCTGCTCGATATTTCATTTCTCCATCTAATTCTGTTACTTCTAATAAATCAATCTCCGAAAAATCGTTCAAGTTTCGGTAAATCGTATCATAACTCAATGAAGGATGAGATGTCCGGAGCGCTTCCGCCACTTCCCGTGCACTGACATAACGATTCACTTCAAACAGATACGATAGCAAATCGAGACGCTTCGGTGTCATTTTAAACCCGGAAGCCTTCATTCGTTCACGCGCTTGTTCGATGTTCGTCTTCATGTGTTTTCCCTCCTATCCAAAAACGTTCCAAAAGCATGACGATGATCAGTTCAAGCACTGCAAGCAAGACGATCATTCCGCCTGGTGCTAAATCAAACTGATAAGCCAGAATGAGCCCAAGTACTGTCGCAATCTCACCGAAGATGATCGCTAAAAAGATCGTCATCTTAAAACTCTTCGCAATTCGAAGTGCTGCCGCAACTGGCAACGTGATTAAACTCGACACAAGCAAAATCCCAACAACCCGCATACTGATCGCGATGACAAGTGCAACGACGATCATAAAGAGAATATGCACTAAGCGAAGGCGAATCCCGGAGACGCGCGCCTGCTCCTCGTCAAATGACAGGAACAACAATTCCTTATAAAAGGCGAAGACGAAGATGACGACGACGACCGTCACGATAAGAATCGTGTAGACATCCGTCAAGGCAACAGCCGAGACCGTTCCGAATAAGAACGAGACAAGGTCCATCGAAAAGCCATTTGCGAGACTAATGAACGTCGCACCGAGTCCCATCCCTGTTGCCATGATGATTGGAATCGCGAGTTCTTGAAAGTGCTTATACTTCGCACGCAACCAATCAATCGTCAGTGCCGCGATGACAGCCGTCACGATTCCTAGATACAGAGGATTCAAATCTGCTAGTTGCGCGACCATCCCAGAGATCAACAGACTGAGCGCAATTCCGGCTAACGTGACGTGTGACAACGCGTCTGCGATTAAGCTCATCCGCCGGACAACGACGAATGAACCAATCAAAGGTGCCGTAAATCCGATCAGAATAGCAGCAACCAAAGCATACTGTAAAAACTTTAACGTCATGAATGCTTCAATCATTGGACACTCTTCCCTTCATGAACGAGAACGCGTCCCGGAACCGGATAGAGTGACCGAATCGTCTGTTCATCTAGTTCCCAGTATTCTTTAATCCCACAGTTACAACCTAAGCGTCCATCGACAAGATGGATCACATCCGTGACGAGTTTACTGACGAAGTGGATATCGTGTGTGACAAGAACGAATGTCCGACGTTTATCCCGACGGAGTTCTTCTAGGATTTCATAAAATTCTTTTACGTATCGCTGATCGACACCAACAGTTGGTTCATCTAAGATCATTAAATCGGGATCATTGACGAGTGCCCGCGCGATGAAGACACGCTGCTGCTGACCACCGGATAGATCACCGACTTTCGAATCCCGCCGTTCCCACATCCCGACCGTTTCAAGGGCAGTCCGAACTTTCTCTCGATCGTCACGAGACAAACGACGAAAGAGTCCTTTTTTCGCGTAAAGTCCCATCTCGACGACTTCTGCGACAGTTACCGGAAAACCCGAGTTGAACGATGCCGCTTTTTGTGAGACATAGCTAATACGCCACCACTCATTGAATTGGGATTGGGGTTGCCCGAATAAACGAATCGTTCCTTTCGGTTGCAATAGACCTAAGATACATTTAATCAGCGTCGATTTCCCAGATCCATTTTCGCCGACGATGGCTAAAAATTGTCCTTGCTGAACTTGAAACGAGACTTGGTTCAACACTCGGCGATCCGGATAATCATAGCTGACTTGATCGATTTCGATGATTGGTGTTTCCATTTATTTTCACTCCTTCCGTTTTCGTAAAACGGAATAATTACGTCTTAATCAACTGTCTTATTATAGCGTCCGCTAATTATCGGTGCAACTCTGACAACTTCCTATCCTCCTATGAAAAAAATCAAGGTACAATAAAGAAAGAAGCTAGCTGTTTTCGGCTTGTTCAGAGAGGGAATTCTTTAAATGCACGCATCGCAGAGAGGAGTCGGAGTCATTTGAAACAAGAACTTGCAGTCATCGATATTGGTTCCAACTCAATTCGATATGTCATCTTCCATCCAATCGCTTCTGGTCGTTACATCGAGAAGATAAATATTAAAGTCGTCGCTCGGTTATCTGCTCATATCAATGAGGATGGAGCACTCGACGATGAAGGTATCACGTTACTCGAAGAAACGTTACATCGATTTTATGAAGTCGGTGTCACCCATGAAGTCGAAGAAACCATCTGTGTTGCGACAGCAGCGATCCGCAATGCGACGAATCGGGAGGCAATCGTTGCTGCTGTTACGGACAACACACCTTTCTCCATTCAAGTTTTAACAGACGAACAAGAAGCATATTATGGCTATTTTGCCATCATCAACTCGACCTTCCTGACAGACGGTTTTTCTGTTGATATCGGTGGTGGTTCCATGGAAGTCACATTGATTGAAAATCGCGAAATGGTTGCCTATCACAGTTTTCCATTTGGCGCTGTCACCTTAACACGGCAATTTGTTTCAGATGAGATACTCAGCGGTAGTGATAAGAAAAAGCTGGTCAAGTTCTTACGTGAACAATTTGAATCGATTCCTTGGTTGAGTGATAAAAAGCTTCCTTTAGTTGGTGTTGGTGGTTCCGCCCGAAACTTCGTCCGGATCCATCAGTCGAATCAGGACTATCCGCTTCGAAGCGTTCACCAATATCAGATCAAAGCGAAAGAACTCACGAAAATGGTCGACGATCTCGAAGGAAAATCGGCGAAACAGCTATCAAAAATTGAAGGGTTATCGAAGGATCGAATTGATATTTTTCTTCCTGCACTCATTGCCATCCAAGAGTTAGCCCATCATATCGAAGCGGAAGAATTCGTTATGAGCAATCTTGGTCTTCGTGAAGGTCTTGTTTATGAATTCGATGTGCAGGATGAAGCCTATCGTCGGATCGAAAACGTGCGTGAGCAAAGCCTCTATCAGCTTGAGAGCGATTATAAGGTCAATCGCGATCGCGCAATGTATATTGGCACGCTTGCGAAGTCGATGTATCGGCAACTTGTTACGTTAGATTTGATTTCAGAACGCGCGTCCGATCTCCGGCTACTCGATTCGGCAAGCCGCTTGTTTTATTGTGGGCAATACATTAATCCAGATACACGATCGGACCAGACGTTCTACCTTTTGACGAATACCGAACTGAACGGTATGACACATAAAGACCGCGTCGCCCTGTCGCTCGTCAGCTCTTATTCTTCAGCAAAACGTATGCAACAACTAGCGAAGCCATTTAAGGATTGGTTTACCGAAAAAACACTGGATCGCTTTGACCTACTGGGCTCTTTACTCAAATTAAGTCATGCGCTCGATGTGACGGAGCGAAAAGCTGTCGATCATCTAGAACTTTTCGTTGAGAAGGATCATCTCCGATTCGTCCTCGATACGGGTGATCATGATTATGGATTTGAAGTCGAAAAGGCTGAAAAACAAAAGAAACATCTAGAGCGAATCATTGATCAGGCGATTACCTTCGAAACGAAAGGAGATCTTCCTTCATGAAGATTGACATACCGGAACATTTTAATAATCGTGAGCTCAGCTGGCTCCAATTCAACAAACGTGTACTGGATGAAGCGTTTGATACACGAAATCCGTTGATGGAGCGCTTTAAGTTTCTCGGGATCTTCAGCTCCAATTTAGACGAATTCTATATGGTTCGAGTCGGCGGTTTAAAGGATGAAGTACTTGCCGGATTCAATAAACCAGAAAACAAACAACAGATGACACCCAAACAACAGTTGCGTGCGATCGCAACAAAAACAAAAGAGTTAGTCGATCGGCAATACGAAGCATTTCAAGCAATCAATCAGACGTTATCAGATGAAGGCATTACATTCTTAAAATACGACGCCCTGACTTCAGAACAGACGACCTATGTAAAATCGTTTTTCCGAGAACAGGTCTTCCCTGTTCTCACACCCGTTGCCGTCGATGCTTATCGTCCGTTCCCGATGCTTTCGTCAAAGTCACTCAACATCGCAACGGTTCTTGAGGCAGAAGATGGGACGAAGCGGAATTTAGCGCTTGTACAAGTTCCGGGTGTGTTGCCACGATTCGTTGATCTACCGGTTGAAGATGACGAAACAACGGCTGTCATCTTGCTTGAAGACGTCATCATCGCATTCATCGATAGTTTATTCAAAGGATACCGTGTCTTATCTGCCATGCCATTTCGGATCACCCGTAATGCCGACCTTCCGTTTCATGAAGAAGGAACGCACGATTTATTGAAGTTGATTGAGAAAGAATTAAAAAAACGACGTTGGGGTGTTGCCATTCGACTCGAAGTCCAAAAAGCGGCGATCAATACCGAACTACTCAACATGCTGCGCGATGTGCTCGATTTACAGGAGCGTGACATTTTTGCTGTTGATGGTCCGATTGATTTGACGTTCTCATTTGCCTTCTACAGTCAAATCGGAACCGAGTATGATCATTTGATTTATCAGACCATCATGCCAGTCGATCCACCGGCACTCGATAGTTCAAAAAATCTGTTCAATCAATTACTAGAACGCGATTACCTGCTCCATCACCCTTATCATACGTTTGATCCAATCGTCCGGTTCATCGTCCAAGCGGCCAATGACCCGAATGTCCTTGCCATCAAACAAACGTTGTACCGTGTCTCCGGTGACTCGCCGATCATCAAAGCATTGAAAACGGCAGCAGAAAATGGCAAGCAAGTCACTGTACTCGTTGAACTTAAAGCACGATTTGATGAGGCGAAAAACATCGAATGGGCAAAACAACTGGAAAAAGTCGGAGCCCATGTCATTTATGGATACAGTGACTTAAAGACGCACTCGAAGATTACGCTCGTCGTCCGACTGCACGAAGGGAAGATTCAACGCTTCGTCCACCTTGGTACCGGTAACTATAATGATTCAACTGCTAAGTTGTATACAGATGTCGGATTATTAACCTCGCGGGAAGAGATTGCCGAAGATGCGACGAACTTCTTTAATTGGTTATCTGGGTACGGAGAACAACCAGAATGGAATGTCATTCAAACTTCTCCCAATGCGATGCTTGAGAAATTCTTATCTTTGATTGATGAAGAGATCCATCATCATAAAAAATACGGAAACGGTCGAATCGTTGCCAAAATGAATAGTTTAACGGAGAAGGACATCATTTTACGTCTTTACAAGGCATCCCGTGCTGGCGTAAAAATTGAGCTGATCGTTCGTGGCGTCTGTTGTCTCCGTCCTGGCATTCCAGATGTTTCAGAGAACATTCGTGTTATCTCAATCGTCGATCGTTATTTGGAGCATTCGCGTATCTTTTACTTCCACCACAACGGACAGGATTTGATGTATGGGTCAAGCGCTGACTGGATGACACGCAATATGCGAAAACGAATCGAAATTTTGTTCCCGATCATGGATGAAGAACATAAGGAGTATTTAAAAGATTGTCTCGCTCTCGCCCTTGCTGATAACGTCAAGTCGCGTGAACAGGCAGCAGACGGCTCCTATCATTACGTAAAGGATGGAAAACAGAGCTGTGAATCACAGTTGCTGATTCAAGACTATACGAGCGGCAAACTAAAACATAAGCCAAGTTTTACAGCACCGTTGACGCAAAAATGGATCACGATCGAAAAGAAGGATGACAAAATCATTCTGGATCAAAATGCTACATGATACGGATGATTTCGTGAATCGACACACCACTTCAAGCGCTTCACAGCAGAAAGGACGAGACGTATGCTTCAGCAAATCTTATTATCTCTTCTAGCAGGCGTTATCTGCGGCGTTGTTTTCACCGCACTGAAATTACCGATTCCTGCCCCACCTGTTTTCCCAGCCATCGTCGGGATCTTTGGCGTATTCCTCGGGATGAAAATTTATCTGTTTCTCGTGGAACGTTTTTTCTAATTCAAACGAAAACCGTTCTCTGACTGCTTCATGCAGAAAGAGAACGGTTTTTTAATTATTTTTTTAAAGCTTCTGCGATGATACGATTCCAGTTGACCTCATCGCATATTGTCTTACAAAACCGAATCGACTTCCTTCACCGATTTTTCGTCAGACGATAACTACATTCGATATACAAAGTGTGAAAAATCTAAAGTTTAATTCACTCATTCTCTTCTGTCGCTGCTGCCGTATCCACCGCATGCAACATCTGTTGATGCAACCATCGATGACACGTCGGACAAACGGTCTGATATCCTTCTGGCGTCAAATGCCACTCCAGTAAAGATTGGCGCGTCTCGTCACAATGAATACATTGATCTGCAACCTGTTCCGAATGATTCCGTTCCTTGAATCGCTCGATCCGGCGTTGTTTTGCTTGTTCGAGTGTCAAAACATCCGTTTCAAAATATCCGTACTGCCACGAATCAAGCAGTCGTGTGCGGAATACTCCTTCTATTGGCCCCGTTTTAAGGCCAAGTTGACGGAGCGGTTGACCGAGTAAGGGGTGACGCAAATCCACACTGATGAGATCGAGACACACATATGACCCTTCTGAATCGTCAGCAGTCGTCAACCAAAACGGGTCTTCTGGACGTGTCGTGTACTCCGTAAACAAAGCTTCTGCATACGCAATGACTCCATCGGTCGTCGCAAGAAAAACCTCTTCTCCCTCAGCCAGTTCCCCCGGCAAATAAAACGGTTCCTTTGTTTCATAATAGTGGACAACAGCTTGTCGTATCGCGAAACTTGACTCATCGACGACGAATAGATGACACATCACAGACACCCCTTTATGAGTTTATTCGACCGATGCACCTAGAATCGGCAAACGCCAATCCGCATCAAATGCACCAGAGCGTAACATCTCGATTTCTTCTTTATATGGCGCGACTTTTTTCTTTGGATCGAGACCAATATAAGGTGTTTCTAAAATTTTTGGTAAATGAGCAAGTGCAGGATGATGAACGATACGGTGTAACGTATCAAATCCAATCTCACCAAAGCCGATATTTTCATGACGGTCCTTCCGTGCACCGCGGACGTTTTTCGAGTCGTTTACGTGAATGACTCCAAGGCGATCAAGCCCGACGATCCGGTCGAATTGTTCGAGGACACCATCTAAGTCATGTACAATGTCATATCCCGCGTCATGTACGTGACAAGTATCGAGACAAACGGATAGACGATCCTGATGCGTGACGCCTTCGATAATTTGCGCAAGCTCCTCGAATGTCTTTCCGATCTCCGAACCTTTGCCAGCCATCGTCTCAAGCGCAATCTTGACCTGTTCTTCGCCTGTCAGTACTTCGTTGAGTCCTTCAATGATACGTTTGATCCCGACCTCTTCCCCGGCACCTACGTGTGCACCTGGATGTAATACGATATGCTGTGCCTTCTCTAACGCCTCTGCTCGTTTGATCTCTGCTGCTAAAAACGAGACCGCTAGCTCGAATGTTTCTGGTTTCGTTGTATTTCCTAGATTAATGATATACGGCGCGTGCACGACGATCTCTTCAATCCCGTTTGCGCTCATATGCTGAAGTGCTTCTGGAATGCGTAACTCTTCCATCGGCTTACGGCGTGTATTTTGAGGTGCCCCTGTATAGACCATCATCGTCGTCGCGCCATAAGACGCTGCTTCCTCGCTTGCACCTAACAACATTTTTTTCCCCGAAACGGAGACGTGTGAACCTATTTTCATGTTTTATTCCACCTTTCTCTTTTATCAGTGTACCAAATCTTGAAAACGACAAGACACCCGAAAAATGTTTTTTCATTTCACGGGTGTCATCGATGGTGTTATTTTGATTTACGTGCGTTTTCTTTACGTTGCGCGCGACCGACACCACGTTGTTCTTTGATGCGTTCACGTTTTGCTGTTTCTTTTAATTTATATTGGTGCTTCTTCTTATAACCTGGTTTAACGCGTTTTTTCGCTTTTGCTGCTTCACCAGACAGACGACTATGTGCCGTCTTCGAGACAGCAGTCTTCATATGCGGTTTCGCACGACGACGTTCTTTAACTTCCATGATTTGAGTCCCTTTGACATCAACGTTTGTAAATTGAATGCCGCGATCCTCTAAGCGATTGATCATGCCGTTCTCGTGATCTTCAAACAGTGTATATGCCAATCCGTCTTGATCGACACGTCCTGTCCGACCGACACGGTGAACGTAGAAGTCTAAATCTTTCGGAATGCCATGGTTGATGACGTGTGAGACGCCTGAAATATCAATTCCGCGTGCAGCAAGGTCCGTTACGATGACGTATTGATACTTCGCATCATTGATTTCTTTGATGGCTTGCTTACGACGGCGAGCTGGAAGATCTCCGTGAAGAGAACCAACATTGAGTCCTGCTTCTAAGAACAACGCTTCGACTTCGATTGCTTCCGCTTTTGTGTTCGTAAAGATCAAACAGATATACGGATTCAGCGCTTTTGCGACTTTCAACGTCAGTGCTGAACGCTCACGGTGCTTGACTGGAATCGTATGATGAACGATTTTCTTCGCTGTCTGTTGTTTTGGATCCACATGCGCATAACGCGGGTTGTTCATGTACTTTTTCAAGAACGGTTGTAATTTCTCAGGAATCGTTGCTGAGAAGACCATCATCTGAAGCTGTTCTGGAAGAGCTTGCGCAATCCGGTCAACTTCTGGCAAGAAGCCCATGTCGAGCATTTGATCCGCTTCATCGATGATGTAGTGCTTCACGAAATGCGGTTTCAACGCCTGTTCTTTGAATAAGTCTAGAATACGTCCCGGTGTTCCGATGACGATTTGTGGTGAAACCTTCACACGACCGATTTGACGTTCGCGATCCATTCCACCTGTAATGAGACTCGTCTTGATGAAGTCTGGTTCCTTGACGAGTAATGATTTCAATTCCTCGTGAATTTGCCAAGCGAGTTCACGTGTTGGCGCAACGATGATCGCTTGTAATTCTTGAAGCTTTGGATCAACGTTCTGAACGATTGGAAGAAGAAACGATAACGTTTTCCCTGTGCCGGTTTGTGATTGACCGATGATGTCACGTCCCTTTAATGCAGCTGGGATGATTCGTGACTGAATATCGGTCGGTTTTGTGATGCGGGCGTCATCGAGTGCTTCGATGACGAACGGGTGTAATTGATAATGGCTGAATCCATTCATGAATTGACACCGTCCTTTCCTTATTTGCTGAGGCATCTGCCTCTCGATTAGTTCAACATGGTTATGGGTCTACTACCGTCATACAGATAGGAGTACGTATAAAAACGAGTTGGAATCTTTTTGTTTTTCGTATGAAGCTTCAATGCACTGAAGGCGACTTTCATCATCTCATCAGCACTCTGGACGACCGTCGCATCCATCGATTTCATGTCAACAGCTTCTAATATAGCACGATTCCCGTCAATGCCGACAACTATTTTTCCTTTCATGCCTGCTTTTTTCAATGCTTCAAGGACACCAAGCGCAATATCATCATTGTGACAATACACGGCGTCAAACGGAATACCCGACTCAATGACCTGTGTCATGACCCGTTCCGAAGTGACGGGATCGTAATCACCGTTGACTGATTCAACGATTTTTAGATTCGGCTCCCGCTCAAGACCCGTCATGAATCCCCGGTGCCGTTCATTCGTCGTATTGACGTTTGCCGTACCTGCGACTTCAATGATGTTGGCAGTTGCCTGTCCCGTTTGTTTGATACGTTCATGTTTGATGAACGAGGCGAGTTGTTCTCCAATCAATTGATTGTTCGAAGTAATCGAACTGACGACTGCATCAGAGCGAATCAATCGGTCAATCGCGAAAACCGGAATTCCGGCACGCGCTGCCTCGTCTAACGTACTAGCGATGTAGACATCATCAAGCGTTGTCACAAAAATTGCATCGACCTTCATTCGAATGAACTCTTGAATCTGTTCGCGTTCATTAATGCGTGAGTTATGCGATGTCGCAACGACGGCTTCATATTTATTTAGTTTTGCTTGCGTCTTGAATGCATCAACGAGCCGTTGAGCAAATTCATGTTTATCATTCACGATCGTAAAACCAACAAGATGACGCCGTGGACTTGTGTCTGGATTAACGAACAGATTGGAGATGAACAGAACGGATGAAATCCAGACAATTAAGACGAATAACCAAGCCTTATTGAATTTCATTCCGTTTGCTCCTTTCGTGGTAAGTGGACTTGAATCGTCGTACCAACGCCCGGCTTACTATCGAAGATCATCTTTCCTTTATGATCACGAACGATTTGTTTCGACATGAAGAGTCCAAGACCATTTCCGTCCACTTTCGACGTCTTAAACGCTTGACCGACGTAATCAATCTGGTCTCCGTCCATCCCTACCCCGTTATCCTGAACAATGAAGACGACTTCTTCCGGATAGACGTGGACATGCAGATGACATATGCCATCTGGTCCCTTAAACGCAACAGCTTGAAGGGCATTTCGGACACAGTTTGCTAAAATCTGCAAGATGCCCTCTTCCGATGCATAAATCTTTGGCATGAAGGACGGCGTATAAATCTTGCAGTCCGCCTCGTAATGATGAGCTTCTGCTTCAAGAATATATGTTAGCTTCTTCATTAAATCATTCATGTCGATCGTCGTTTTTTGAAGCGCATTGTTTTCGCCTTTTGACAAATCAAGCATCGTTTGGATCATACCATTCGCCCGATCAAGTTCTGATAAGGCGAGAATCAGCATTTCCGGATCACGATCTTTTTCTGCTGCTAATAACTGTAATGTCATCTTGACCGGCGTTAATGGATTACGAATTTCATGAGCAATCCCTGCTGCTAATTGACCAAGTGATGCTAGTTTTTCTTGATGTAACATCGTTTGTTGTTGACTCAATTGCTCAAGTCGCGCGTTTTCCATCCGCTGTGCGTACTCGTTATACGCGGCAACGAGTGTCTTGACCTCGTTTGATCCGGCACGCTCGAGAACAATCGGTTTAGGGGAGGTACTTTTTTCAATCTTATGCACAAGTTCAAGCATTGGCGCTGTCAACTGCTTCGACATCAAATAGCCGACAATCAAACTGAGGACGAGTGTTAATGCCGCGATGATCAAATACTGCTGTCGTGTCGTATAGACAGGTTCATAAAAGACGCTTCGTGGTGTTCGAACGAGAATCTTCCAATCCGTCACTTTTAAATCTTTCGCAAAATAATACATATCTTGATTCGTACTAAAAATCTCGGAAGGTTCTATCGACTGAAAAGCACGTTCAATGACACTTTTCGATAATACACGCTCTTGATCCGTCACGAGGTTACTCGATGTTGCTAATAGTTCTTTTTTGCTATTGAAAAGATAGGCGATGGTCTGATCGTCAAATGATTCAAGTGAATTCCGAAAGACGACTGAATTCATGACACTTAATCCACCACCAAAGACACCTACTCGCTCATTGCCATCTCGAACCGGAACGAACATATAAGTGACAGCATCCGATTCCATCGTATACAACTTGCTCATATGAAAATCCGTACTCGTCAATGCTTGTAAGAATTCATCATCTTTCAAGATGAGACTGTCCTTTATTTGACGATCATCACTTGAGAACCAAGTAATTTGTTTCGTCTTCCGATCAAAATAGAAGAGGCTCTTAAACCCCGTATCAATATCTAACAGGTTCGATTCCTCAATTTTTTGTTTTAGCTTTTCAGGGTTTTTGACATTCAGCTGCAAGCTCATGATCTCTTCATGCAAATTCCCGATATTGTCGCGAATCGCATTTCCTGAGACCTCGACACTTTTTTCGCTTTGTTTCTCTGTTTGTTGTTCGACCCGGGAAATCGTAACCCGGTCCGCAGTGAAGGCAAGCGCTGATATGACAAGACAAATCAGGATGAATAAAACGGCAGTAATTTGGAAAAAATACGACCGCATCATTTTCTTAGACTCCATCCCTTCGCCTCCCTTTTGAATAATTGACAACTTCATTAGTATAGCATGTTCTGTTGTTCAAACAGACTCCTCTATTTTCATTCAGCTTCAATCAATGGTACACTCTAACTAATCATTCTTTTTCACAAAGGGAGAATCTACAACTATGCTAGTAAAAAAAATCAGCCCCCGCGGCTATTGTTACGGTGTCGTCGATGCAATGAAACTTGCACAACAAGCGGCATTGAATAAAGACCTGCCACGCCCGATCCATATTTTAGGGATGATCGTCCATAATGCTCACGTTACGCGTGAGTTTGAAAACATGGGTGTCGTTACAGTTGATGGTCCCGATCGTCTTGAAGCGTTAGAGACGATTCAAGAAGGAACGGTCATTTTCACTGCACATGGTATCTCACCTGCTGTTTATGCTCGTGCTGCCGAGAAGAACTTACACGTCGTCGATGCAACATGCCCTGACGTGACACGTACCCACGACTTGATTCGCCAAGTCGTCGCAGACGATTATGAAGTCATCTACGTCGGTAAACACGGACACCCGGAACCCGAGGGAGCTGTTGGTGTAGCACCAGAACACGTTCATCTGATTGAAAAAGTCGAAGATATCGATGAACTCCCACCTCAGCTTGCTCACAAGAAAATCATCGTCACGAACCAGACGACGATGAGTCAATGGGACGTCCAAGCGTTGATGGAACATGTCCGTAAAAAATATCCGCATGTTGAAGTACACAATGAAATCTGTAACGCCACACAAGTTCGACAAGAAGCAGTTGCCGATCAAGCAGGAGACTGTGAGCTCGTCATCGTCGTCGGTGATCCGCGTTCAAATAACTCGAACCGTTTGGCACAAGTATCTTTCGATATTGCTGGTACTCCGGCGCATCGAATTGGTGATTTAACAGAACTCGACTTGTCTTGGCTCGAAGGTGTCACACAAGTTGGTGTCACGTCTGGTGCATCGACTCCAACACCTATCACGAAAAAGGTCATCGATTTCCTACAACAATATGATCCAGCTGATATTAGTACGCATGACAAAACACCATTCCTTGAACTACGACGGATTTTACCAAAAGTAAAAATTCTTTAATCTGAATATGGTAGAAGTAAGAATAAAACACCGGACAGCGAATCTTCGCCGTCCGGTGTTTTATTCTTACTTTTTTCTACTTCACATATCATAAAAATTGAAATGGATTCGTATTGGCGGTCGAGACGATGAGCTCTACATCGATCTTCTTCTCTTTGAATCGTCTGCTTAATTCGTTGACGACGCCTTCTTTCATGACTGATTCGACATGGTGTCCTGGGTCAACGACAGCTAACCCGAGTGCCATCGCGTCATGAGCAACATGGAAATAAAGATCACCCGTCACAAGAACATCTGCTCCAGCAAAAGCAGCAGTCGAGACGTACTTATTCCCGTCACCTCCGAGAACAGCGACCTTTTTGATTTCCCGCGCTTCATCTCCAACAAAGCGTAAGTTCTGTACACCAAACGATTTACGAACATGTTCTGCAAATGCCCGTAACGTCATCGCTTCCGGCAATCGTCCGATCCGTCCGAGACCGAGGGGTGCTGCCGCGCGTTCTTGACGAATGAGATCATACGCGACCTCTTCATATGGATGGGCTTGTTTCATTGCTCGAATAACTTGTTTCTGATTCAGTTCCGTCACGATCGTCTCGATCCGAACTTCCGAAACACGCTCCAGTTGTCCTGCTTCTCCAATATACGGGGTCGCGTCCGTCGAAGGTCGGAATTGACCCGTTCCGTTGACATGGAATTGACAATCACTATAATCGCCGTCTTTTCCTGCTCCCGCCTGTGCAAGTGCTGTTGAAACGCGTTCTACAGCTTCAGTCGGTACGAAGACACTTAATTTATATTGCGTATTTTCAAACGTTGGCGCTAACACTTCACAGGACTCAAGACCAAGTGCTTCTGCCATCCAGTCATTGACCCCTCCTGGTGTGACGTCAAGATTCGTATGCGCAGCATAAACGGAAATGTCGTGCTTGATACATTTTGAGACAATCCGTCCCGTCGCGGAACGATCCGTTACATTCGCTAATTTACTAAAAATCGGTGGATGATGCGCGATGATAAGATCTACTTTCTTTTCAATCGCCTCATCGACGACAAACTCCAGGACATCAAGTGTCACAAGTACGCGCTTGATTTCCTTGTTCAGTGTTCCAATTTGTAGACCAATCGGATCTCCCTCGAGTGCGAACTTTTTAGGAGCAAATGCTTCAAACTGCTCAATGACATAGTTACCATTCGCCATTAGTTCGTCACCTCTTCCATCTTTTGAATTAATTGTTCGATGGCTTCGATTTTTTCAGATAAAACCTCCGTTGCTTGTCCTTGTTTCATCTGAGCTAAAATATACTCCCGCTTTTGTTTTTCAAGTTGCCATTTTTGGATGAACTCAGGTGCACGTTCCCGCATTAACTGCGGTCCAAAGAATAGCTCCCATCGACGTGTTATATCGTCCTCTGAATATAGTGTTTCTTCTCCACGTTCCGCAACGAGGATCTCGTAAATCTTTCCATTCTCCTCAACGATTGCTTCTGATAACAACGCATACGAGTTTGCAAGCAACCAGTTCCGAACATCAACTGCATCAACATTTGGTTGAAGAATCAATCGTTCCTCTCCTGACAGTCGATCTTTGCCTTCTTCAAGAATTGAAGCAATCAGTGTTCCTCCCATCCCTGCAATCGTAATCGCTGTAGCTTCGCCCGGATTTAAGACAGATAATCCACTTCCGAGACGGACATCGATTTGTGACTCAAGTCCTACAAGCGCCACTTGCCCTTTTGCTGCTTCCATCGGTCCTTCATTGACTTCCCCTGCAATCGCGCGTTCAACTTTATTTTGTTGAATACAAAAACACGGTACGAATGCATGATCTGATCCAATATCTGCGAGGATGGCTCCTTGTGGAATATACGACACGACTTTTTGGAGTCGTTGATCCAATACGACGTTCATTTGCATCATCTTCATCCTTCCTATTTTCCGAAAAACTCTCTTTTAAAAATAGCGGATTTACGATAAAAAAGATACCGTACACCACAAAAAAACATCCATCTCGTAGCGAGATAGATGCCCTTGTTCTTATTTCTTAGCAGCTAACCATTTGGCTAGAACAGCTGCTTCTTCATCATTCGCAAGACCGCCAGGCATTTGCCCTTTACCGTTCATTGCGATGTCTTTAATTTCTTCTTCTTTCAGCTTCGCACCGATCTTTGTTAAGTTCGGACCTGTTCCGCCTTCTAAGTTTCCGCCGTGACATCCTGTACATCCTTTAGATGCAAACAAGTCTTCTGGCTTCATTTCTGCAGTTGACGGCCCTTTACGAGCTTCCTTCACCTGATCGACCCCAAAGTAAGACAATGAAATCATAGCGATGATGGCGATGACTGCGATCGCCGCGAACGGTACTAATGGATTACGCATTTGGATTCCCCCCATATTCTATACCCAACCAAGTTGGTGACTGAATGGTATTCCCCGTTACTATTCTACTGTAAAAAAAACAGGGAAGGAAGAAAAAAACGAAACTTTTTTCTTCCTTCCCACTAAAATTTCATATATTCTTCACACTTTGAATTAATCGAGGAAATCTTTCAAGCGTTTTGAACGACTTGGATGACGCAATTTCCGAAGTGCCTTGGCTTCGATTTGACGAATACGCTCACGTGTAACGCCAAATACTTTCCCGACTTCTTCAAGTGTCCGCGTCCGACCATCGTCAAGTCCGAAACGAAGACGAAGAACGTTTTCTTCACGATCCGTCAACGTATCGAGGACATCTTCGAGCTGCTCTTTTAAGAGCTCGTATGCAGCGGCATCTTGTGGTGCCGTCGCATCTTGATCCTCGATGAAATCTCCGAGGTGTGAATCGTCCTCTTCCCCGATTGGCGTTTCAAGTGAAACCGGTTCTTGAGCAATTTTCAAGATTTCACGGACTTTTTCTGGTGTGATCTCCATCTCTTTTGAAATCTCTTCCGGTGATGGTTCACGTCCGAGATCTTGCAAGAGTTGACGCTGAACACGAATCAATTTATTGATCGTTTCAACCATGTGAACTGGAATTCGAATTGTACGCGCTTGGTCAGCAATCGCACGTGTAATCGCTTGACGAATCCACCATGTTGCATACGTCGAGAATTTATAACCCTTCGTATAGTCGAACTTCTCGACCGCCTTAATCAGACCCATGTTCCCTTCTTGAATCAAGTCTAGGAACAACATACCGCGTCCGACATAACGTTTCGCAATCGAAACAACGAGACGTAAGTTTGCTTCTGCTAGACGTTTTTTCGCTTCCTCATCGTTTTGTTCGATTCGTTTCGCGAGTTCAACTTCGTCTTCTGCATTCAACAAATCTACGCGTCCGATTTCTTTTAGATACATCCGGACAGGGTCATTGATTTTGACACCAGGAGGAACTGACAAATCGTTTAGATCTGCCTCTTCTTTTTCGTCTCCTGTACCGTCATTGTTGACTTTAATGCCTTCCGTTTCCAGCAACTGTAGGAATTCCTCAAATTGCTGAGCATCCATCGATTCGAACGAACTCAGCTTGTCTTCGATTTTTTGGTGTGACAATTCACCATTCTTATGTCCGAGCGCGATGAGTTCCTCTTTCGCGAGACGGAGTAATTCAGCTTCTGATCTTGCTTTTTCTGCCATCGAACCATACACTCCTTCCACATCATGCAGCAGGTCATCGATCTTTTAAACGACGCTTCCGTTCTATGATCGCCTGCATCAGTTCCGCTTGGGCACGGATATCTGTTTGTTGATTCAATCGTGACTTTTCTTCTTCTAACAATCGACGTTGCTGTTCATTTTGGACGGCACGAATGTAATGACTGAGCAAATCAGGATCATATTCAGGCATCAACATGAACTCTAAATCTGCTACGATTCGTTGCAAGGAGGCATCGTGCAACATCGTCAAAAAACGATCTGGACTTCCTTGCGTACCTGTCCCGTAAAATTCATATAACTTGCCGGCAATCAATTGGTGTGCCGGATCATTGAATTGGACACCTAGTTGCTCTCGCACTTCAAGACTGACTTCTTCTGAACGGATCATGTAGGCAAGCAAGAAGCGTTCTGCCTTTTTCCAGTTCGCAAAAGTTCGATCAGGAGGTGCTGTCGGTACAGCAGCTGGGCGATCGGAAACGATTTGTTCTCTCTTCGGTTGTTGAACGGTTGGACGCACTTGTGCAATCAAGGAGTCTTTCGAAAGTTTGAATTCCTCGGAAAGTTTCCCTAGATAAATGTCCCGTAACAACGGATTGGATGTTCGACCAATCTCTTCAAGCATAGTTTCAATATATCGAACGCGTTCTCCTTCTAATCGCAAGTTTTTTCCTTGTCGAAAATAAAAAGATTTGAATTCAAGACTTGAAACCCGTTCTTGTTCGATCCATTGTAAAAACGTCTCTTCTCCCTGATTTCCAATGAAGGAGTCAGGGTCTTCACCATCCGGTAAACGGATGACGGAACAGTCGACGGCAACTGCTTCGAGCAACTGTAAGGCTTTTAGCGTCGCAGCGCGTCCTGCTTTGTCTCCGTCATAACAAATTATGACTTCATCGACGATCCGCGCTAAATTTTGTGCGTGAACAGGTGTTAAGGATGTTCCTAAAGAAGCTACCGTATAAGGTATACCCGCTTGAGCGACACGCACAACATCAAGATTCCCCTCAACGAGGACAACTTGCTTGATTTTACGCATTGCTCCTCGTGCTTGGGCGAATCCGAATAACAGTTCACTTTTATTGAACAAAGGTGTTTCGGCTGTATTGACATATTTCGGATCACGACCATCAATCGATCGTCCACTAAATCCGACAATCGTGCCATCACGATCAGAGATAGGGAATACGACTCGACCATTGAATCGATCTCGATAATCGCCATCGCGTCCGATTGAAATCAATCCCGCTTCGACCATCTCATCTAGATCAAACCCTCGACGCGTCAACGAATCTACAGTAAAGCGGTCTTGATCCGGTGCATAACCAAGTCGGAACTCGCGCATCGCACCTTCCCGGATACCACGATTCTCTAAATAGATTCGTCCCGCGTCACCCGCTTCCGTTTGAATCAACACTTCATGATATAACTCAGTGACGATCCGATGCGCTTCGCGCATCCGGAACTTCTTTTCTTGTTCTGGTGTCGATTCCGACTGTTCGAATCGGTCCGGCTCCAGTTCAGGAAGTGTGACGTCGCTACGGTCTGCTAATTTGGAGACGGCTTCTTTGAAACTCATTCCTTCTGTTTCCATGACAAAAGTGATGGCATTTCCTCCTGCACCACATCCAAAACAGTAGTACATCCCTTTATCAGGAGAAACAGAAAAGGAAGGTGATTTCTCAGAATGAAACGGGCAAAGCCCTGAATATCGATTCCCTTGTTTTTTTAATTCTACACGTTCTGAAATCAATTCGACGATGTCCGTAGCTTGGCGGACCTGATCGACGACCTCATCAGGAATTCGCTTCATTCCGTCCTCTCCCCTTTCCTTGAGAACTTATCCTTACATGACCATACCCGCAATGAAACGGAACGATGACTCGTTCCGTTTCATTAGAAAAAGGGCATTATCTCATTTATCAGCTAAACAAGTATACTATGTTCCTGACTGCTTGACTAGTCATGCGCCTTCCCGGAAATTCCGGTCAATATTAGGTTTGCTGTTTCCTCGACTGCCTTATTCGTCACGTCGATGACTTGGCATCCGATTCGTTCGTATAAGTTACGTGCATATTCGAGTTCACGGTTGATTCGGTCCATCTGCGCATAGGCCGCTTCTGGCTTGAGTCCTAAAGAACGCAATCGCTCCATGCGAATATCAATCAACTTTTCAGGAGAGATGAGTAATCCAAAACACTTTTCTTTTGGAATATCGAACAACTCTTCCGGTGGGATCGATTCGGGTACGAGTGGCACGTTTGCTACTTTATATCGTTTCAAGGCCAGATACTGTGAGAGTGGCGTTTTTGATGTACGCGATACCCCGATCAAGACGATATCCGCCCGTTTGATGCCTTTTGGATCACGTCCATCGTCATATTTGACAGCAAATTCGACCGCTTCGATTTTCCGGAAATACTCCTCATCCAAGCGATAGATCAATCCCGGTTCTTCCTTCGGTTGCATCTGCAAACGATCTTCCATCGTATCGAGCAATGGACCAAGAAGATCGATTGCTTTTACACCGTGCGCACGCGCTGTATCTGCAAGCAGACGTCGATGCGTCGCATGGACGATCGTAAAGGCGATCGTCGCTTGCTCTTCCTTGGCGTGGAGGACCAAGTCATAAATGACTTGATCATCGTCGACGAACGGGACTCGGACTGTTTCGATGGCTTGCTCCGGGAACTGGATAGCGGCTGCGCGGACGACGAGCTCACACGTCTCTCCGACAGAGTCACTCACGACATAAATCCGTTGACGCATCAGGAACCCTCCTTAAATTTCTTCATCACGTGCTAAAGCGACCAATACTTTCGTCATATTCGTTTTCGTCATTCGACCAACGACTTTTAAGACTCCGTTCTCTTCTTCGACGACAGGCATTGAATCAATCTGCTTTTCAATCAATTTCATACCAGCACCAATCAACGTCTCCGACTTCTCACAAACCGTTAAATTCGGCATCCGTGTCATGATGATATTGACAGGTAACGAGTCGAGTTCTTGATTACCGATTGCTGCACGTAGAAAATCCTTACGTGACAAGACACCGACTAAAGCGTGATCCTTACTGACGACGAAAAGGGAACCGACATCTTCTAAGAATAAGTGGACGATCGCATCGTACACGGTCATCCCTTCATGAATGACCTTTGCCGACGACATGAATTCCCCGACGGTCAAGGTGTCGAGTTTCTCGTGAAGCATGGAAGCATTTTTCTTCCCAACGTACATATAGCCGACGCGTGGACGTGCTTCTAACATGCCGGTCATCGTTAAAATAGACAAATCGGGTCGGAGCGTCGCCCGTGTCAGGGAGAGCGCTGCAGCAATTTGCTCTCCCGTGATTGGACCATTCTCTTTAACGATTTGGAGTATCTTTTTTTGCCGTTCATTTAACTTCATCGGCTCATCCGTCCTTTTTCTTTACGCTAAAGTAAGTGCATTGAACCGAGCGACTGATTCGATGGCTTCCGCAAATCGTTTCATTTCGTTAAGACGGTTCGTACGGACCGTTTCGTCGTCCGTCATGATCATCGTACCGTCAAAGTATGCCGTGATCGACGGAACAGTTGTCTCGAGCGCTGTCAGTGCTCGTTCGTAGTCGAGTGTAGCGATGGCTTGATCGACTTCTGGTAACGCCTTCTCGATTGCCTCATGCAACGCACGTTCTGCATCATTTTCAAAGAGCGCTGGATCGACAGCTGTTACATGCTCTGCCTTTTTCGAGATGTTCAAGACACGACTTAGTTGTTCGACCGTTTTCTTGAATGACTCTTTTTTCGTCGCGTCTTCAAGCATTGCAGCACGCTGTTCATTCGCTTCGACCGTTAACGTATGATCAAGAGCGGCTTCGACGACATCATGACGGAAGTTCATTTCCGATAGACGGTACTTCAAGCGTTGGGCAAAGAAATCTTGTAGTGCCGCTTGAACTTCTTCGGCATCCTTCGCATAAAGACCTGCTGCCACCTGTTCTGAAACGACGAAGGCAATCAGTTCAGTTAAGGTTAGGTTCAACTTACGATCTGATAAAATCTGAACGATCCCTTGTGCTTGACGACGTAATGCATATGGATCCGCTGATCCACTTGGAATCATGCCAACACCAAAGAATCCAGCGACGCTATCCATTTTATCGAGAATTGCATAAAGCGTTCCAGTTGGCGTTTCCGGACTTGCATCACCCGCGAAGCGTGGCATGTAGTGTTCCCGAATCGCAGCAGCGACTTCCGAGTCCTCGTTTTTCATGTTCGCATAACGCTCACCCATCAGCCCCTGTAATTCCGTAAATTCATAGACCATTTGGCTGACGAGGTCGAATTTATAGATTTGTCCTGCTCGTTCGACACGTGTTTTATCTGCCCCGACACGATCGGCAAGTGCGAGTGCCATCTGACGCACGCGACGGACTTTTTCACCTGTTGTTCCTAATTTTTCATGGAAGACGATTTTATCAAGACGTTTCGCTTGTTCATCGATGTCTGCTTTTTTATCTTCTTCATAGAAGAACTGTGCATCTGCCAAACGGGCACGGATGACTTTTTCGTTTCCGCGTGCGACGTTTTCAATGTGCGTCGCATTTCCGTTTCGTACCGTTACGAAGTAGTTAAGCAACGTATCGTTGCGTTTGACCGGGAAGTAGCGTTGGTGTTCTTTCATCGTCGTGATCAAAACTTCTTCTGGTAACTCAAGATATGCTTCATCGAATGCGCCAAACAAGGCTGTCGGATACTCGACGAGGTTCGTGACTTCTTCAAGTAAAGAGGCATCGATTGGCACTTCGAATTGCTCACGTGCTGCAAGTGCTTCGATTTGTTCTTCAATCAACTGGCGACGTGCTTCGTAACTAACGATGACGTTTTCTCCAGCAAGCGCTTCGACATAGGCGTTTGGACGCAGAATCGTGATATCTTGCCCGAGGAAACGATGTCCACGTGACGTCCGCCCTGTCTCAACAGATGCGACTTCAAACGGGATGACTTGATCATCAAGCAAGGCGATCAACCAACGAATCGGACGCATATAACGCAGTGATTGTGTGCTCCAGCGCATGTTTTTCGGGAATGTCATCGCTTCAACGACTTGTTTTAGCCCAGGAAGTAGATCGGCTGTCGCTTGTCCGACTTCCTTACGCGTCGCATAGAGGTATTCGACTCCTTTTTCTTCCCCAAGGAAGAGATCGTCCGTCGTTAATCCTTTACCGCGTGCAAATCCTTCTGCTGCTTTCGTCCAGTTCCCTGCTTCATCCATTGCGATGCGTTTTGCTGGTCCTTTTAGTGTCTCTTCGAGGTCACTTTGACGTGCTGCGATACCTTTGACGTAAACCGCTAGACGGCGTGGCGTCGAGAATGATTCGACGCTTGCGAACTCAATCCGAGCTTCTCCGAGGAAACGCGTCACGCGCTCCTTGAGTTGTGTTTCCGATTGAAGGACGAATCGAGCCGGCATCTCTTCTAAACCGATTTCAAGTAATAATTCATGCATGTGACTCACCTGCTTTCGACTTGATCAATGGGAAGCCAAGACGCTCCCGTTCTTCGATGAAACTTTGCGCACAACGACGCGACATGTTTCGGACACGATGAATGAATCCTGTTCGTTCCGTAACAGAGATTGCTCCTTTTGCGTCGAGGAGATTAAAGGTATGTGAACATTTCAAGATGTAATCATATGCTGGGAAAACGAGGTTCTCATCCAAAGCACGATTCGCTTCTTTTTCGTATTGATCGAATAACGTAAAGAGCAAGGCGACATCTGATGTTTCAAACGTATACTTCGAGTGTTCAAATTCTGGTTGATAGAAGATATCACCGTATTTGAAACCATCTGTCCAAACAAGATCAAACACACTCTCGACATCTTGAATGTACGAAGCGAGACGTTCAATTCCGTAAGTGATCTCTACTGCGATTGGATTACACTCGATTCCACCGACTTGTTGGAAGTACGTGAACTGCGTGATTTCCATTCCGTTCAGCCACACTTCCCAGCCGAGACCAGCAGCACCGAACGTTGGGTTCTCCCAGTTATCTTCTACGAAACGAATATCGTGTTCGAGTGGGTTGATGCCGAGTAACTCGAGACTTTGTAAGTATAATTCCTGAATGTTATCAGGCGATGGTTTCATGATGACTTGGAATTGATGATGTTGGTACAGGCGGTTCGGATTTTCTCCGTAACGACCATCCGCCGGACGACGTGATGGTTCTGTATAACAGACGTTCCATGGTTCTGGTCCGAGACTCCGTAAGAACGTCATCGGATTCATCGTACCGGCTCCTTTTTCTACGTCGTATGCTTGCATTGTCAAGCAGCCTTGTTCTGCCCAAAATTTTTGTAATGTCAAGATCATGTCTTGTACTGTCATCTTCACGACTTTCACCTCCAAAATGATTAGGGAACGCAAAAAACGCCCCTATGTACAACAATCGTTGCACATAGGGACGAGACAAGCCCGCGGTTCCACCCTACTTGCATGCATCGCATGCCACTCTTTTTGACAAAGAACACTCCGAAACGCCGTTCGCGCCCCTCTCACTTCCAGCTCACACCACCCTGGAATCGCTTGATTGAGAAAAAGACGGTACTCCTTTTCGTCATCGTGTTCATTTAGTTGCTTCTTCCGCATTCATTCTACCGAACCCGCTTGTTGCTGTCAATCGTTGCCGAAATCAATCAACTGGTCGAGGACGCGTTTTGAACGCAGACGTAACCCACTGTAGCGCTCCATATAGGCATCCATGATTTGACGCAATAGACGCTTCGTTTCTGGCTTCACCGTCACGGTACCGATTCGTGAAAAATCGTAGACGGAAAACACATAGAGCATCTTCGCGACTGCTTCTGACATGAAAATAGCGTGTTCATCCTCATGGCGATGCCGGCGACAGAGTAGCCCCCCGTGGTGCAGCGAAAAAGCGAAAGGTGCTTCAGCACTCCCGCAGATCGTACATCCATTTAAGTGAGGAGCAATCCCTAGATGGCGCAACAGACGTAACTCGATGATGAAGGAAACGACGTCTGGATCGAGTCCGTCATCCATCGCCTCTAGCCCTTCGACGAATAAATCATACAGCGCCGGTTGTGGCACTCGTTCATCGAGCGCTTTGTCCGCAAGCTCAAGCAGATACATCGCATATGCCATCAAGACGACATCTTGCCGGATATGCGCATGGCTCGTGATAACATCTGCCGATTTCAACTGACCGAGACCTCGTGACCGTGGATAGATATAGACGCCTCGGACGAAAGGCTGGCTCGCCGCGTTAAAGCGGCTGCCCGGCTTTTTCGCTCCACGTGCCATGACGGCGAGCTTGCCGAATTCACGTGTCAGTAGCGTGACGATCTTATTCGATTCACCATATACGACCGTTCGTAATACAAGCCCTTCCGCCTTATCGATCATCGCTTAATACTCGTCATCGCGGAAGCCGAGTTCACGCAATTGACCTGCCTTGTTGCGCCAATCCTTTTGGACTTTGACCCACAAGTTCAGGTAGACTTTCGTCCCGAGTAACATCTCGATGTCCGTTCGTGCTTCAGAGCCGATTTCTTTTAGAAGTGCTCCGCGTTTTCCGATGATGATTCCTTTTTGGGAATCCCGTTCAATTAAGATCGTCGCATGGACATCGACCATGTTCCCGTTCTCACGCGTCTTGATTTGATCAATCGCGACCGCGATCGAGTGCGGTACTTCATCACGTGTCTTTTGCAAGACTTTTTCGCGGATCATTTCCGAGATGATGAAACGTTCCGGGTGATCGGTCACTTGATCCGCTGGATAATACATCGGTCCTTCTGGTAAGATCTTCGCGATTTCTTCAAGTAATGGTCCGACATTGTTACCTTGAAGCGCCGAGATCGGAACGACTGCCGCGAACTCGAGTTCATTTTTATATGACTCGATGATTGGCGGAATATCATTCGGATGAATCAAGTCAACCTTATTCATGACGAGAATGATCGGTGTATCGAGTTCCTTCAGTTTTTCAATGATGAAGTCGTCACCTTTTCCTTTTGGTTCCGTCACATTGACCATGAACAAAATCGCATCGACTTCACGTAAAGCGTTCGTCGCGACCTTCATCATGAAATCGCCGAGCTTGTGTTTTGGCTTGTGGATGCCCGGTGTATCAATGAAAATCGTTTGAACGTCTTCCGTCGTGTAGACACCTTGAATTTTGTTGCGCGTCGTTTGTGGTTTATCAGACATGATGGCAATCTTTTGTCCGATGACACGGTTGAGGAATGTCGATTTTCCGACGTTCGGGCGTCCGATGATCGAGACGAAGCCCGATTTGAATCCTTCTTTAAACATGTAAATCCCCTTTCGTGAATGCTCCTGGTAAGAGGGCGCCCACTGTTGTTTCAGTGACGTCTCCTTTGAGGTTCGTCAAATAAATTGGCATATCCGCATCGCACATTTCAGATAACACTTGGCGACATTGTCCGCATGGTGCGACCGGTCCTTCCGTGTCGGCAACGACAGCCATCGCTGCATACTCGCGCGCATCCTGTGCCCATGCTGAGAAGATAGCTGTCCGTTCTGCG
The DNA here is from genome assembly GCF_022170825.1 of Exiguobacterium acetylicum. Taxonomy (NCBI): domain Bacteria; kingdom Bacillati; phylum Bacillota; class Bacilli; order Caryophanales; genus Exiguobacterium; species Exiguobacterium acetylicum. The sequence goes on along the minus strand of NZ_CP081878.1, from coordinate 880,829 downwards.
CAGTTACAAAGACCATATGCGGCGTTTTCAATATTACAGCCATGGAAGACTTGTCCGTCCTTCGTTAGTAGAGCAGCACCGACTTGAAATTTCGAATATGGAACATACGCTTTTTCGCGTGCACGTTTAGCTTGTTCGAGTAATTGTTCTGTTTTCATGTTCATTTTCCCCTTTTTAGGAACGGTATTGGCCAAAAAGGCCGGATTCTTATTGTACCAAATATGGGATGAAGATGCATAGTGCAATTGCAATAGATGTAAGCGCCAACACAAGAACGGCTCCACTTGCGATGTCTTTGACTGCTTTTGCGAGCGGATGCCACTCCTGCGTCACGAGATCAACGATACGCTCAAACGCTGTGTTGAACATCTCAGCACTGATGACCATGCCGACCGTCAAGAATAGAATCGCCCGTTCAACAGCAGTCAACGGCAGTAAAAAGGCGACCAGTAAGACGATGCCGCCAATGATAACATGAACTTTCATATGTCGTTCTTCTCGAATCGATTGAAACAAGCCATCTATAGCATGCCGAAATGGTTGCCACCAACTCTTCACAATGTGCCTCGGAATAACTCGAAGTGGTGCAGGATCTCCTCCTGTCGCTTCGTCATGACTTCCTCGTCTGCTTTTTCAATGTGATCATAACCGAGTAAATGGAGGAACCCATGAACGGCAAGGAAACCGAGTTCTCGCTCGAAATGATTCCCGTATTCAGCTGCTTGTTCGCGACACCGTTCAACCGAGATGATCAAGTCTCCAAGGACGATTGGTTCATCTTCAAGTAATCCAAAGTCAATCTCATCTTCTCCGAGTTCTTCCATTGCGAAGGAGATGACATCTGTCGCCTGATCTTTCCCACGCCATTCACGGTTGATTTCTTGAATCTCATCGTTTGAGACGAAGGTTACGGACAACTCACTATTTGGATCGACTTCTTCTTGTTGCGCTGTATAGATTAAAATCGATTCGACAAGTTGTTGCTGCTTTTCCGTTAGACGATTGTTTTCATCTGTCATATAAATATTCATGTCGTTGCCTCTTTCTTTAATTCTGGATACTCGATTCGTTCATGGAACAAACCGGATAAGGTATGGCACGCACTCTCACCGACACGGTAAATCTCACGCGTCGTAATGTCACATTCCGCAAACTGATCATCCATCATCTTTTCACGAATGATTTTCGCGACCAAGTCCCGAATTCCTTCTTCCGAAGGAGCTTTCATCGAACGAACAGCCGCCTCAATTGAGTCGACGATCATGATGACCGCTGCTTCACGCGTTTGTGGTTTTGGTCCCGTATAACGGAATGTCTCTTCATCGACCTCACCCTGTTCTGCTGCCTTGACATAAAAGTACCGAAGCAGAGAGGTGCCATGATGCTGACGACAAATATCGATGATTGCTGCAGGAAGTTTTGCGTCTTCGAGCAGTTCAACACCGTCCTCCGTATGTGCCAAGATGACACGTGCTGACTCTTCGGGCTGAAGTCGATCATGCGGATTACGTCCATGCTGATTTTCAATGAAGTAGAGCGGTCGTCGCGTTTTCCCTAAGTCATGATAATAAGCTCCGACTCGTGCAAGTAAGCCATCTGCCCCGATTGCTTCGCAAGCGGTTTCCGCTAAATTTGCGACCATCATGCTGTGATGGTACGTTCCAGGCGCTTCGACCAAAAGCTTTTTCAGCAGTGGATGCGTTGGATTGAGTAGTTCAAGTAATCGCGTCGGCGCTAAGATGCCGAATGTCATCTCAAGAAACGGTAACAACCCAATCGCAAGAACGGCACTCAAGATACCACTAGCAATCGCAAAGCCGATTAAAATCAGGGTTTCTCGCGGTTCAAACGTACCACTTCGTAACAAAACGAACGCTAAGAAAATCGCGATATTTGCTCCAGCAATCGAAATACTGCTCATGAAAATACGACGCCGTGACAAACTAGAGCGCAGGAAAAACGTCGCGACTAAACCACCAACTAATAAATAGATTGCAACATTAAAGCTGAAGTTTTGATTCGTACTATAGAAAAATGTTCCGGCGAGTGCCGTAAAGAGCGTACTCGATAACGCAATCCGTTCATTCAACAAATTTCGTAGAACGAGCGCAGCAAACGCTGTCGGCGTTAGTAAGTAAAGAGCCGGATTGATATCGTCTGCCAAAAATGCCATACCATACATGACGAGTAATTGGAGACTGACGACGAGATAGACGAGTCCGAACAAGCGGATCCGCCCCATCTGAGCGTAGCGTAATTTCGAACGATAGATGAAACCAAACAAAAAGGCAGTCATCAGCGCACTGACAAGCATCGCACCGAGTAACGGTTTCAACGACTGACGGTCGGAAATCAGACCGACGAGTTGGAGCTGGCGATAGGCGTCTTGTGAAATGACCTCTCCCCGCTTGACGATCACTTCTCCCTCAGAAATAATAACCGGTTCGACTTTATCACTCGTCTGTTTTCGGAGCTGCTCCGTCTTTTCCGGGTCATAAACATAGTTCGTTACGATCAGTTGATCGGTCAGCGCTTTAGCAACCGCTTTTAAAGAAAAAGACAACGGCGAACGTTCGATATCAGTTCGAGCATTCTCACGTGCCTCAGCTACTTCACCACCGTCGGACGAGATGCGTTGACGCATCGCTTCTTCAATCGCTGTGATGACGACATCTCGCGTCGTATCTCGGGATGATGTGGTAGATGTCGCGAGCAAGCGTAACTCATCATCCTTTAAAAGAGTTGCTGCCTCCGTTCCGCGGAGTCGCTGTTTGATTTTGCTAATTTCATCCGCTTTTTTTATACCGGATAAACTAGCAAAAAGTTGTTCGACTTTATCAATTTGCTGTGCTGCATACTCTTGCTTGATCGTATATTGACTCTCGATTGCAGCAATCGAATTTTCCTTAATTTGATTCGTCGCTGTCCGGTCTTCAATCGTTAAAGGTGACCGGATATCTTCTTCTGCAATTGAGAATGGTTCTGCGGACAAGGCTTCTGGTCGAACACTGACATACATCATCGTTGATACGACGAGATAGAATACTACTGTCAAAAGACCGACCCAGACCCCAACCTTGCGCATATCATCTCCCCCTTTTCCCTCTATTTCCGTAACGGCTTAGGTCAAATCTTGACTGTAAGCATCAACGATTTTTCGGACAAGTGGGTGACGCACGACATCAGCTGAACCAAAATGTTCAAAATGGATACCTTTGACATTTCCAAGCAGATGCAAAGCTTCTTGCAGACCAGATGTTTTTCCACGCGGGAGATCGACTTGTGTTAAATCGCCCGTAACAATCATCTTCGAATGGAATCCGAGACGCGTCAAAAACATCTTCATTTGTTCACGTGTCGTGTTTTGTGCTTCGTCGAGAATGACAAAAGCGTGTTCAAGCGTCCGTCCTCGCATATAAGCAAGCGGTGCAATTTCAATGACACCACGTTCGAGCAAGCGTGCCGTATGTTCGACACCAAGTACGTCATGCAATGCATCATACAGGGGACGTAGGTATGGATCGACTTTTTCTTTTAGATCCCCTGGAAGAAATCCAAGGTTTTCTCCTGCTTCTACGGCCGGACGGGTCAGGACGAGTCGTTTAACGTGCCCTTCCTTCAGTGCTTTTGCCGCCATCACGACTGCGAGGTACGTTTTACCGGTTCCTGCTGGTCCGATACCGAATGTTAAATCACAGCGATCAATTCCTCGAACGTAGCGCGCTTGACCAAGCGTCTTCGCACGAAGTGGTTTTCCTTTATGATTCGTATGAATGACCGTGTCGTAAAGTTCTAGAAGTTCATCTACCCGATCTTGACGCGCGAGTTGAATGGCACTCGTCGCGTCACGCTCCGTTAAAACAGCTCCACGATTAACAAGTTGTTTCAAGACACCAACGACTTGTCCAGCTAAGATTACAGACTGTTCCTGTTCGGATTGTGCCAACAGCTCATCTCCACGATGCGTAAGCTGAACTTCAAGTTCTGCTTCCATCGTACGTAAGACTGCGTCATTCGGACCGACAAATGCTTGAATCTGTTCTGAATTCGAAAATGCAAATGGGATTCTTTCATTGAATATCACGTTGTGAATGGCCTCCTAGTCATGGATAACAAGTTGTCATCGCTTCATATCTAATCTCTTCCACTTTAGCACTTCCGCCGAAAAGATGGAAAGAAAAACCCGTTTCCACCATTTAGGAAAGAAAAAGAGTCGATCCTCTTGGTTCTTAGGATCGACTCACTATACAACTATTAGCGTTTGCGCTTGGAAACAGGCGCACCAAGCACTTCACTCCAAACGATGGCACGTCGCATTTCATCCTGTGAAATCGTCGTTGCTGACGCTGAACGACTAGACGATCCAATGGCACCATCCGCTACGCTATCTTTGATTTCACCAATCGTCGAAGAGGACATCCCTTTTTTCGAATGTTTCTTTTGACGTTGATCGAGCTGCTTTTGTAAATCTGTTCGTTCATGAACCGGTCGAACTTTCGTCTGAGTCACTCCCGGTTGTTTCTTCGCGGGCGCTTTTTTTCGAACGACCGGCGGAGGTGTCGCCTCTTGTCGCACTGTATCTACTTGTTCGACCATTTGTTTCACATATTCACCAAACTCCTTTGAAGGAGTCCGGTTTGTCTGCTTCGGTTTTTTATCCGCTGCTTTTGAGATGACGGAGATGACACCGAATGCGATCATCAATCCGACCCATATGATATCCATACCGTCTCACCCTTTACTGCGAGTCATTTGATGATGATTGTCCACCGATTGCTTGGCGCATTTTTGTATCTGCCGTCACGTTCAAGTAGTTCGCATAATCCATGACACCAAAGTTACCGTCACGCATCGCTTCAGCGATCGCAAGTGGTACTTCAGCTTCAGCAGCGACGACTTTCGCACGCATCTCTTCAACACGTGATTTCATCTCTTGTTCGCTCGCAATCGCCATCGCACGACGCTCTTCCGCTTTCGCTTGCGCAATGTTCTTATCTGCTTCTGCTTGGTCCGTTTGCAGAACCGCACCGATGTTTTTACCGATATCGATGTCTGCAATATCGATCGAGAGAATCTCAAACGCTGTACCTGAATCGAGTCCTTTTGCAAGAACCGTCCGCGAGATCATCTCTGGGTTTTCAAGCACTTCTTTTTGGTCATTACACGAACCAATCGTTGAGATGACACCTTCACCAACACGTGCAATGACGGTTTCTTCGCCAGCACCACCGACGAGACGATCAATGTTCGCACGTACTGTGATCCGAGCCTTCGCTTTCACTTCAATCCCGTTCATTGCAACACCGGCAATGAATGGTGTTTCGATGACTTTCGGGTTAACTGACATCTGGACAGCTTCAAGTACGTTACGACCCGCAAGATCGATTGCTGCTGCGCGTTCAAAACTCAGTTCGATATTCGCACGATGTGCTGCAATCAAAGCATTGACGACGCGGTCAACGTTACCACCGGCGAGGAAGTGACTTTCTAGTTGGTTCGTATTCAAGTTCAATCCCGCTTTAACTGCCTTAATCAATGGATTGACGATTTTAGATGGTGTAACTCGACGTAGTCGCATCCCGACTAATGTAAAAATCGATACACGTACGCCTGCCGCAAGCGAACTGATCCACAATGGAATCGGAACGAGTGTGAAGAAGATGGCGAGGAAAATCAAAATTCCTCCAGATATGAGTAATACGGTCAATAGTTCAGGTGTCATGTGTGGGACTCCTCCTTCGTATGTTGGACTCTAACAATAACGCGTCCATGCGTCACTTCTTTTACGACGATTGTTTCCCCCGCTTGAATGAAGGTCCCTTCCGTTACAGCATCGATTCGATTTCCATCGATTTCAATCGTTCCTGATGGACGGAGAGGCGTCAAACTGACTCCTTCTTGTCCTAACAGTTGTACTTTTTCTTGATGAGAGAGATACCCTTTCTCAGACGATGTCGAATCCGTCAAAATCAAACCTCTCCACAGTAGTGACTGATTTGATTTAATTCTGCGATATGCCCAATAGCCGGCCGCAAGTGAGAGAAACACAGCAAGTCCAATCGCGATACCTACTTGACCAACTGTAGCGCCTGCCATGATCAGACTAGCAAGGACAGCACCGATTCCGAGGACTCCAAAGATACCGAACCCCGTGACGAATATTTCGACCAGTAACATGAGGACCCCAATCATGAAGACCGCCAAAATCATTCCTAAGCTAAACGTCATGCGTACGTTCACCCCTTTTCATTCGTGTCAGAAGCTGCTTCTTTTGCACTTTGATTCGTTACTATAATTATATACGCTTTCAAAACAAAAAGGTTTCATGACTATTCTGAATTCATGAAGAAACTTTAAATTGTGACAGGAACGACAAAAAAAGGTGCCCCGAGGGACACCTTTTTTGTATTAAGCGAGACGTTGTTTGACGAGTCGATTAATTAAAGCACCGTCTGCCTTGCCTTTAAGCTGCGGCATGACGATACCCATTACTTTCCCCATATCCGAAGGAGCAGAGGCACCCGTCTGCGCAATAGCTGCGTCGACGATTTCCTGTACTTCTTCCTCGGAAAGCTGTTTTGGCATATAAGCTTCGAGCACGACAATCTCTGCTTGAATTTTCTCGACGAGATCGTGACGACCAGCGCTTTCGAATTCTCGGAGGGAGTCGTTGCGCTGCTTCATTTCACGTGAAAGAATCGTTAATTCTTCCTCGTCCGTCAATTCTTGCTTACCGAGTTTGATCGTTTCATTTTGCAGCGATGATTTCACCATGCGAATCGTCGTAAGACGATCTTTTTCGCGAAGACGCATGGCATCTTTCATATCCGCTGTCAAACGCTCCTGAAGACTCATGAGGATACACCCTCTCTAACGTTAGAACTTCTTACGCTTACGCGCAGCCTCCGATTTAAGCTTACGTTTTACACTTGGCTTTTCGTAGTGTTTACGTTTACGAACTTCAGCAAGCGTACCATCTTTTGAAACACCACGTTTGAAGCGACGAAGTGCGTCTTCAAGTGATTCATTTTTACGTACACGAGTTTCCACTAGTTTTCCCTCCCTCCGATATTACCGACTAAAGGAAACGTGTCAGACACGTCATACAACATTATAGTAGGAATATACAATTTGGTCAACAGTTGATTCAAGCGACTTTTCTGTATCCTACGCTGTTCCTTTTTGTTCCTTTCTATCCTCTCATGGTTGCATCCGTTTGACAACAAAATCTAGTCATTCCTGCATCAAAATCCAGAAACTTTTTTGTAAGCGTTATCATGTATTTTTTAAAATGTTTTGTCAAAATGGGTGATGATGTGTCAAAATATAGACAATTATCAAATAAAGGAGTGTGACATCACTTATGAAAGAAGCAAAGCGCATCATCTGGGGATTGATTCTCGGGGTGATCCTCGGAATCATTCTTGCAACCTTACCGGATAAGTCGATTTATGAGGGATTGAATAAATATGCTTTACAACCTATCGGGACAATTTTCCTGAACTTGATTAAGATGCTCGTCGTACCGATCGTCTTCTTCTCGATCACTCTCGGCGTCATGGGTCTTGGGAATCCAAAAGAGCTCGGTCGTGTCGGCGGAAAGGCAATCGGCTACTTCATGACGACGACGGCTGTTGCGATTGTCATTGCTCTCGGTTTGTCATTACTGATCAAACCGGGTACTCTCGGGAGCTTCTCTACAAATAATCTTGAATATGATAGTGGAAGTCTTCCCGATACAAGCTTGATTAATACAATCGTCGGTATGTTCCCGACGAACCCGATCACCTCGATGGCGGAAGGTAATATGTTGCAAATCATCGTCTTCAGTGTCTTTATCGGTTTCGGAATTACGTTCCTCGGTAAAAAGGTCTCGACGTTACGGACATTCGTCGAACAAGGAAACGAATTGATGACGTATCTGATCACGCTCGTCATGAAGATGGCACCACTTGGAGCATTTGCTTTGATTGCTTCAGCCGTCGGTTCACAAGGTTGGGAATCGTTAAAAGCGATGTTCTTCTATATGCTTGTCGTTGTTCTAGCGTTAGTCGTCCATTCTTTATTGACATACGGTTCGACTGTTTCGTTACTCGGAAAAATGAATCCGTTCTTCTTCTTTAAGAAGTTTGCACCTGTCATGCTGTTTGCTTTCTCGACATCTTCGTCGAACGCAACACTTCCTGTTGCGATGCAAACGGCTCAAAAAGAGTTGAAGGTTCCACGCTCCGTCTCAAGTTTCGTCCAGCCACTCGGTGCGACGATCAACATGGATGGAACAGCGATCATGCAGGGTGTTGCGACTGTCTTCATCGCACAAGTCTATGCTGTTGATTTAACACCTGGCCAACTCGCGACAGTCGTCTTGACAGCCGTTCTTGCATCAGTTGGAACAGCCGGTGTACCGGGTGTCGGTCTCGTCATGCTGACGATGGTTCTTCAATCGGTTAATCTTCCGGTCGAAGGGATTGCGTTGATCATCGGTGTCGATCGTCTTCTTGATATGATGCGGACAGCAGTCAACATCACAGGTGACGCAGCATGTGCCGTCATCGTCTCGAAATCGGAAGAAAGTAACCTGAAAGAAGAAGATAGTGAAGAAACGGACGAGCGTTACGCTTGATTCTCGCTTCTCGCCTAACGAAAAGGACGTTCCGCCAATCGGCAGAACGTCCTTTTTCGATGCTTTTAGTTATTTTGCTAAGACAAACGAGCTGAGTCCCTCAACACGAACCGTACCTGAAACGGTGCGGATTGCTTTTGTTCCTGCTTGTTTACCGTCTACGAGCAGCTTCCACTTTCCTTTCGGTAGCTTCATGTCGACTGTTGTTCGATTCGCATTGTGAATGATATAGAGATCGTCCTTCTGCTGTGGCGCAGCGTCATCTAGTCGATACGCGATGACTTGTGCTGGTGCTGCTTCAAACGTCACGTAACGACGAATGTCTTTTGCTGTTGCTAAATGAAGCACTGGATTCTTCTTACGTAAAGCAATCAATCCTGTCATATAATCGACGTCTTGTTGACGATCCATCTTCCGTTTCCAATCGAGTTGGTTGACGGAATCCGGTGATTTGTACGAGTTATGATCGCCACCTTTTGTCCGCATGAAATCCTGTCCTGCATGGATGAACGTCGTTCCTTGAGACGTTAGCAAGATGCTTGAAGCTAGACGATGCATCTTCGTCTTCGTTGCGTCATTATCTTGCGGATTCGTTAGGTTCAACTTATCCCACAACGTATGGTTATCGTGTGCTTCAACGTAAGTGATGGCTTGATCTGGTTCTTGCGTAAATCCTTGGATGTCTTTATCGTATGCAATCTCACCGACGATACCGCGTTTGATGCGTGTTTCAAGACCAGTCGTTCCGTTAATGAAACCAGCATCTGAATCGATGAAGACACTCCCTTTGAGCGCATCGCGCAGGTTGTCGTTGAAATGACCGATTCCTGGCATTTGTTTCGTATTCGTTTGGTTTGCTTTCTCTGAATCCGGAAGCGGTGTTCCAAGGCTCCACCCTTCTCCGAATACGAGAATCGACGGATCAATACGTTTTGTCGCCTGTTTGACGGCGTTCATCGTTTTGACGTCGTGAATCCCCATTAAGTCAAATCGGAATCCGTCCCAGTGGTATTCTTTTGCCCAGTATGAGACAGAGTCTACGATTAATTTATGCATCATTTGACGCTCAGAAGCCGTATCGTTTCCGACACCAGTTCCGTTCGCTAAATCGCCGCCTTCTGTATAACGGTAGTAATAACCAGGGACGATTTTATCAAGATTTGATGCCTTTGCATCAAACATATGGTTGTAAACGACGTCCATGACAGCACGCAGTCCATTGTCATGTAGTCCTTGAATCATCTGCTTCATTTCTGTGATTCGGACTTTTGGATCATATGGATTTGTCGCATACGATCCTTCTGGAGCGTTATAGTTCTTTGGATCGTAACCCCAGTTATAGCTTTTAAGCGGATTCGTCTCATCGACGGACGCTGTATTGAAATCATAGACAGGAATGAACTGAACGTGCGTGATGCCAAGTTCCTTCAGATGATCAAGACCCGTCTTCGTCTTCGTTTTCTTACCATCCTTCGTCAAACGTGTACCAGGTTCGATAACACCAAGATATTTTCCTTTTTGTTTGATGCCTGAATCGTAACCCGAGTTCGTCACATCAAACATTGATAAATCACGGACGTGTGATTCATAGATGATTGCGTCTGTCGCATGGCGAAGTGGCATTTTTCCATTCGTCCAGCGTTTTGGATCCGTCTCGCGTAAGTCGACGACGACACCTTGGTCTCCGTTAACAGCGACTGCTGTCGCATACGGATCAACAGCACGCGTCGATTCTTTTGCGTGCTTGACTTCGTATGTGTAACCGACACCATCAAGATCCCCCTTGACCGTCACTTGATACACACCGCGATCCGTTCGTGCCATCTTGATTTCACGCGTGATATCCTCTGTCGTAGCAGCTTTTTGTTTCGGTAAACGATATAACTCGAGCTCGACGGCTTGCGCTGTCGGTGCCCAGACCTTGAACGTCGTCTTCGATTTCTGATAATTGACGCCAAGTTTACCATCGTAGGCATACTTTTGATCGAATGCTTTCGAACGGAGTACCTTACCTGCTTCAAGGACTGCTTCTCCAAAAACAGGATGGGACACTCGGACGACTTTTGCTAAATCAATATCAGAAGTGACTTCGACTTTCACTGTTTTTGCATCGATTGCTGACACGACCGGATTCGTCACGCCTTCAAACGTAAATGTCTTTAAGTCTTCTTCCGTCAACGGTGCATTCGTTTTTAACGTCATCGTCCGGAAGTCATCAGCTAAAAAGCTCGTGATTTTCGGTGTCCGATCAATTTCCGGTTTGCTGTAGTAAACCGTTTGATCCCCTTCGATCAACCAGATATCCTTCGCTCCTGCATAGAAGAAACGATCGGCTCCGTCTTTTTCAGACCATCCCTCAAGATGAGGAATAACGCCTGCGAGACGTGCTTTCGTTAGATTATCGAGTGTCACTTGGGCGATGGCACCAAAATCATCTTGCTGGTCGAACTCGAAACGCTTGCCATCTTGCTCTTCCGGCCAAGACCAAACACCATATTTCTCATAATCATTGTCATACCGGTAATAGTGGATGTTCGTGTCGATTTTTTCGACATCTGCTCCGTTACTTGGATTGACAGTTGAAATATCCTTACTGCCCGACTCAATCCAAATTTCAGCAACACCATTTTTAATCATGTCTTTTGTGATGAAACGATCGTTTTCAGATCCTCCATCTTTGTTCCAGTTATCATCTCGAACGATGAAGCCGATTTTTTCTGGCTGATCAACTGGAAATTCGTAGGCTGCCACTTTACCGTAAGCATCCTCACCGTTAAAAGCGTGGGCTTTATTCGGAAAATAATCCGGACCATTTGCCCATAACCACAGGTTCCAATCCTTTGTGGCATTCGGGTCTTCCTTGTAATGAATGATGACCAATGTAGACTTCCCTTTTTCCAGTGCTTGACCGGACAATGACAATCCACTAAATATTAGTGCAAACGTTAGCGCAACGATACAAACGGATCTCATGCGTTTCATACGGTAGCCATCCCCTTTGTTATGTAATCGTTTTCATTTTGCATCCATTTACAAGTCCTGTCAAAGCCTATTTCATCGATTGGATGGAAAATAAGACTTTTGAACCAAGCACTTTTTTTCAAAAAAAATGATGTGTGACTTAAGAGAAAGACAGTCAAAAGCGCCCCCGCCATCATTTGCTGGAGACGCTCATTCTTATTTGATTGATCGTGATACTAGCTATCGCTTACGATTGTGCGAGAAGTTTGGCGATCTTCTGCTTCGTCTGTTCCATCGACTCATCCGACGCAAAGAAATACCAGACACCATCACTTGCGATATATCCTTCCCCGTCAATTTTTAGTGGTTTCAACTGCTCGAACCCTTGTTGATTTTCCTGCGCTAGCTGCGCTGCGACATCAAGTCCGATATTCGTCGTAAAATTGTTTTTCATGACATCCGTAATTTTTTCGAGTTGCGTCAACAACTGTGGTCCGGCAAGCTTCGTTCCGACGGCTTCTAATACTTGACGCTGACGAATTTGTCGTCCCATATCACCGAGCGGATCTTGCTTTCGCATCCGTGCATACCCGCTCGCTTCAAGACCATTTAGATGGATTTCTCCTTTAGTGTATTCCTTTTGAAGGCGTCGGTCGTTCCAACTAAAGGCAGATGGATTGTCGACCGTAACACCTCCAACAGCATCGACCAACTCAATCAAGCCATCCATATTGATCTTCGCATAGTAAGGGACGTCAATCTCAAACGTCTGCTCGACCGTTTCGACTGTCTCTTTCACACCACCATACGCATACGTATGATTGATTTTTGTCTTTTCACCGGACGGCACAGTTACCTGCATGTCTCGTGGAATGGACAGCGACGTCGCTTGTTTTGTTTTCGGATTGAATGACAGAAGCATGATGGCATCGGCACGCCCCTTATCATTTTTTCGCTCATCTACACCAAGTAACAAAACGTTGACCGGTTGCATCGATTCGAGTGGCTTTGGCTGCTTTCCCTCTAACGGTGTCAAGAACGCGTCTGCCGTTTGCTTCACTTTTAAAAAAGCTAAACCGGCCGATGTACTAGCGATCAAAACGACCCCAAGCAGGAGCGCACTCAATACGCGCCAAACAAGACGCGGTTTTTTTTTCGCCATTCGGGATCTCATGTCATGAACTCCTTCATAGTGTGTTTTCATACGTCTTCATCAATCCAGCAATGTTCGAGTTATGCAGGAACAGCACGGAGTCGACTTGTTTTTGTTTAGCAAACTGCGACACATCAAAAGATTTTGGTACGTAGCGTACGTCGACGACTTCTAGGTTGGCACTTTTAGCAAGAAACGGTAAGACTGGATTCGCGAACGAATCCTTTAAGACGAGAATCGTCGGTCGCTCGTTCTTCGTCTGCTCCTTCATCGACATGATGCCATGGTTCCCGCGTAAGAACACTTCATACCGATCGACGTAATCTCCCTCTTGCTCGACGAAGGATTCATCGATGACTGGACGATCGCATGCACCGTCATAACAGACATCGATTCCTTTGAAAAATGCTGGTTCATAATAGGCTAACTGATCACTAGACGTTGCGTACGCAAGCGTCGTCTTTCGTGCCAACGAGCCATAATACGCATGTTCATCCTCTTTACGATTTGCATTTGATGGCATGACTGCCTGTAAATCCATACCTTTCGTAATCGTCTGATACGCGGACGCCGCTCCATCAATATTCCAGTGATGGTCCGTCTTGAAGTAGTCCGTTAATTGTAGTTGATCAAGTGACAAATTCGTCATCCCCGCAGCCTTGAAATCACGAATCATTCCTGCATATCGTGTACGCGCGTTCGAAGCAACATACGATGGAATCAACTGATCGCGTTCAGCAATGACCGTCTTTGATGGAGCTAGCGCCATATAGACAGGACGATCGACTTCTTGAACGAATTGTTGAAAGGCGCTTGGAACCTGGACTTGTGTTGAGGCACTTGGTTCAATCATATAACCATTTTTAGCTGTATAGATTCCGTTTCGAAACGGTTGCCGGAAGACATCTTTTGATAACAATGCCTGCATTTCAACGAATGTACCTCGCAAGAGCAGTTGATCCGTGAAATACGTCTCCATTTTCAACATGTCTTTTCCGGTAGCGATTCCTTCGATTGTCGGTTCGACCGATTGGGCGAGTGTACGATTTTCTAGCTGTGAACGTACACGGTCCTCTCGGACGATTGTTCCGATCCCAATCGTTAACAAGACGAGTAGAAAACTAATCGTCGTCACCCACATCATGATCCGTTCAAAAGAAGTCGCCCGTTGTTGTTCCTGTTTATTTTTTGTTTCAAGTGGCTGTGCCATCAGTAGACCTCCTTTTTAGAAGCGGAAATAAATGAAGGGGTTAAACGTACTTGCAACCAGTGCTGATGTCGCAAGGAACAGCATCAACATCGCGTACCCATACTGCATTGTCGTCCCGATTTTTCCGAGTGAGACGACTAACCGTTCTCCAATTATTTTCGGAATTGGTGTCGCTGCGATACACGCGACAAGGAGTAGAACACCATTTTGCACAAGCTGGTAGCTTGCGCGCTCATCCCAGATCACATCTGGTACGAACATTGCTTGAATATAAGTGACAGCTTCTGGGAATGTTTCTGAACGGAAGAACACCCACCCGACTAAGACGAGTACGAGTGTCCAAATGGTCGAGACGACCGGCATTTTCTCCAACCATTTCCCGAGAAATGCTTTCTCAAGCATGATCCAGATTCCGTAATAAGCTCCCCACGCAACGAACGTCCAACTTGCACCATGCCAAAGTCCCGTCAACATCCAAACAATCGCTAAGTTACGATACTGTCGCCACGGTGAAACGCGATTTCCTCCAAGCGGGATATAGACATAATCCCGGAACCAAGACCCGAGCGAGATGTGCCAACGACGCCAAAACTCAGAAACAGACTTAGAGATGTAGGGATAATTAAAATTCTCAAGAAAATGGAATCCGAACATCAAAGCTAGTCCAATCGCCATGTCGCTGTATCCTGAAAAATCAAAATAGATTTGTAAGGCGTAGGCAATGATGCCAATCCAAGCAAGTCCCATTGAGAGATCCTTCATGTTAAAGATGGCATCTGCGACCTGACCACACCCGTTGGCAAGAATCAGTTTTTTAGCTAAACCAATCGTAAATCGACGAACTCCTCGGGCAAAATCGGAAACCGTCTCTTCTCGTGACTCAATTTGGCTCGCGATCGTGTTGTAGCGAACGATTGGTCCCGCGACGAGTTGAGGGAAGAACGCGATATAAAGGGCAAGGTCAAGCGGATTCTTTTGCACCGCTTCCTTCCCTTTATAGATATCGATGACATAACTCATCGCATGGAACGTATAGAACGAGATACCGAGTGGCAAGACGACTTCCGGTACGAACCACCCTAACCCAAGTGTCTCGTTGACTGAACGAACAAAAAATCCGCTGTACTTGAACCAGCCGAGTAACCCTAAATTAACAGCGATCATACTGAACATGATCCATTTGACGCCAATTCGGTGTCGATACAGGTCGACGAACAAAGCGAAAAAGTAGTTGATCGTGACGCTCAGTAACATCAGCAATGCAAATCGAGGTTCCCCGAATGCGTAGAAGAACAGACTCGTCACGAGTAACCAGCCATTTCGGAAGCTACGTGGCAGTAGGTAATAGACGAGCAAGACAGTCGGTAAGAATAGAAATAAGAATATCGTCGAACTAAATAGCATACGTCGCTTCCTCCCCTGCCGTGACATGTTGCACAACCTGAATGTCCCGAAGATGGACCCGGAAGTTCCCCTCCTGCAAGAACTTCCATGCCACCTTGAAATACTTCGCTCCTGGTACTCGTTTCATCTGTACATGCACGATTGTTTCATTCGTCAGTGTGACGGTTTCTGTTTCCGACCCCATCCGTTTCTTCTGACCATATTGCATCTTGAACAACTGAACGACACATGGTGTATCGACTTCGAAATGACAGATTACCTCGATGAGATCTCCTGTAATCGTGGCGTCTGACCGGTATAACTTTGAGGGCGGATGTTGGAACCCTTGATCAAATAGCTGAATGTACAATTTGTCATCTGCTGTCGCTTCTTGAAAATCAAAATAGACGCCATCTGTCGCATCCTCAAGCAAGATTTTTTCCTGCGTTCCGAATGGAAAGAACTGATAAATCGCTGGAGGAATACGTTGTTTCATACGGGTACCTCACTCATAATGGCATCGACGATTCGCTCTGCTGCTTGACCATCTCCATAAGGATTTGCCGCTTGTGCCATTGATTGATAGAACTCCTGATCCGTCAACAATCGATGACTCATCTCATAAATCATCTCTGGATTCGTTCCGACGAGCTTCAACGTCCCGGCTTCGACCCCTTCAGGACGTTCCGTCGTCTCCCGCAAGACAAGAACGGGAACACCAAGTGAAGGTGCTTCTTCTTGAATGCCACCTGAATCCGTCAGAATGAAGGACGCTCGAGCTGCGAGATTATGGAAGTCAAACACATCGAGTGGTTCAATCAATTGAATACGCGGATGGTGTTCTAGACGTGCGGCTGCATCTAAGACGACCGGATTCGGATGGACAGGATAGACGATTTCGATTTCTGGATGCTCGTTCGCCAGTCGTTCGATCGCATCAAAAATCGTTGCCAACTGTAAATGATTTTCACGACGATGAACCGTTAAAAGAACGAGTTTCCGACCTGATTTCTCAAGACGGGATAGAACAGGATGCGTATAAGTCGGTGAAACAGTCGTCTTCAACGCATCGATGACCGTATTACCCGTCACGATGATCGGTGTCTGTTTATTTTCGGCACGTAAATTCATCGCGGCTTGTTCTGTCGGTGCAAAATGATAATCTGCTAGTACACCTGTCAATTGACGATTCATCTCTTCTGGGAATGGTGCATACTTTTCATATGTGCGTAGTCCTGCTTCGACATGACCGACTGGAATCTGTTGATAGAACGCCGCTAAAGAAGCAGCGAACGTCGTCGTCGTATCCCCATGGACAAGGACGAGATCCGGCTGTTCCTTTTCGAGGACCCGACGCATCGCGTTTAGAATGCGCGCTGTCATTTCCTCTAACGTTTGACGCGGACGCATCAAATCCAAGTCATGGTCCGGAGTGATTTCGAACAATTCAAGTACCTGGTCGAGCATTTCCCGGTGTTGCGCTGTCACGACGACGATTGGTTCGACATCCTGACGATTTTCAAGTGCTTTGACGACCGGCGCCATTTTGATTGCCTCTGGTCGTGTTCCGAATACAAGCATGACACGTTTCATTTACTTCATCCCCTATCTCATTTCATGACGATCGTTCAATCGTCTCGCCTATCATCTGCTGATCCACGGAACCAATCCGTTCCGTTCGTTTTTTAGCTACATAATGGGAAGCTTGCTTTTTCGATAACTGTTTGTACCAATATAAATATTTATTGTATTCAGCCAATGTTTCGTTCGTTGGACCAAATAGACGTACTTCCCCGTATTCCAACCAAAGGATTTTTGTACAAAAACTCTTTACCTGACTGAGCGAGTGGCTGACGAAAAAAATCGTTTTCCCTTGATCGCGGAATTCGCGCATCTTATCGAGACATTTTTCAGTGAATGTTTGATCTCCGACTGAGAGTGCTTCGTCGATGATCAAAATGTCTGGATTGATGTGAATCGAGATCGCAAAACCGATGCGAGCTCGCATGCCGCTCGAGTATGTCTTGACTGGCTGATCGATGAACTCTCCGATATCAGCAAACTCTAGGATTTCTGGAGTAATCGTATCGATTTGGCGCTTCGTCAAGCCCATCATCAACCCTTTAAGTTCAATGTTATCTCGTCCTGTCAGTTGACTATTCAAACCGCTAGAAATGGCAATCAATGCTGACTTCCCACCCAACGTGACTCGACCGTACGTCGGCGGCGTCACATTAGCAAGTAGATGGGAGAGTGTCGATTTCCCACTTCCGTTGATACCGACAACACCGACGATTTCGCCCTCTTCAACAGAAAAAGAGACGTTCTTTAGAGCATAGAACGATTTTCCATTCACCTTACCGAACAACACTTCCTTTAACTTGTCGATCGGTCGGGCATAGAGCATGTACCGTTTCGATACATTCTCAAACACGACATGACCCATCGGTCTCCCTCCTATACATAATCGATGAAATAGCGTCGGAATCGAATGTGAATCGATGCTCCAACAAGTAAGATTGCAAGCGTGATCGACCAGAAGTACACCCCGTACCACATATGATCGAGCAGATAACCGGTTCCGATGAGTGCTGAACGGTATCCCTCAATCAAATAAACGAGTGGGTTTAACATCAACAACATCTTGAATAACGAGTGATCTGGCGGAATCCACATGATTGGCGTCAAATACATCAACATGCGGATCGCAGATGTGACCATGTTTTGTACGTCTCGGATCATCGTCGCAAGCGCCGATAACAATAAGGAGACCGCATAGAGGAACACGACACCTGCCGGTACGATATACAACAGTTCAAACGTATGCCATCCTGGGAAATAACCGAAGGCACACCCTAAAATAATCGTCAAGGCAATCATCGCGAGGTGGCGATAGAATTGTGCCAAAATGACGTACGCTGGAATCGTACTCAGTGGAAAATGCATCTTCGAGACGAGGGCGACCCGACCATAAATCGATCGAGATCCACTTGGAATCGTACTTCCGATGAAGAACCAGGCAATCAATCCACTGACGAGCCAAAAAACGAACGGAATCCCTTCAACCGGATGTCCCCCACGAATCCCGAAACCGAAGACGACCCAGTAAACACCGATTTGGAGAAGTGGCGTCATGATCTCCCAAAACCAACCAAGGTATTGCATGCTGTATTGACTCTTTGTTTCATAAAGCGAGAGCCGAAAGATCAGATATAGATGATCTTTCAACTCTCCTCCAATCGTTCGTAACGCGTTCATATCGCTTTCGCATCCACTTCCGTCACGCCGTGCGTATGCAAATTGCCGAAGTTCAGGACTTTGACGACATCGAGTTCATTAACGATTCCTTTCGTATCGAAGAGTAACGGTGTCCGCATGTAATTTGCGAGACGACGCGAATCGAATTGTTTGAATTCATCATGGTCAACCAAGACGAGCGCTAAATCAGCACCTTGAATCGCTTCTAGCTCATCGACGAGTTCGAAACGTGTCGAGATCGAGCGTTCGACGTGTGGATCACAGACAGCGACATCTAGTCCGCGATCGAGCAACTGTTCAATGACTTCAACAGCTGGACTCTCGCGCATGTCGTCAACATTTCCTTTATACGTAACACCAAAGACGGCGATTTTTGGACGGACACGTGAACCGACGAGACGTGCTGCTTGTTCAGCAACGAACTGTGGCATCTGAACATTCGTTTGACGTGCTGTATGAATGATACGCGCGAGCGATGGAGCTTTTGCGACGATGAAGTATGGATCTACTGCGAGACAATGACCACCAACGCCCGGTCCCGGATGATGCAAGTTCACTCGTGGGTGCATATTCGCCATCTCGATCACGTCGAGTACATTGATTTCAAGCTGATGACAGACTTGCGTCAATTCGTTCGCTAGTGCGATGTTGACATCGCGGAACGTATTTTCCATCAACTTCGACATTTCGGCTGTTTTCGCATCCGTTCGAACGATCTCACCTTGAACGAATGTTTCGTAGACGGCAGCACCTGCTTCTGCACACGCTGGCGTCAATCCACCGACGATGCGGTTATTATGGATAAGTTCATGTAAGATTTGTCCTGGCAAGACGCGCTCTGGGCAATGGACGACATAAATGTCTTCGCCGATCGTAAATCCAGCTGCTTCAATCAAAGGACGGACATGATCATCCATTGTTCGTGGCGCAATTGTCGATTCGACGATGACGACATTTCCTTTTTCAAGGAATGGCAACATATTGTTGACGGCTGAAATGACATATTTCAAATCGCATGATTTGTACGTATCGTTTAAGTTTGGTGTTGGAACGGCGATTAAAAAGACATCTGCTCGTTCTGGCGTGAGTGTCGCTCGGAATTTTCCGTTTGCGACGACTCGTTTGATGACATCCTCGAGTCCTGGTTCTTCAATATGAATCGTTCCCGTGTTCAGAAGATTGACGATTTGAGGATCGATGTCGACACCTACAACTTCCGTGCCGTGATCCGCGAACATCGCAGAAGAAGGTAATCCAATATATCCTAGTCCAATTGTGCAAAGTTTCATTTTGTCATTCCTCCATCGAGTTAGTCATACTAGCCAACGAACGGTCTGTGGCTTGGCTGTACCTAGACCATAACGACATTTCCTTTGCTTTCCAATACTTCTAACCATCTCTTAAACCATTCTTCACAGACCTTACATTTCCAGTGTTTTCTATTGTTTTTGTAAATCTTATGAAGCTTTCGCGAATCCTTCATGTCGGTTTTGCTAAAACAAAACGACTCGTCAGAAATCCGCCTTTATTGCACGTGGATTTCCCTTCGAGTCGTTGACTATTTTTCTTATTTTGTCCTAGATTCCATAAAAATTGAGTCGTAGACAGCAAGAAGTCGTCCTTTTTCTTGCTCCCAGTTGTATTGTCTCCTTGCTATGATTGCGCGTTCCTGCATCGCTCGTTGCAGGCTCTCATCCTTCACTAGACGGTTGACTGCCTCGGCGATGCTTTGCGGTGATTCGACATCGACAATCAAACCAACCCCTTCTGTTTCGACGACCTGACGGATTTCTGGCAAATCGGCTGCGACGACAGGCGTTAATGCTGCCATGTATTCAAACAGTTTATTCGAAGAAGCAGAATAATGATTGAAACAGACGTTCTGGAGGACTTGGAAGCCGACAGTCGCCGCTGCCGTATAACTTGGTAATTCGGCAAGCGGGACTTTCCCGACGAATCGAATACGTGATTTTTCCGTTGATTGTGAAGCAAGTTGCATCAGTTTTCCTTTTAACTTACCATCTCCGACGAATACGAGTGTCCCTCGTTCGATATATGGCATCGCTTCAACTAAACGTTCCAATCCGCGTCCTTCCTGGATTCCTCCCTGATATAGCAGAATCGGTTCATTCTCGACGAGTTTTAATTCTTGTCGTAACGGGCGTGGTTGCGGAACGTCCGGTTGATAAAACGGATAATTGTGCAAGACGGATGGTCGTGTTCCGTATAACTTCAGGTGATAATCGGCACGTGTATCGTTTTCAACGATCGTCCGATCAACGAATCGAAGTAACCAACGTTCTAGTTTCCCCTGCATGCTTCCATATCCCGTTCGATCGGTCTGGACTTCATGTGAGTCATAGACGATTGCCGCACCACGTGACGCACCAATCGCTTGCGGTAACGTATTCACATCATTCGCATGCATGACGTCATACTGATGTTTCCGCGCAGCACGCGTCATGCGTAGAATTCCGAAACTATTGTACAAGGCGTAACGGACAAAACGGCTTCGCATCAACAAAAAAAGTACAAGTCCAAATGGAATCAACCAGGGTGCGACAAGTGCGCCGAGTAATCCGACAGCGAGCGTTAGTTTCTTTCGTTTTCGAAAGAATGGCAATCCCTTCGCAAGAGGTGGCGTCCGGTTGATTCGAATGACGCGAAATCCAGATACCGGATACTCAATTCCGGGCAATGTTCCGTCATTTAAGCAATATAAATCAACACGATGTCCTGCTTCGACGAGTGCCGTACATTCTCGTAATACCCGCGCATCGTTCGTAAACGTATTCCAGACGAACATGCCGATTCGCTTCATTTCGCCACCTCCACTTGTGATCGTGTTTGTTGGATCGCCGCAAAGAGACGCTGTTCATTTTGTTCCCAGTCAAAATGTTCTTGAACATAAGCCACTCCGGCTCGTCCCATCGCTGCACGTTTTTCCGGATTTCGAGATAGCTCGAGGATATGATCGACGATTTCCTCTTTTTTACGCTGAACGGAGACGTAACCGGCTCCGGCTTCTTCGATGACATGCGCAGCATGCCCCGATACCGCTCCAACAATCGCGCATCCCATCGCCATATAGTCGATGATTTTTCCAGGTGTGACCGTATCGAATGCTGTACTTTCGACAAGGGTCGCAAACGCAATGTCGCTCTTCGCGAGTTGTTTTAATGCATCCCAGCGCGGCATCGCGTCAAGGAACTCGATATTTGTCAATCCACGCTCCTTAACTAGCTTCTCAAACGTCTGCTTATGGTAACCGTAACCGACGACTTGAAAACAGATATCTTGTTCCTTTTGAAGTGCTTCTGCAACGTCAAGCAACAAGAAGACATCTTGTGCGAGTCCGATGTTCCCTGTATAGACGACACGGACTTGGTCCGATACTTTACGACGCTTGATCAACCATTCGTTCTCCTCGATCGAGTTTGGGATGTAATGAATTTTTTCCGGAGCAATACCACGACCTTCGATATATGACCGAAATCCTTCACTGTTGATGACCAATTGATCTGCCTGTCGGTACATCCACTTTTCAAGCCAGTAAAGTGGTGTGAGTAATAACCGTGACTTCGTAATTCCGACACCAATCAGTGATTCTGGCCATAAATCACGTACATCCAAAATCAAAGGTGCCCGTTTGACGTGTTTTGCGACGACACCAACGAGCCCCATGAAAATCGACGGAGTCGTCGCATAAATATAAGCATACGTATTCGAGTCATGACGCACTTCTTGGACAGCGAGTACGAACTGTTCGACGAATAAACGTAGACGTCGCCAGAGGTTCGTCGTCGCTCGCACGTCTCGCGGTTGAATACGTGTCACATGTGCTGTATCAAGACTCGGTTCATCCCAAAACATCGAGTCCGTATAAAGTTCTGCCGTTGGATAAAGCGGTTCTGATGTTAGCACGTGGACGTCACTGCCTGCCTGCTCGATTCGTTTGAAGATGTTTTTCATCCGATTCGCAGCACTACCGATTTCTGGATAGAAATTCTGGCAAATCATGAGAACGTTCATCGACGACTCCGGCGTTGCTTGAGCTGGCGCCGGAACTTCCAGTAGCGAACGACGATTTTTCCGAGTTTTGACCGCGCGAGAGAGCGGTATTTTGATTTCCATGATGCATTCGCCTCCAGCAATTCTAGATTTGATACCAGTGACCCTTCGAATCGATCGAGCAATACCATATATTGTTCTTCGAGCACTTTAGTTTGCTCTAGTTGTTCCTTTAGTTGCTGTTCACGGAGGAGGACTTCCGCTTGCGCGTCTTCTAATTGATTTGTCTGCTCCTCTAAACTGTGAACTTTCCGCTCCAGATGTTGCTGTTTACGTTTTAAGTCAATGATGGTTGCAAGATGCAATCGTTCCACTTCTTCAAACGCCTTCTCCAACCATTCGACTTCCGATGGCTGAATCGATCGAGCAGCTTTAGGTTCTCTGTATACTTGAATCGTAATTCCAAGCCATTTATCGATTCGCTCCACCGTCTCGACCTTTCCAAACGGTGTCAATTGCTCAAGTAAACGATTTAAATAATACGTCCGTTTATGATCCGCATAATCATTGACGCCAAACGGGACGGTAATGACGAGGCGTCCTTCCGGCTCGATGAAGGAAACGGCGCGAGCAATGAATCGTTCCGGTTCTCCTATATGTTCAAGTACCTCAGTCATCAAGACGGTATCAAATCGTGTTTCTGTCGAATAGGTCATGAGATTCGCTTCAACCAACTCGACCTTTGCTTTTACAGACGCTGGTTCCTCGAGCAACGCTTGTTTCGCTTCAATGATTGCTTCCGGTAGCACGTCGATTCCGACGACATGTTTCCCTTCTCGTCCGAGTAAAATCGGAACGACGCCACCAGAACAACCGATATCTAAAATTCGCTCACCTTTCGCTTGGCGCACGATCCAGTGCACACGGGCGCGTACTCTTTTACCAAAAGCGCCACCTAACTGATCGTAGTAAGCAGCTCGGATTTCGTCTTTTGGTCGTGCTGTTTTGATTGATGCCGTCATTTCTGCACCTCCTCGAGTAATAGATGTTGAAGCCGGTCCGTCTTTTGTTGATCCGCAAGGTCCATGAATTGGCGGATCAACGGATTCGTTATCGTAATCGGTTCATAGAAACCGATGATCGTGCGCAACAAGGCAACACTCGGTGCGAAATCCTTATCACTGCAGTAGCGCAACTTGACGAGGTACCAATGTTCAAAGAAGTGCTCGAATCGTGTCTTTTTATATTCTTCCAATACACCGTATCGAGCGAATTTTTCCGACCGTGCCCGTTCCCGGACGACACTTCGTTCGAAGAATTTCACCGTCAATGCATTAACCGTCGACCCTGCCACTGCTGCATAATAATAATGAATGACTCGATTGACGAGTAAGACACGCTCTGCACGTAGCATCAGTTCTTGGAAGAACAGCGAGTCCTGACCGACCGCACCAACGACTTGCTCCAATTGATGTTCAAGAAGGAACGTACGACGTACGACAAGTGCTTGAATGCTTTGGACAGCAAAACGATGTTTCAACAAGAAGGCTTTCGGATCTTCACACACCATTCGTCCTTGTTTACGGATCGTCGGAAGAGCGATGATACTCGTCTTTTCCGCGAGTTTTTTCATATGCCCGACAGCAAAATCAAGTGTTGAATCTTTTTCTAGTTCATCAAGCAACAAGGCATAACGATCACTGAGCACCTCGTTATCCGGATCAAGAAAAGTCACATATTCAGCTCGAGCCATTTCCACCCCTTTATTACGCGGACGTGAGGCGCTGCCACTTCCTCCAGTCTCGAAGAAATAGGTTCTGACGTTCTCATGTCGTCGAGCAAGACGTTCTACGGCTTGACGCGTCGCTAAATCCGTCGATCCATCATCCACGAGTAGAATCTCAGATTCCGTGAATCGATCCATTCGTTTCAAACTTGCAAAACATTTATACGTGAGATGCTTGCCGTTATTATAGATTGGCACGACGACGGACAATTGTGGCGATGGATCAATCGGAATTACCGCTTGCTCATTCCATTCAAACGTATCAAGTAGGAGCGTCTTCCCACTCAGTTCTCCTACTCGGAACATGTCATAGGAAATATCTGCTCGCCAGACGATGGCACCATTTCGACTTCCGCTTTCTTCGAGAAGTTGATATGGATGTTGACTCCCTTTTCGGACGATGCTTGCATCACTATATTTAAAGCCATTAACGAGATCCTCTAAATAATATTCTCCGTATGATTCCTGTCCATCCATAAATGCGACAAGGTCGGCTTGATTATAGACTTGTTCCGTCAATGCATCCGCTGAGATGATCTCGTCTGGGGTAAGACTTTGACCGTCAATCGTCTGTTGAAGGTCTTCTCCGTCTCTATCGACGACAACGAGCAAACGACGTTTCTGTGTCGTAGCCACTTGTCCGATGAAGGCTAAAATCTGATCAATCCGTTCGAAGACCGTGTGATTGGTCATGACAGCGCGAAGTCCTTCTGCCCGTAACCGTTCGATGTCTTCTTGTGATGTCCGTTCTAAAATTGCTGTTGCTTCCTGTGCATCGTGAACCGTAAAGATATTCGGAAATTCATTATTCACTGCGATGCTATAATTCGACAGGATCAAATTTCCGAGTGCTTGCGATTCATAGACACGTCGGGCACACATTGTTTTACTATATTTGATGCTATTCAGGTTCAAGACCCAGTCATAACATTTACTGACTTGTTGTAGCGCATCATACGGAATCGCTGGAGCAACCCGTGATTGATAACGTTCTGGAAACTGATAGGCTGGTAAATCAAGATGATAATTCCGATCTACGATATCGAGTTCATGCGTCGACTGCATCACACCATCAAACAACATCTCCGTATCCTTGACACGATCAGGATATTTCGCCATCCAGCTACCGGCAAACAAAACACCTTTTTTCCGACTACGTGTTGCTCCAACTGGATTATGAATAAGTGGATTGACACCGAATGGCATCGACATGATTCGGTCGTGCCCACATAACACGCGATATTCAGGAATCATCGCTTCATCCGAAGTCAATACGTAATCAGCAGCTTGCGCCACATCTTGAAAACGTTCATGGTTGCTCGGATCCTCTGTTGATTGAAAGACGACTGGTATCCCTTTAGCTTTGACTTCTTGCATCATCGAAAGTAATCGTTGGCGTTTTTTCGAGTTCGGTGTTGCGACCCCCTTCCAATCGTCACCACGTAATCCTTTCCAAGAAGAGACGACTAAAAAGAGATCGATTTCGCGTTCGAACACTTCTTCGAATGTATTCGTATTGACGTAATGGAGATGAACAGCGTCTTCATAATAGGCATACATGAATTCCGAACAGACGATAGCCATCTCGATTGGGCGTTTATCATAGTAACGTGTTGTCGTCCTCACAGGGATCCGCGACACATCTACCTGTTCTAGTAATGATCTTTGGCTATTTTGTCGATAACGTGTCGTCGTGTTTTTTGAAGGTTGAACCGTTGGAATACGCAAGACGTCCAGCTGACGAAGTTTTCCCAGCGCTTCTTTACTTGCTGTCGTTTCGTTTCCAAGCCGCTTTTTCTCTTCGCGAACCCAGTTTAGTTGTTGCATGATTTGTCGTTTCCATTTTTGATCGCTCACACGTAAACACCCTTCCTCTTTTCAACTCTTTCTTAGTCTACGGAAGCAGTTCAAAGGCTACTTGAAGGACTTGCAAGGTTTTTGTAAAGACTTCATGAAGCTTTTTTGGATTTTCCTTACATTCCATTTCAGTCAACCTGTATTTCCTAGGAAATCGACAAGTTTCGCTTTCTTGTTCGTGGAAGTCATCCATATCCATTCGAAAATAGATGCCTTACACTCGTATTGTTTTGGAATCAAAAAACGGGGAAACATTATTACGTACTGATAAAAGGAGATGACGGAACATGTTAAATGAAAAAAATAATGAACTACCAGATGAAAAAGCAGATGTCGGTCTTCACCCCGACCCTGATCCAGCAGAGACATCCGATCCTGGGATCAAACCAGCAGAGACACAACATCCGGATCCTGACCCAGAAGAACTTGAGCGCGATCGCAAAGAGTCGTGAATGTTTAGCCATACCAAAAGAGGTTGCGGAATTTTCCGCAACCTCTTTTGGCATATTTATTTGACTTTTACTAATAGTTTTCCTGTATTTGATCCATCAAACAGTCCGAGGAAAGCATCTGGTACGCGATCAAATCCTTCAAAAATCGTTTCTTCGTATTGCAATTTACCTTCACTGACCCATTGTCCTAGTTGCTCCGCTGCCTCTTTGAAACGTTTGCCATAGTCACCGACTAAGAAGCCTTGCATGCGTGCACGCGCAATAATTAATTTAGACTGAACGCGTGGACCGATGTCCTCTTGTGCGTTATAACCTGAAATCGCACCGCAAACTGGTACCCGAGCAAATGGATTAAGGCGATCAAGCACGGCATCACCAATCTCACCACCAACGTTTTCGAAGTAGACATCGATTCCGTCTGGACATGTCCGGTCTAAAGCTTCCCGAATGTCTTCTGTTTTATAGTTGATGACTTCATCAAAGCCAAGATCTGATTTTAAGTGCTGTAACTTTTCATCACTTCCTGCAATTCCGACGACTCGTGCCCCCTTGATCTTCGCAATTTGACCGACGATCGAACCAACAGCCCCTGCTGCTGCCGATACGACGACCGTTTCCCCTGGTTGTGGATTACCGATATCAAGCAATCCGAAGTATGCTGTCATCCCTGTCATTCCTAAAACACCGAGCGCCGTTGAAATCGGTGCGATCTGCTCATCGATTTTACGGACACTTTTCGCGTCGACGACTGCTTTCGTCGCCCAATCAAGCATCCCGACAACAACATCACCTGATTCAAGTATCTCACTTTTAGACTCGATGACACGCGCCACGACTCCTCCGTGAATCGGTTCATCAATCTCAAACGGTTGCGAATAAGAGCGTGCATCATTCATACGTCCCCGCATATATGGATCGACCGAGATATAGAGTGACTCCAGCGCTACTTGCCCCTCTTGTAATTCTCCTAGCTCAAATGATTCATAACGGAATGTTTCCCCTGTTGGTTTTCCGTTTGGTCGTGCTGCTAATACGATACGTTGTTCTGACATGATTCATGACCTCCTCATTCAATGTACTTCTTCACTGTAACAATTCCGTTTCTGAAAGACGAATCCTTTGCTTATTTGGAATTTTCCA
Source organism: Exiguobacterium acetylicum (assembly GCF_022170825.1). Taxonomy (NCBI): domain Bacteria; kingdom Bacillati; phylum Bacillota; class Bacilli; order Caryophanales; genus Exiguobacterium; species Exiguobacterium acetylicum. The sequence continues at coordinate 852,995 of NZ_CP081878.1, read as the reverse complement.
ACTTTTTCTTGACGCCTCTCTTTTCTTGCCGTAAGATAAAACACAATTCATAACTTTTATACTGTTATGCACAAAAGCGTTACATAAGGAGAGGATTTGTATGGATTCATCTATTTTGCGCGAGCCCCGTCAATTTGCAGTTCATGTGTTAAACGGACTTAGTATCGGCATCCTCGTTGCTCTTATCCCGGGTGCATTGCTCGGTGAACTTGCTAAAGCATTATTACCATACGTTTCTGGCGCCCAACACGTTTTGGACGCAACGACACTTGCGATGCGTCTTTTACCGATGGTGATTGGTGTAGCCGTAGCCATGCAATTTAAAGTGACACCAATCGCCACCACGTCGATTGGACTCGCGACGGTCGTTGGATCAGGCGTTGCGACTCGTGCAGATGCGACGTTCGTCTTCGTCGGTACGGGAGACGTCATCAATGCTGGTCTGACGGCAGCTGTTGCGACGGCAATCGTCTTATTGATCGGTGAACGTTTCAAGACGTATACGGTGCTTGTCATGCCAACGATTTTGATTGTCGGTGCCGGTGCAATCGGCGTCTTGACGTATCCGTTCGTCACGCGGATTACAACCGCAATCGGACATATCATCTCAGACTTTACGGTACTTCAACCCGTCTTGATGGGTATTCTGATTGCCGTCGCCTTTTCTGTTCTCATCGTTTCTCCGCTTTCGACGGTCGGCATTGCAACAGCGATCAGTTTATCGGGTGTTGCTGCCGGAGCTGCCAATCTAGGTGTCTGTGCCGCTGGATTTGGTCTTGCGATTGCCGGTTGGCAAGCAAATTCACGCGGAACGTCGATTGCTCATTTTCTAGGTTCTCCTAAAATCCAGATGGCGAACTTCATCCGAAATCCATTGATGATTTTACCTGTCATGTGTAGCGCCGCTATCCTCGGTGCATTAGCAGGTATGCTCGGTGTTCAAGGTACACCGTTTAGTGCTGGATTTGGAATGTCTGGTTTAATCGGTCCAATCAATGCGTTACATCTGATGTCAGGTGGCTGGACATTATTTAATATGACATTCGTTCTTGGGCTGTTCATCGTCCTGCCTGTCATTCTCTGTTTATTGTTCCATCTGCTATTCCGGAAGTTCCGTCCATGGATGAGTGCAGAACCATATCGACTCGATTTTGAGTAAGTGCATCTTGATTGATTTTTTTAACCACCAAAAAAGCCAAGCCGACCGTCTGAAAAAATCGACGAGTCTAGCTTGGCTTTTTACTTCTTTATTTTTCGAGCAATGCTAATAAATCAAGCGGTGTCTCGATGACATGATCTGCCGAATCCCACTCGGATGGCGTCCCAAAACCATATTGACATAAGACGACCGGCATATGTTCCTTACGAGCCGCTTCGACATCAGAAGACCGATCTCCAATCATCCAGTAAGACCCTTCTCCAAACTCCTCGCGGTGAGCCCGTAAGATATCTGCTTTTTCTTTACCATTGACGGATTCCAAGCATTTCGGACTTGTGAAGAACGAGCGAATTTCCTGACTATCAAGCACAAGGTTTAGATAGTGATTGCCGCAATTACTTGCTGTCGAGACCGTATGTCCCGCTGAAACCAGAGCTTGTAATAGTGATCGAATCCCGTCAAATAAGACATTCTGTTCAACCATCGTCGCTTCTAAATGACCATGTCTCTTTTTTCGAATTAAACGAATATCCTCTTCCGAAGCTTCCGGAATCGCTTTGCGCCAAAAGGCACTTCCTGCAAGACCATAGCTTGCCTGAACACTTGCCTGCGAAGGTTTTGGAAGATGCGGCATATCATCCATCGCCCGATGAATCGCTTCTGTCATTTGTTCCGTTGAGTCAATCAATGTACCGTCAATATCGAATAAGATAATTGCCATGATGCCACTCCTTTTACATCTCTTTTTTTACTTTTTTCTTTTTTTGGATCAAATAGATTACAGTAATGAGTATCCCTAATCCAATCCAAACTACAGGATGGTTGAGGTGATGCAGTTTTCGCCATTCATGACCAACGGCTTTCCCGCCCCAAATGAAGATCGATGACCAAAGTAAGAAGGAAATCGTTGTCACAACCGTGAACGTCCAACGCGAAACACCCGTGAGACCTGCACCAATCGCAAATCCGATTCGCCACATCGGAGACAGAAGTAAAATATAACGTCCCTTCGTCTCCATTTGTGTTTGAAACTGAAGCATTTTTGTTTCTGAAATCCGAAACCATTTGAATAAACGATTCAATAACCGTTCACTCCCGAACTGACCAATCGTAAAGAAGAGGTTTTGACTAATGACGAAGCTCACTACAGCGAGGAACAACATGAATAAGAGATTTGCCTGTGCCGTGTGCACAAGATACCCTGCATACGCCAGCGGTACTTCGCTTGGTATGAAAGGAAACATGAGTGTCATCATGATTCCGATATATCCGTAGGATTCCATCCAGTGATGTCCCATCTTCGCCCTCCTCTCTCTTTACCAACTATTTCTAGTGTATCGAAATTTCAAGAGGGCGTACAGGAAACGGCTCTTTGTACATAAGAAAGAGCGACTTCGTATCGGAAGTCGCCCTGGTTATGATTTACGTACGAATTAATACGCATCTTCACTTTGTAATGGTTGTGTGCGACGTTTTTGTTGCTCATCTTGCCAGTCACTGAAACGTGTCAATTCTTCGAAGATCGTTTTCGTAACAAAAAGAATGACCGCGATATCGTCTGCGAAACCAAATCCGAGGACGAAATCAGGTACGAGGTCAATCGGTGATACGAGATAAATCAATGCTCCGATTACCTTTAAAATCGTCGTACGACGAATGTTACGGTATTCACCTGACTGGTACGCGCGAATCATATCGACGAACAGCGTCAACGGCGAGAAAATGACGGACAAACGAGAGTTCCCGTTCACTTTAGCAGTGGCTCGTTGTAATAGCGAATTCGTCTTTTTCGGACGATCGATGTAATCTTTTGCTTCTTCGGCATACTGATTTTGCTGTTTCTCTAATTGTTGATTCGAAAATTTCATGTCCTGTTTTCCCCCATTCTAAAGTAACTTCAACGCTTTTCTATTTCCCTATTCCTACGTATGATAACCCTGTCAGGTTTCAGGACGCGATGGAACGGTAAAAAAGGGAGAGAAGCGCTACAGAAAGGATGATTTTTATGAATCATGTCAATCAAACCGTTATCATCACCGGAGCTGCCAATGGGATTGGAGCTGAACTGGCGCGAACTTATGCCGCTCAAGGTGCAAATGTTGTTCTTGCCGATATCGATCAGATGACCGGAGACGAATTAGTTCAACAAATTGAAGAAGATGGAGGTACGGCTTACTTCTATCACCTCGATATTCAGCACGAAAAAGACGTGCAACTATTGATTGAAAAAGCAGTTGAACATACAGGTCGAATCGACATCGTCATCAACAATGCCGGTATCATGATCCGAAAACCGTTACTCGAACTATCACTTGAAGAATGGGATCGGGTTCATCATACGAACCTGCGTAGTATTTTCCTGACAACGAGAGCAGCAACCCCCTATTTGAAACAAAGTAAAACCGGTGGTCGGATTGTCAATCTCGCTTCGACCCGTGCTTTTATGTCAGAACCGCACACGGAATCCTATGCCTCGACGAAAGGTGGCATTTTTGCATTGACGCATGCACTCGCTGTCTCACTCGGAGAAAATGGTATTCTTGTCAACGCGATTGCTCCTGGTTGGATCGAAACCGGTGACTATCAAGAGCTGTCACCTGAGGACCATAGTCAACATCCAGCCGGTCGCGTCGGAAAACCAAGTGATGTCGCGCGTGCCGCTCTTTATTTGACGCATCCAGATAACGACTTTTTGACGGGAGAAACACTCGTCCTAGATGGCGGTATGACACGAAAAATGATTTACGAAGAGTGACTCATGAAGAGTGCCTGACCTAGGCACTCTATTATTATTTTCATTTCACAAAAACTATATCTATACCTTTTTCAATTCTTCTTAAACCTTCTCTTTATATGATGTTACAAAAATATATCTTCTGACATCATTCGGAATCAATTAATTATCCAATCAATTTTCCCTTCATATCAACGGTTTGTACTTATCCTGATCTTAACCAATCGTTATTTTCATAAATTCTTCATCTTTTCCGCTAGTTTCTCTTGCACTTTTTTAAAAGAATTGTAAAATTGAATTTCCGATTTTCCTGTTAGAGTGGGAAAGGTAACACTTCACAAGGGAAAGGAATGACGCTTAATTTATGAAACGACCTTTCGGAAAGTCACTTGGGCTATCGCTCATGACACTTACTTTACTCGTAAGTCCGCTCATGACGACGACTCCCGTCGATGCGGCAAATTCATATAAAGAAAAGCAGCAGCAAAACCAACAACAACAATCGAAACAACGCGAGGCGTTGTCTCAAAAAAAGAATCAATTATCTAAAGCACAGCAACAAGTCTATGCCCTCGATCAACAGATCAATGGACTAACGTTACAAGTCGTCGAGAATCAAAAGAAGATCGACGAAAACACGAAACAAATCGCTCGTCTAGAAGATAAAATCAAGAAGTTACAAAAGAAAATCAAGAAACAAGAAAAAATGCTCGGTGATCGCTTGGCAGTTCGTCAGTCGAAAGCCGATAACGCTCCGTTACTCGAAGCCGTCTTCGGTGCAAAAGATGTCGGTGATATGATTAGCCGCTTCAATGCTTTCAATACGATTGCGGAAAGCGATGCTTCTTTATTAAAAGATTACGAATCAAACAAAAAAGAACTGGCAGCTGCAAAAGAAGAATTAAAGCAGACACGTCAAGACTTGATTGAAGATCGTAATGTTTTAAAAAAGAAACAACGTGAACTCAAAGAAGAAAAACAAAAACGAACAGCGCTATTGAAACGTCTGACGTCGCAAAAGAAAAAAATCGAATCGAACATCCTCAGCCTGAAAGAGGCATCGGCCCAACTGAAGGCACAGGAAGAGGCAGAAAAAGCTGCAGCACGTGCGGCGAAAGCAGCTGAAAAGGCAGCCGCCGCAAAAGCTGCAAAACAATCGCCAGCGCCAGCTTCTGTTAGCAAGGCCAGCACAAAAGTCATCTCAAAAGCAAAAGGTAAATTCATCAAACCTGCTCAAGGCTCCGTTTCGCAAGGAATGGGTGCAGCAAGCGGAAGCAATGGTTATGCGTACCACAATGGTACAGACTTCGCTGGTCCACTCAACTCGCCAATCGTTGCGTCTGCAAGCGGGACAGTCATCTTAGCAAGTTCAGGTGGTCCTTACGGCAATCACGTCTATATCTCTCATAATATCGACGGGAAAACGTATACGACCGTTTATGCTCATATGAATGCCTTGAATGTTAAACAAGGACAACAAGTCAAACAAGGACAACAAATCGGCGTGCTTGGAAGTACCGGTAACTCGACTGGTCCACACTTGCATTTTGAAATCCACGATGGTGGGTATCAATACGATGCAAATGGACGGACGAATGAGCTCGACCCAGAAAGCTTCTTCTAAGTCGATTCAAGAAAAAGTGCACTTCTTCTCTTCCCGAGAAGGAGTGCACTTTTTGCTGTGTTCATTAAATTTTGAATTGATGTGTCTGACTGTCAAGCGACGTCGTCGTCGACTCGAGTTCTTGCATCAATTGATGAATCTGTTCAAACGAGGCCTGTTGATCACGCATCGAAGCTGCGATCTCTTCATTCCCGGCTGCAAGTTCTTCCATGACACCACTGACTGTACTGACTTGACCAACGACATGGCGAGCTTGTTGCTTCGAATGAACGAGTTGCTTCGTCACATAATCTAGTGTTTCCGTCACGTTCGCTACCTTTTGACGCGTTTCACCAAAAGCTTGTTGGACGTGTGTAAAGTTCTCGACCTGGTTCGTCTGTTCTCGCTCCGCTTGCATGAGTGCTTCTTGTAAGACGGCACCGTCCTGACGAATCGAACGGACAAGCGAGAAGATCGAACGTGTCGCTTCGTGTGTCTCATCTGCTAACTTTTTGACTTCACTTGCCACGACGGCAAATCCTCGGCCAGCTTCTCCAGCCCGTGCCGCTTCGATTGCCGCATTAAGTGACAATAAGTTCGTCTGCGCGGAGACTCCCGCGACGAGTTGCGCCATCTGCTCGATTTGTTGCGTCTGCTCAAGGAAACCTTCCAGTTTCTGACCGAGTTCGCGGTTTTGCTCCGTTGACGCACGAAGTGACCGTGCTTGCTGTTCCATGACGGAACTACTTTGAACCATCACGTGATCAGCCGCCTGCCCTTCTGCATAAGCGGTTTGTGCGCGTTGTTCACTCTCTTCAAAGAGCTGTTGCATATCAGACATCGTACTGACCGTCGTCTGGATATCGTCCGACACCGTTTGAGTACCACTCGCCATCTCATTGATCGCATGGGTCATGTTGCCAGAAACTTCAACGATATTTGCGTTCTCTGTCGTCGCTTCCGTACTCATCTGACGAATCGTGTTCGACGAACGACTGATCGTTCCAATGACTTCATGTAAGGTTCCTTGCATCTGCGCAACCGCTGTCTCGAGTCGACCAATCTCATCTTTTCGACCGGATACGACTAATTCCTGCGATAAGTCTCCGTCCGAAATCTGTTCTGCCGTCCGGACGACACGGCTGATCGGTCGCGTGATGCTACGTGCGAAGTACCAGTTGTATAACGCAAGACCAATCAGGAGAATGAATGTCGCGATCAAGACAGTCCGCGTCAGATTTAATGTCTCGTCTTTTGCTTCACGTTGTAAGACATCATAAAACTCTCCATTTTTCGTATGTAACGTGTAGAGATCACTGAGGACACCCTCAATCTGTGCAGCGTGCGAGCGAATTTCAATCGGATTCATCGCGTCCGTCAGTTCTGTCCGCTTCGTTGCAAGCGTCTTATACTTCATATCCGCCCGGTTCAACTCTTCTTGAAATGCAGGAATCAAATACGTCTTCTGTAATTCGTTTAATGCTTGTTCGTTCTTTTTACTAAGTGCCTGTACTTGCTCCGCCTGACTCTCAGACGGTTGGCTTGCCAGTCGGTTCCAGGCTGCTTGTTCGTATAAGAGCTTCGTTTCAAGTTCTGAGATCTCAACGAGCTGTTTCCCATAATCTTCGTTGTAGGACTGAATTTGACGGAGCTGGAACAAAGTCCATCCCATCAAGATGACGACACTCAAAATCGTCACTAACGTTGAGAGTAAAAATCGTTTCCGTAACGTCATTGGATCGTCACCTTACCTTCGAGCACATCTTGCTGCAGCTGCTCTAATTTTTTTCGTTCTCCGTCCGTAAAGTTCGTGTTTCGGATTGGAGCCAACTGGATCGCTCCTTCTTTGACGCCAAGGACGACTTGTCCGGACTGTAGACCTTTCGCAGCTACATCTTGTCCGATTTTCGTAATCGCAAGATCAACTTGTTTTAGCATTGACGTCATGACGGCGTCAGGTGCAATCGCGGTCTGATCGCTATCGACACCGATGGCTTTTTTCCCCTTCGTTTGTGCTGCCTCAAGGACACCACTTCCCGTCAATCCAGCAGCTGCGTATAATACGTCTGCCTTTTTCTGCATCATTTCGTTTGCGAGCGTCCGTCCCTTTTCGGGCGCTGCAAAGTCTTCAGCATATTCGACGAGTACTTTTGTTTTTGGATTGACGGCTTTTGCGCCAGCTATGTATCCTTTTTCGAATTTTTCGATCAGAGGTGACTTCATCCCACCGACGAAACCAATCGTATTCGTCTTCGTTTGGATCCCTGCCGCAGCACCGGCTAAGTAACTACCCTCATCTTCCTTGAATGTAACCGAGAGCACGTTCGGTAACGTCGAAACAGCATCAATCAAGGCGAATTGTTGTTTCGGATATTTTTTAGCAACCGTTTCAAGATCCGTCTGTCCCATAAAGCCGAGTCCGACGATAACGGTCGGCTTCTTTTTCGCTAACGCTTCGAATGCTGCTTTATAAGTCTTCGTTTCATTCAATTCTCGGTAATCGATCGACCAGCCTTCCTTCTCGCGTAACAACGCCATACCACTCATTGCCGCATCGCTGAACGACTGATCGCCAAGACCCACATCAGACAAGACGACTGCCATTTCCTTTCTTTCCTTGACTGCTCGTTCTGGATCATCGATGACACTACCGCACCCTGCGAGGCTAAGTGTCGATGCCAGGATGATTCCACTCCATCGTTTCATCTATTCCACACCCTTCCAACATTCTACATCTGATTATCGGAAGCGATGTCTGACTTCTTAATACAAAATTTAAAATCAGAATACTTTCATAACAAAAAAACATGCCCCTCTTAAAAAGAGGGACATGTCAGATATTCTTAGTAGTCGCTATCAGACGTACCGCCTGTAACGATTGCAATTCCTGCTGATGCACCAATACGCGATGCACCTGCATCGATCATTGCTTTTGCACCTTCGAAGTCGCGAACACCACCAGATGCTTTAACACCGATGTCAGGACCAACTGTCTCACGCATGAGACGGATGTCTTCAACTGTAGCACCACCAGTTGAGAAACCAGTCGATGTCTTCACGAAGTTAGCACCTGCTTTAACTGAAAGTTCAGCAGCTGTTTTGATTTCTTCTTTTGTAAGAAGGCAGTTTTCGAAAATGACTTTAACGAGTGTACCGTTTGCCGCTTCGACAACCGCACGAATGTCACGTTCAACTAACTCAAGATCGCCATCTTTTAATGCGCCGATGTTGAGAACCATATCGATTTCTGTTGCACCGTTTTGGATCGCATCTTTTGTTTCAAATGCTTTCACTTCTGGTGTGTTTGCTCCAAGTGGGAAGCCGATGACTGTACATACTTTGACGTCGTCATCTGATTTTAAGAGTTCTGCTGCTAACGCGACGTATGTTGGGTTAACACAGACGCTTGCGAATTTGTATTCTAATGCTTCTTTACAGAGTGTTTCGATTTGAGCACGTGATGTTTCTGGCTTTAGTGCCGTATGGTCGATCATTCCTGCTAAATTCATGTTTGTTGTCCTCCTTAAGGGTATCCCTTAGACTCTGTTTTTATTCTATCACGCAAGAGGTCAGACTTCTATCTTTTTACGCGACTTTTCGGAGCTGTTTTTTCCGAATCCAGACACCATTGAGCGTAAAGATGATTGCTGCTGTCCAAATACATGTAAACGCCACCATGTGTGTTTTAGTAAATGGTTCGTGATAAAGCAATACACCGAGTCCGAGCGACAAGGTCGGTGCGACGAATTGGAGGAATCCGACCCACGTGAATGGAATCCGTTGTGCCCCAAATCCGAATAACAAAAGTGGAACGGCGGTGACGATCCCGGTCAAGATGAGTCCGGTCGTCGTACCAACGGATTCGGTCATCGAAGACGTCCCTTGCACCTGCCAATACCCGAGAAAAATCAAAGCAAGCGGAAGCGGCGCCATCGTCTCAAGCGTCAGACTAACCGTTGATTCGAGCGGTCGCCGCTTTTTGACGACGCCGTAAAAGCCGAAGCTTAAGGCAAGTGCGATCGAAATCCATGGAAACTCGCCGTAGCCAATCGTTAAAATCAAGACACCGATTGTCGCAAGGACAATCGATACCCACTCGATCCGTGAGAGTTTTTCACGAAAGAATACGACACCGAAGACGATACTGACGAGCGGGTTGATATAATAGCCAAGCGATGCCTCAACAATGAATTGATGATTGACGGCCCAGATATAGATGAACCAGTTCAGACTGATGATCAGTCCGTTTAAGAAAAAGAGTCGGCGCGTGAACGGATCGCGCAGCGCCGTCTTCCACTTCCCAAGCGCTTTTTGAAATGATAATAGGATGAGCAGAAATAAGAATGACCAGATGATGCGGTGTGCCAGTATCTCCTCACTCGGTACATTGGCGAGCATCTTCCAGTAGAGCGGTAAGAGTCCCCAAATGATATACGCGACAAGTGTCGCAAAGAATCCTGGTAGATTCACGTAATCCCTTCTTTCATTATGATACCTTCTTCATTCGCATCTTTCCTGCCGATAAACCGCTGATCGTAAATAGAGCAACAGCAATCCAAATGAACAGGAAAGCGATGAAGTGAATCGTCGTAAAGACGTCATTAAATAGATAAATTCCAAGGAGCAGCGTCAGCGTCGGGGCAATGTATTGGAGAATCCCGACGTAGACAAACGGGATTTTCGGCATTCCGTATCCGAATAACATCAATTGGACTGCTGTTGCGATTCCGAGCATGATGATCGCAATCAATGCACTCGTCGGCATCGCAAGCGGTTGACTATCTGTCACACCAAGCGTCAAGAGAGCGAACGGAAGCGTGACGAGTGTCTCTAAAAATAATCCGGATAATGGTTCGGCTGCTGCCTTTTTCTTCAGCACACCGTAAAATGCGAACGAGACGGCAAGTGAAAAGGCGATAATCGGAAATTGACCATAACCGAGCGTTAAAATCATCACACCGATGATTGCTGATAAAATTGCAATCACTTGCGGACGCGTCAATCGTTCCTTAAAAAAGATCAAACCGAACAAGACGCTGACGAGCGGATTGATGTAATACCCGAGTGACGACTCAACGATATACCCTTCCCCGATGGCGTACAGATAGAGCGACCAGTTCCCGCCTAATACGAGCCCTGCCGCAAGAACGGTATAGCGCTGGCGTTTGTTTTGCCATAATTGACGAACGAATTGGAATTTCTTCGTCAGGCGTAGTAACAACGTCACGAAGATGAACGCACTCAATATCCGAATTGAAACGACCGTCCATGCTGGAATACCAGCAGCAAATACTTTGTAGATCGGCAACAGTCCACCAATCACGTAGGCGACGAATGTCGCACTCATACCCCGTTTATCCACGGTCATCCCCCTTATGTATGAAGAAAGCCGCCAGTGGCGACTTTCATTGAACCTTATTGCCCGTCAAGCGTCGTAAACAACTCGCGTAATTCCTCTTCTGTCAAATCACGCCAAGAACCAATCGGTAAATCGCCAAGCTCGATGTTCATGATCCGAACGCGTTGGAGACGCTTAACTCGGTAGCCGAACTCTTTACACATACGGCGAATCTGACGATTTAACCCTTGCGTCAAAATGATCCGGAATGTCCGTGTCTCAAGTGGTTCAACGATGCATTCCTTCGTTGTCGTACCGAGAATGTCAACACCACTCGCCATCCCTTGAATGAACGTATCTGTAATTGGTGCATCGACGGTTACGATATATTCTTTATCGTGATTGTTTTCTGCTCGTAAGATCCGGTTAACGACATCACCGTCATTCGTCAAAAGAATCAAGCCGTCTGAATCTTTATCGAGGCGACCGATTGGGAAAATCCGCTTCGGATGATTGACGAAATCGATGATGTTTCCTTCGATATCAAGCTCTGTCGTACACGTGATGCCGACTGGTTTATTTAAGACGATGTAGACAGGTTTTGGTTTTGTCTGGAGCGGCTGACCGTCGATTTCGACGACGTCCGTTTCTTCAGCTTGCGAGCCGAGTTCTGCTGTCAGACCGTTGATCGTCACACGACCTGCATCGATCAGTTTATCGGCAGCACGTCTTGAGCAAAAGCCCGTTTCGCTAATGAATTTGTTGATTCGCATGAATGATATCCTCTTTCCTTAATTGAACTGTATTCAGTGTAGCGCATTCCTGAAATGAAAACAAAATAACATGCGATGCTCCTCTATGTAAGAAAAGCAATGCATGTCGTCTTTAGTCTTCAATTCAATGATCGATTCATTGTTTTTTCTTACCTGTGTTCAAAAACGTCAAACAAGTAATACTTATTATTAGGACGATTAAAATAATCGAACTATACGCAAATGCCTCTTGATTAAATAAAACGATGAACATCAATACTGTTAAGATGACTGATAGAACTGATAATCCGTTTGTTTTCATTTTGAAAAATCCCTTTGTATGTGAAGTGTTATGCTCATATCATGAGGTCTTGTTTCTGGTAATAATCTACTTATGAAAACCATAACATAAAATCATTTTCTAAAATGAATCGATCAAAAGTTGTTTTAAAAAACTAAAGCACCCTACATAGTAACGTAAGAAAACAGCCCCTATTTCGAGGCTGTTTTCTTATATGCGTATATCGAGATCGCTTTTACGAATCATTAGACTGCAGCGTCTTTAAGTGTCTGCATGATTCGAACGAATTGACCATCATTCATCGGATAGCCGGCTTTCGTGATTTTGACACGAACGAGTTGTCCGATCATCGACTCGTCGCCTTCGATTGCAACACGTAAATAGTTATCTGTGTAACCGACGAGACGACCACCTGCTTCTTCCGAGAATTCTTCCGGAATGATCTCAAGCAATTCTCCCTCGTATTTCGAAGCGTATTCCTTCGCGAGTTGATCCGATAAGGCGATCAAACGCGCGACGCGTTCTTCCTTGATTGATTCCTCGACTTGATCGTCCATCATCGCAGCCGGTGTACCGGTCCGTTTCGAGTACGGGAATACATGCAATTCACTGAACTTATGATCATTAATGAAGTTGAACGTTTCCATGAACTCTTCTTCCGTCTCACCTGGGAAACCAACGATGACATCTGACGTGATTGCACAGTCAGGCAGAACTTCCTTCAGACGTGTGATCCGTTCTCCGAATTCCGCCATCGTATACTTGCGGCGCATCCGGCGGAGGACCGTATCGGATGCAGACTGGATTGGAACGTGCAAGTGACGAACGACGATTGGTGAATCCTTCAGGACATCGAGTACCTCGTCCGTGATTTGACTCGCTTCGATCGACGAAATCCGTAAACGTTCAAGTCCATTGACGGATTCGAGTGCTTTAAGTAATTTCGCTAAATTGTAGTCTTTCAAGTCTTCTCCGTATCCACCTGTATGGATTCCCGTTAAGACGATTTCTTTGTAACCCGCATCAACAAGCTGTTGTGCTTGCTTCAAGACATCTTCCGGTTGACGAGACCGCATGAGACCACGCGCCCATGGGATGATACAGAACGTACAGAAGTTGTTACAGCCTTCTTGAATTTTCAGAGAAGCTCGTGTCCGGTCCGTAAAGGCCGGTACATCCAGTTCTTCATAGACTTTTGCTTTCATGATGTTTCCGACCGCATTGATTGGCATGCGTTCTTCACGGAATTGTTCGATGTATCCAATCATTTTATGCCGATCTTGTGTTCCGACGACGACATCGACGCCAGGAATCGCCATGATTTCAGCAGGAGATGTTTGGGCATAACAGCCCGTTACGCAGATGACACTATCCGGATTTTGGCGAATCGCTCGTCGGATGACTTGACGACTTTTCTTATCTCCGGTATTCGTGACCGTACATGTATTGACGACATAAACGTCCGCATGATCCGCAAAATCAACGCGTGCGTAACCAGCGTCTTTGAACAGTTGCCAGACAGCTTCTGTTTCGTAGTGGTTGACTTTACAGCCAAGCGTTTGAAAGGCAACAGTTGCCATTTCGTTCACCCTTTCAATTCAAAATGATACGAGACGGCGGAAAGGACATAAAATGGAGCCGTTTCCGTCCGTAAGATGCGGCGCCCTAGAGCGGCTTGTTTAAAACCGGCATCCGTCAAACGTGCGATTTCCGCTTCTGCGAACCCGCCTTCAGGTCCGATCACAACAAGAAGAGAATCTCCTTCTTGTAGCTCAGCAAGCGTCGTAGCAAGGACGGAAGCCTCCCCTTGTTTTGCTGATTCTTCATAGGCAACCAGACAAGCCGTGTAGTTCGATGCATCCTGTAAGACTTCATCATACGCCACGAAGTCAACCGTCGGCAAGTGGGCACGATACGATTGTTCCGCTGCTTCCTTGACGATTTTTTCGAGTCGCTCCAGCTTCTTTGGAACTTTCTTCTGATCCCATTTTGAGACGGAACGATCAGCTTCGAAAATCCGTAGATGATGGATCCCAAGTTCCGTTGCTTTTTGCGCAACGAGTTCGATCTTATCGCCCTTTGGTAATCCATGGGCAATCGTCACACGAATCGGTAGTTCTGTTTCAATCGGTAAAGTCTCTTCAATCCGTGCAGATGCCGCTTGCTTATCGAGTGCTTCAAGACGACACCGATAAAGACCTGTTCCGTCAAGTACGAGAATCTCTCCGCCGACTTCCATTCGCATGACGTTCTTCATATGGTGTGCGTCGTCTTTTGGGAGATGAAAGACATCTCCCTGACGCATCGAGGGTTCGACGAAATACCGTTGCATGCGTTTACTCCTCCCGTTTTGCGATGATCGCGACCCAGTCTTCAAGCTTCGTCGTCTCAACAATCGTAAAGCCTGCTTCTTGCATCGCTTGGACGACCATGTCTTTCTTCTGACTGATGATACCTGAAGCGATGAAATGTCCGCCAGGTAACGTCAATGTATAGGCATCTTTGACGAAAAGGAGAATGACTTCCGCTAAGATGTTCGCGACGATCAACTCGACCGGTTCACTCAATTCCTTCATCAAGTCTCCTTGACGGACTGTGATCTGCTCACTGACTTCGTTCAAGGCGACGTTTTCTGTCGCTGATTTGACAGCGACTTCGTCTAGGTCAAGTGCAAAGACATCTTTTGCTCCTAGCTTCGCTGCTGCGATCGCTAAGACACCGGATCCCGTTCCGACGTCGACGACACGGTCCTCCTCTTGTAAGTAGTTTTCGATTGCTTGAATACAGAGGACCGTCGTCGGGTGTGTTCCCGTTCCGAATGCCATGCCTGGATCGAGCTCGATGATTTTTTCATCTGGCTGTGGTGTGTAGTCTTCCCACATCGGAACGACCGTCAAATGACGGCTGATCTTGACCGGCTTATAGAATTGTTTCCATGAATGAGCCCAGTCTTCTTCATCTACTTGAGTCAGCGTGACAGCACCCGTACCAATCGACAAACCGAAGTTCGTCAACTGTTGGATGTCATGTTCGATGCCTTTGATCGTGTCCGTCAAATCGCTGCTTTCTGCAAGATACGCCTTCACGAGTACACCTTGAGTCGGGTACTCGTCCCGTTTCGTCTCATCCCAAATTTCACCGAAGTTATCCTCACGGTGGGACATCATCTCGAAATCTTCGACGTCCTCGATGACGACTCCGCTTGCTCCCGCTTCATGTAAGATGTTCGAAACTGCTTCGATGGCTTCTTGTGTCGTATGGACACAGATCTCTGACCATTTCATTTCTTGTCACGCTCCTCTGTAGTGATCACCCTGTGAAGAATGTCTTAATCCGGCTGAAGACACCTTCGTGCTGCTCTTCAACACCTTTTTCATCGCTAATTTCATTGAATTCGCGTAATAGTTCTTTTTGACGTTCCGTCAGATTCTTCGGCGTGATGACGACGACGTTGACGTACTGATCGCCATGATGACCAGACCGGACATTCGGCATCCCTTTTCCGCGTAGACGGAATCGCGAACCTGTCTGTGTGCCGGCTGGAATCTTCAGACTGACCTTACCGTGAACGGTTGGTACTTCAATCTCATCTCCAAGTGTTGCTTGCGCAAACGTCAGCGGCATGTCCATGACGATATGATCGTCGACGCGTTCGAACAGTTCGTGTGCTGCAACACGAACGACGACATACAAGTCACCTGCTGGTCCACCGTTGACGCCGGCTTCCCCTTTTCCTGCTAAGCGAATTTGTTGCCCATTGTCGATCCCTGCTGGAATTTTGACCCGAACATCTTTGTTTTTACGGACACGACCGGCGCCACGACATGTTTCACATGGTTCCTTGACGATTTGTCCACGACCATGACACGTCGAACATGTCGTTTGGTTGACGACACGACCGAACATCGTGTTTTGTTCGACGTTGATGTGACCCGAACCACCGCATCGTTTACATGTTTCCGGATGTGTTCCTGGTTTAGCACCAGAACCGTGACATGTACCGCAATCTTCTTCGACTGGGATTGTGATCGTCTTCTCAACGCCTGTGACCGATTCCATGAAGTCGATTTCTTCGACGTATTGTAAATCCTGTCCTTTACGTGGTGCGTTTGGATCTTGACGACGTCCGCCACCGAAGAACATGTCGAAGATGTCTCCGAATCCTTCTGCGCCACTGAACCCACCACCACCTTGTGATGGATCTTGGTGACCGAATTGGTCGTAACGTGCTCGTTTATTGTCATCGGATAACACTTCATACGCTTCCGATAATTCCTTGAATTTCGCATCCGCATCTGCTTCTTTATTGACGTCCGGGTGGTACGTCCGGGCAAGCTTACGGTACGCGCGTTTGATTTCCGCTGATGAGGCATCGCGCGCGACGCCTAATACTTCATAATAATCGCGTTTTTCCACGTGCAGTCTTCCTCTCTCTATTCCGATTCATTTCATACTGTTTGATTTTACCGAACTTCGTGCGACATGGAAAGAGCCAAAGCGCGGATACGCTTTGGCTCTCTCTAGCGCCCGAAAAATCGGTCGGATGAATTACTTGTTGTCTTTCTCGTCGACTTCTTCGAACTCTGCGTCCATGACGTTGTCGTCTTGGCCACCAGCTTGTGCGCCTTCAGCGCCGGCTTGTTGCTGTGCCATGTTCTCGTAGACTTTTTGTGTCAACTCTTGAACGACTGTCGACAATTCGTCTTTTGCAGCACGGATTGCTTCGATGTCTGTTCCTTCGAGAGCTTTTGTTACTTTTTCTTTTGCAGCTTCTGCTTTTTCTTTGTCAGCGTCAGAAACTTGCTCACCAAGATCTTTGATTGCTTTATCTGTTGCGAAAACGAGTTGGTCTGCTTCGTTGCGTAATTCAACTTCTTCTTTACGCTTGTTGTCAGCGTCCGCATTTGCTTCTGCATCTTTGACCATTTGCTCGATGTCTGCTTCAGTCAAGCCGCTTGATGATTGGATCGTGATTGATTGTTCTTTGTTTGTTCCAAGATCTTTCGCAGAAACGTTAACGATACCGTTCGCATCGATGTCGAATTTAACTTCGATTTGTGGCACGCCACGTGGTGCTGGTGGAATGTCCGTCAATTGGAAGCGACCGAGCGTTTTGTTATCTGCTGCCATTGGACGTTCTCCTTGGAGGACGTGGATATCAACAGCTGGTTGGCTGTCTGCTGCAGTTGAGAAGACTTGTGATTTCGAAGTTGGGATCGTTGTGTTACGGTCGATCAATTTCGTCATCACGCCACCCATTGTTTCGATACCGAGTGAAAGTGGAGTTACGTCGAGAAGAACGACGTCTTTAACGTCCCCTGTCAATACGCCACCTTGAACTGCCGCACCGAGGGCAACGACTTCATCCGGGTTAACCCCTTTGAACGATTCTTTGCCAGTGAAGTCTTGGATTGCTTTTTGAACTGCAGGAATACGAGTCGAACCACCAACGAGGATGATTTTATCGATTTTGTCAGGTGTCAGACCTGCATCATTCATAGCACGGCGTGTTGGTTCCATCGTACGTTCAACGAGATCTGCTGTGAGATCATCGAATTTCGCACGTGAAAGCGTCATTTCCAAGTGAAGTGGACCTGATGCGCCAGCTGTGATGAACGGAAGGCTGATTTGTGTTGAAGAAACACCTGAAAGGTCTTTTTTCGCTTTTTCAGCTGCATCTTTCAAACGTTGAAGCGCCATTTTGTCTTGAGCAAGATCGATGCCGTTTTCTTTTTTGAATTCTGCTACGAGATGGTCGATGATTTTTTGGTCGAAATCATCTCCACCGAGACGGCTGTCACCAGCAGTTGAAACAACTTCAAAGACTCCGTCACCGAGTTCAAGAATCGATACGTCGAACGTACCACCACCAAGGTCATAGATGAGGATCGTATGGTCTTCGCCTTTTTCGAGACCGTATGCGAGTGCTGCCGCTGTAGGCTCGTTGATGATCCGTTTTACGTCAAGACCAGCAATCGTACCAGCGTCTTTTGTCGCTTGGCGTTCTGCATCATTGAAGTAAGCTGGTACTGTGATGACAGCTTCTGTGACTTTTTCACCGAGGTAGTCTTCCGCTTGTGCTTTTAATTTTTGAAGGATGATTGCAGAGACTTCTTGTGGTGTGTAATCTTTGCCTTCTACTTCTACTTTATAATCCGTACCCATGTGACGCTTGATCGACATGATCGTGTTCGGGTTTGTGATTGCTTGACGTTTTGCGACTTCCCCTACTTGACGCTCGCCGTTTTTGAATGCGACGACAGATGGTGTCGTACGGTTTCCTTCTGCGTTAGCGATGACGACTGGTTCGCCACCTTCCATTACTGCAACACATGAGTTCGTTGTACCTAAGTCAATACCAATGATTTTTGCCATGATCTATTTCCTCGCTTTCAATGATTGGAATATTCAAATGCCTACTTGCTGATTACTCAGCTACTTTAACCATACTTGGACGAATTACACGATCGTGTAATTTGTACCCTTTTTGGAATTCGGCAGTGACGATGCCTGATTCGTGTTCTTCACTTGCTTCTTGAACGACTGCTTGGTGAAGGTTCGGATCGAACGCTTCTCCAACGGCAGGAATCGCAACGACACCTTCGTTTTGAAGTGTTTCAACGAGTTGACGTTTTACCATTTCAACGCCAGCTAAGACGGATTTTGTCTCATCGTTTTCTGTTTCGATTTGGAGCGCACGGTCCAAGTTATCGACGAGCGGCAATAGCTTTTCGACGATGGCTTGTGATGAATACTTCGCGCGATTCTCTGCTTCGACACGGTTGCGACGTTTGAAGTTTTCAAAATCTGCACGGAGGCGTAACTCTGAAGCTTTTGCTTCTGCGAGTTGTGCTTCGAAGTCTGGTTTCTCGTCTTCGACGAGATCCGCTTGGATGACTTCTTCTTCTGTGACTTCGACTGTGTCAGTCGACTCTGTTACGTTTTCTTCTTGTTGGAGGTTTTGATTCTGTTCTTTTTCTTCCACTCTGAATCGAGCCCCTTTCTATATTCAATCCAAATTGTTCTTATGCAATTCGGCTTGGAATGCTTGGAGTAAATGGATAATCGAGTTGATTCCCCGATTGTAATCCATCCGTTTCGGTCCAATCAATGCAAGTGTTCCGATCGAGACACCGTCGACCGAATAGTGAGCTCGGATGACGCTACAATCTTTTAATGCATCGACGTTGTTCTCGCTACCGATCGTAATCAAGATTTGATTATCAAGATTTGGTCGTAGAAAATCGAGAACGGCTTCTTGTTGTTCGATCAACTCGAGCACCGGTCGTAGTTTTGCAACGTCCTGAAATTCGGGCTGATCGAACATGTTGGCTTTCCCGCCCAAATAGATGAACGGTCGCTCCTCTTGATCCGTCAAGACGAGATCAAGTGCTTTTGAGAGCAAGACCGTCTGTTCAGAGTGCTCCGAACGGAATCGGCGAATCTCTTCAAGCAATCGACTGCGTAAGGCTGAGAGCGGCGTACCGCGTAACGTCTGGTTCAGACGTTCCATCAGCCGGCTCGCTGCTTCCTGGGATAACGCTTGATTCAATTGCAACGTCTTGTGTTCGACATGTCCCGTCTCGGTGACGAGAACGATGACGACACGACCCTCGGCAAGAGGAATCAATTCCAGATGATGCAGACGTTGCCCTTCTTCTTTTGGTCCAAGTACAAGCGTCGTGTAATGGGTTAAATCGCTCAACAGGTCTGCTGTGTGCCGAATCAACCGATCATTCTCATTCACGGAATGGGCAAAGAGTGATTTCAATGCCTGTGCTTCTTTTGGTGTGATGCTTTCCGGACGAATCAGATGGTCGACATAAAAACGGTATCCGAGTTCGGAAGGAATCCGACCTGCGGAAGTGTGTGGCTTTTCAATCAGACCCATCTCTTCGAGGTCCGCCATCTCGTTACGAATGGTCGCGGAACTGAACGTCACGTCGTCTCTTTTCGAGAGCGTCCGTGAGCCGACGGGTTGAGCAGTCTTGATGTAATCATCGACGATTGCACGTAAAATCAACAATTGACGATCCGTCAGCACCTTCTTCACCACCTTATTTTGTTAGCACTCACTTTTAACGAGTGCTAATTACATCTTTTACTATAAGGAATTGTCCGTCCGATGTCAACCGAATTGCGTGACCCTTTGAACAGTTTCCCATTCTACGATACAGTGAAACAAAGAACAGAAAGGATGAATCGGATGATTGAATTATTGGCAATGGCAGGAGTCTTTGTCTGGCTGTTCATCGCGGTCATCGGAACGACTGCTTATTTTTTAAGGAAATCAAAAAAATGACGGAAACATGGACTGATATTCTGATTTAGATTCTGTTTTAGCAATGAACGTTTCTGTCATACTCGCTTTTAAAAGACGGGAGGTAAGTCGCGACACTTCGCATCCAATGCGATCTGTCGGGTCTTACCCATCCCTGACGAAAGCTTTCTTTTCCTTTAGGAGTCGAGTACGGACTGTCACGTCCTAGTTCTAACAAAAAAAGAATGACTCGTCACACGTCACTCCTACAGGAAAAAGTGCATTTTTGCGCTGTTAGAGACAAACAAGACCCGCTTTCCTGCTTAAATGAAGCAGGAAAGCGGGTCTTGTGTTTCGCCTGAGGAAAGGGCGTGAAAAGACGAGTCATTCTTATTTAAGTCAGTCCTTTTTCTTTTCAATGATTTAAGACTCATTGAACCTGCGCTTCACCAATAAACTCTGCGAAGACTTCATTCGCTAGCGGAATTCCGGCTGGCGTCAAACGAATATGTGTCTCCGTTTGTTCGACAAGACCGTTTGGCAACAACCGTTTCATGACGTCACCAAAGACATCTTCAAATGCTACTCCATACTTCGCTCGGAAACGTTCGAGTGATACGCCGTCCTTCATTCGAAGTCCAAGGAACATCTCTTCTTCCATCCGCTCGACGTTCGTCAACGGCGTCTCTTTTCGAACCGGTAACCCTTCCGCTTTAATATAATGCGGAATCGGTGCGATGTTCGCACGACGTGTCTGATTGATGTAGCTGTGTGAGCCTGCACCGAACCCGTAGTATTCATCATTTTCCCAGTAGACACGATTATGCCGACTCTCTTTACCAGCTTCCGCGAAGTTCGAGATCTCATACTGCGCATATCCACCCGCTTCTATCGTTTCGATCATTACTTGATACATCTCTGCCTCGAGATCTTGCGTCGGCAGTGGTAGCTTTCCTTTTCGCTCTTGAATCGCAAAGACTGTATGCGGTTCTAAGATCAATGAATAAGATGAGATATGTGTAATCGGCAGTTGAAGTGCCCGCGTGACGTCGTAGCGGACCTGATCGAGCGTCTGATTCGGTAACCCGAACATCAAGTCGACGGAGATGTTATCAAACCGTTTCGCTGCTGCGTCGAGCGTCTGCGCGACTTTTGCTTCCCGGTGCGTCCGACCGATGCGTTCGAGCAATCCGTCATCAAATGACTGGACACCAAAACTGACGCGGTTGACGCCACCCGCCTTCATGATATCGAGTTTCTCTTCTGATACACCATCCGGGTTCGACTCGACCGTGTACTCTAAATCGTCACCTGTTAGTGGTAACAAATGCTTCTGAATGATTTCCATTAAACGTTGCATCTGCGGTTCATTCAAAGCGGTCGGTGTGCCGCCACCGACGAAAATCGTCTCGAGATAATCCGTCGGGTATTGTTTCAGCGTCAGTTCGATTTCGCGTTCGAGTGCATCGAGATATTCATCGACGGGCTGATTCTTTAAAAAGACTTTATTGAAATCACAGTAATAACAAATATGTTCACAAAAAGGGATGTGGACATATGCGGCGCGTATTCCCATTTCGCCTCATCCTTTCTCTATAAAAACCAAAAAGGGGACGCAAGCGCCCCCCACCTGTTTAATCTTCGTCCATGGATAGAACGGACATGAAGGCTTCTTGCGGTACCTCTACTGAGCCTACCATCTTCATGCGTTTCTTACCTTCTTTTTGCTTCTCGAGCAACTTCCGTTTCCGAGAGATATCTCCCCCGTAACATTTCGCAAGAACGTTCTTCCGTAATGCCTTGATCGTCGAACGCGCGACGATCTTCGTTCCGACAGCAGCCTGGATCGGTACTTCGAACTGCATCCGCGGAATCAATTCCTTCAACTTATCAACGATGACTTTCCCGCGTTCGTACGCGAAGTCACGGTGAACGATGAAGCTGAGCGCATCGACGTTCTCGTTGTTGAGTAGGATGTCCATCTTGACAAGACGCGACTGTTGATAGCCAATCAATTCATAATCAAGTGACGCATAGCCTTTCGTACTTGATTTCAACTGATCGAAGAAGTCGTAGACGATCTCAGATAACGGTAACTCATACGTGATTTTGACACGTGTCGTATCGATGTATTGCATATCGACGAATGTTCCGCGTTTCTTCTGACACAACTCCATGATCGCACCAACGTAATCATTCGGTGTCATGACAGCAGCCTTAACGAACGGCTCTTCGATGAATTCAACTTTTTGCTGATCCGGCATCTTCGATGGGTTATCGACGTGCAAGACTTCACCTGCTGTCGTCGTCACGTGA
Source organism: Exiguobacterium acetylicum (assembly GCF_022170825.1). Classification (NCBI taxonomy): domain Bacteria; kingdom Bacillati; phylum Bacillota; class Bacilli; order Caryophanales; genus Exiguobacterium; species Exiguobacterium acetylicum. The sequence continues at coordinate 830,532 of NZ_CP081878.1, read as the reverse complement.
TAGATAACGGACGGTGCCGTCGTGATCATATCGATGTTGAACTCACGTTCGATCCGCTCCTGAATGATCTCCATATGGAGCATCCCGAGGAATCCACAACGGAATCCGAATCCGAGTGCTTGTGAAGTCTCTGGTTCGAATTCAAGGGCCGCATCACTGAGTTGTAGTTTTTCAAGCGCTTCTCGTAGATCGTTGTACTTCGCAGCATCGATTGGATAGAGTCCACAGTACACCATCGGATTCATTTTCCGGTAACCTGGCAGTGCTTCAGCAGCCGGCTGTTTCGCAAGCGTGATCGTATCCCCGACACGCACATCGCCAACCGTTTTGATCGAAGCCGACAACGTTCCAACATCACCGACCGTCAATTCTTGCTGACGTAACGGTTTTGGTGTTGCGACAGCGAGTTCAAGGACTTCAAAATCCTTACCTGTTGACATCATCCGGATCTTATCGCCAACCTTAACTGTTCCGTTGACGACTCGAATCGATGCAACGACACCACGATAAGCATCATAGTAAGAGTCGAAAATCAATGCTTCAAGCGGTGCAGATGGATCACCGGTCGGAGCTGGTACTTTCTCGACGATTTGTTCTAAAATTTCTTCGATTCCGATTCCGGCCTTCGCAGATGTCGGAACGGCTTCAGACGCATCGAGCCCGATGACATCTTCGATTTCTTGACGGACGCGTTCAACGTCTGCAGAAGGCAAATCGATTTTGTTAATGATCGGAAGGATTTCGAGATCGTTGTCGAGTGCTAAGTAAACGTTCGCAAGCGTCTGCGCTTCGATTCCTTGCGCCGCATCGACGACGAGGACAGCTCCTTCACAAGCTGCAAGTGAACGCGAGACTTCATATGTGAAGTCGACGTGTCCCGGTGTATCAATGAGGTGAAGAATGTAGTCTTCCCCATCTTTTGCTGTATACTTCAATTGAACAGCATTCAGTTTAATCGTGATTCCACGCTCACGTTCGAGATCCATGGCATCAAGTGTCTGGTCTTTCATTTCGCGCGATGTCAACGCGCCAGTTTTTTCTAAAATTCGGTCAGCGAGTGTCGACTTCCCGTGATCGATATGGGCAATGATCGAGAAGTTACGAATACTCTTCTGCCGCTTTAAACGGTCTTCATTCGTCATGTTTAGAGTCACCTTACCTTATTTTCAAACGTACATACGGTTCATTATACCAAAAAGCGCTTCACTGTACTATCTCGTTTTGTTTTACCCGAAAAACAAAATGTGAAGATTCCCTAGACGTCGTATTGCTTTTAAGAAAAACGTTTGCTACAATTGTGTTTGTTCTGTTGAACGATAACTGCAGATATGCGAATATAAATCTCGAATGAGTTTTATTGGAGGTGAATCATCCATGGCTAACATTAAATCAGCAATCAAACGCGTTAAAACAGCTGAAAAACGCCGCGTCGCTAACGTACAACGTAAATCGGCAATGCGTTCAGCGATTAAAGCAGTCGAAACTTTCGCAGCTGAAGGTAACAAAGACCAAGCGGTCCTTGCTTTCGCTACAGCTTCTAAAAAAATCGACAAAGCTGCTGCTAAAGGTCTCATCCACAGCAACAAAGCTGGTCGTGACAAATCACGTCTCGCTAAACTCGTAAACGCACTTTAATTCTTTCCGAAGAATACGGTGATGGGTCGCCACTAGGAGGTATCTCCGGTGGCGATTTTTTATATGATCTGAAATGGCGGAAGAAGGAATCGTTCGATACGATTCTCTCTTCCGCCATTTGTCATATTAATTGTCATTCAGACGATCGATCATTACATAATGAAGACCGATTCCTTCGATCATGAAAGGTTCTCCTACGCGCTCTAGTCCAAGACGCTCATAAAAAGGAAGTGCCGTGACGCGAGCGTTACACCACCACGCAGCGACTCGTCTTTCCTGTAAGACTCGACGGGCTTCTTCAATCAATGCCCGACCGTACCCTTCACCACGTACTTGTTCACTCGACGCCATTCCACGAAGCTGATACGTCGCTCCTGGCGCTTGTTCATGTGATTGTTCAGAAAAGCTACCAATCGCGACGACTTGATGCTCTTTTATTCCACCAAGATGGAATGTCGATGCAAGCGCATCGTCTGGGTAGATGCACGCTTCACGTGGTTGATGGGGACGCAACACTTCATGCCGTAGAGGGATGACTTCTTCTGCTGTAATGAGCTGAACTTTCATGATTGATTTCCTCCTCTTATAACGTCGCTAAACGAACAATCAACGCATCAAATAAAATCTTCTTATCACCGCGTCCTGTTTTCATGCCTTCATCCGTCGTCGTAATGGCAACGAGTGCTTGCTCGAGCTGTGCAAAGGTAAAACGCTTCGCAGACTGCAAGGCCAATTTGATTGCATACGGATGAGCACCAACTTTTGATGCGATTTGTCGTTCTCCGTACCCTTGCTCCGCTAATCGTTTCGACAACAGCATCATCCGGTATTGACGTGCCATCAGTCCAAGAAGTGCCAACACTTCTTGTCCTTGTTTCTCAAGGTCACGAATCAAACGGATCGCCGGTTCGAGTTGACGTTTCATCAAGTAATCCGTTAATTGAAAGACGTTATCCTCTAATGTCCGCGGAACAAGCAAATCGACATCCTCGATTTCAATCGTCGGTCGATCCCCCGCAAATAACATCAACTTCTCCAGTTCGTGCGCTAATGTCCCCCACATCTCAGCAGTCAGGAAAATCAGACGCTCGATCGCCGGACGTTCCATCCGGTATCCTTTATCATTGACCGCATCTAGAACGAAGTGGAACAGCTCTTCAGTCGTCGGTTTTTTCGCCTCAAGCACCGTCGCCCGCTCTTTCAATCGTTTGACGACGGTTTTTCGTTCATCGAGTTTTTCAGCTTCGACGATCAAGACGACGACCGCGTAATCTGCTGGTTGCATGACATAGTCCGCTAGGCGCTCGAGGTTATGTTGTTTTTTATCTTTTGCACCGGTCAGAAACGTTGCTGGTTTTGCAACGACGACACGGTAGTCACTTAAGAATGGCACGGTCTCCGCTTCATCCAGCACCGCGTCGAGCGGTTGATCGTTCAAATCAATTTTCATATAATCAAACCGCTCTCCGTCCGGTAGAGCCGCTTTTACGATTTCACGTTCCCATTCTTCTAACAAGTGTCGTTCGGTTCCATATAATAAGTATAAATTCGCTAATTTTCCGTTGACGAGCCAAGGAGTTTTCATCATTCCCACCACATTTCACAGTTTGTTCTTAACTTCATCATAGATAATCCTCTTTTATTCCGCTATACTAGAAGCGGAATCTATTAAGGGGGAATGCAGCATGGCACATTCAGTACGCCCACCAAGTGAAAACGCGTTCGAGAACGATATTCAATCAAAACGCAACGATGCGCTCGACTCTGCCGTTGGTTTTGGTGCATCATTCGGCTTCTTCGCAGTCTTGTTCATCATCGGTGTCGCAATTAAGTTCTTAAGTCTATAATCAGTAAAACAGCAACCTTGGGGGGTTGCTGTTTTTTTATTTTATCATAGGTTCACAGCCCGCTGAAGAACAAGTTATACTCCCGTCTTGATCCGTCCGAAAGACGATTCGTTCTGTTCCGATTCGCTCGAGCACGTCCGGATGCGGATGACCGTACCGGTTTTTTTGTCCGACCGACAAGATGACGATCTTCGGATTCGTCTTTTGCAAGAGTTCTTCGCCAGTTGACGTGTTTGATCCATGATGACCTGCTTTTAAAATATCGACCGGACCAATACTTAACTTATCCTCAATTGCTACTCCGGCATCGCCTGTCAGTAGGACACGTTGCTCTGCAATCTGCGCTTGTAACACGACGGATCGATCGTTTTCTTCTTCTTCTCGTTCAGTCGGCGCAAGTACTTGTAACCAAGGACGAATCATGTCCCCACTCTTGATGAATTGGACGTTTGTTCCTGTTGCTTCGATTGAGTGAATTAACGCACGTCGTTTGTCATCCGTGTTGTCATACGTACCTAAATAAACTGTTTTTACGCGAACTTGACGCAGTAACCCGAGTAGTCCCCCCACGTGGTCATGATCAGCATGCGTCACGATGAGACCATCGATTTTTGCTTCGCCTCGTGTGAACAAAAACGGAGCGACGATATGACTACCTGGATCGAACGGACGCATTAGTGGATGTGTCGACTGTTGATAAACACCACCAGTATCCACTACGAATGTCTCTCCTGCTTTTTCAAGTACGATGCTGTCACCTTGACCAACATCTAAAAACGTAATTTGATCAGGTGCACGCCATTCTGTATAGCCCCATGCCGTCAGCAAAAGGATGATCGGAATGAGATGACCCCACCATCTTCGCTCAGCGATGAACCACGCAAGACCAGTTCCAGTAACGATACACGTCAAGATGATGGAAGAAAATGCCGGAACAGCAACCACTGCCAATGGTAAATGCTCAGCTAGTCGTAACGCTTGATCCATCCACTGAATCGCGTGTTGATGTATTGTTTGAAACGTCGAGCTGATTGGTAAAAAAGGAATCATCGCAAGAATGAACGATCCCGGTAGAATCACCCATTCAATCCAGCCACCAATCAATAGGTTCAACAATGGCGACCAAATTGAAACAGTCGTTTGCTCAATGCCTTGTAAAAATAAAAGAGTGCCGAATTGCGCCCAAGCACTGATAAGTAGCCAGTTCCAAGGACGACGAACCGAACCCATTAGTCGTCTCGACAGTACAAGAAACAATGTCAATCCGACTGTCAATTGAAACCCGATATCATAAATCACAGTCGGTTGAATCGCTAATTGAAAAGCCGCAACTCCCGCAATGACCTCCACCGGATCCAACGGTTTGTGGAAACGACGACTGAATAAAAGAATCATCGCAACAAGAACGGCGCGTGTGACAGGAGGACTCCACTCCGTCAACCATCCGTAAATCGGCAGTAAGAGAAGAACGGCGTCGAGCCGTTTTTCTTTAGTGATTCTGATTTTGCGTAAGACATACAACAGACTGAGAATCAAAAAAGCGATGTGTGATCCTGAGATGACGATTGCATGTAATAAACCGAATTTCTTAAACCGTTCGAGCGTCACTTGATCCATTAATCGATCCTCACCAAATACAAGTGCTTCGACATAGAATGCTTGTTTTTGTGGTAGCAATCCTTCAATCCGCGTCAACCAAGCTTCGCGCACCCGTCTCCCTTCAGCCGCATAACCTGGTGTCGGATGACAGGATTCAAACGAACGGATTTCCCACTTTCCACCGTAACGATGCGTATGCATGAATTGCTGTTCGTCAAAGCCGCCTGCATTCGATTGTTGCCGGATATCGAGCGGTTCGGTCTTTACGCGACAGGAGTGACCGATTCGTTCATATCCCGTCTCATCTTCTGCGACCGTCGCTGTCAACAAGACGGGTTGACCGTTGCTTTTTGCCTCATAACGGATGCGATCCCCGTTACGCTTTCCCGATAGGATATCAACAGAAGAAACGGCATGCGGTTCAGGTGACAAATGTCCCATTCCGATGAACAGACAACTCAGAATGAGCAAAAAGAAGAAACGATTGATTGAAAAAGACCATGACTTCATGACAGAGAAAATCATGAGGAACACTAACCACCAGATCGATTCTTTGATTGCGACAATCAATAAGAGGATGAACAGCGCATGAAGCGGCATCAGTAGACAATCAGGTAGGATTTAAGCGACTCTAACGTCTTTTCCCCGAACCCCTTCACTTCTCCAAGTGATTCGTACGTCGCAAATCCTCCCTTCTCCTCACGATAAGCTAATATTGCTTCCGCTTTAGCAGGACCAATCCCCGGAACCTCCATCAATTGCTCTGCTGTTGCCGCATTAAGATCAATCAATCCTTTAGGTGCCTCTGCTTTTGAGCGTTTCGTTGATTTTGGCTGATTTTTTCCTTTTTTTACTGGAACGATGACTTCCTGTCCATCAACTAGGCGTGCCGCAAGATTCATTTGTCGAATATCGGCTTTTTCCGTCGCCTTTGCTTTTTCGATTGCATCTTTCACTCGATCACCGAGGTGGAATTGATAGGGTCCAGGTGCTTCTACCGCCCCTTTTACATCGACCATGATGAGTTTATCGCGAATCGAGGTGTCTTTTTCTGCCGGCTCTGCTTTTGCTTCTTGTTGTTTGTCCGTTAAAGATGGTTGATCGACCATTGCTTCTTTCGAACAAGAGGGTAGTGGCACGAACAATAGAATGATGAGTAGCAGGACGACGACGAGACCTGCGATCTGTTGTAAACGTGGAACGGTCAAGACGAATCCCTCCTTTTCCCACGACTCTAACAGGTCGCTACGGACTTCAGGAAACGAAGGAATGCGCACTAACCACTCTTTACAGCACGACACTGTGGTGTTATGTCGAATGAAAGTCATATCATCCATACCGTTATTTTGAATTAACATCTGTTTCACGAACAAAAAATCCGTCTTCTTCAAGCAACACGAATGTGTATCGCTTAAAAAAGACGGATGAGATCACTTTTACATTTTTTCAGCGACGAAGAAAATTCGTTCAGCTGTTTCAGAAGGCGCACCCGGTCCAAAGTCACCTGTGACAGCGAGCACTCGGAATCCGGCTTCGCGTAACCAGGTCACATATTGTGCCGGAGGATACGTCCGCTGATGATGTGTTTCATCAACACGCTCATAGCGACCGTCTTCTTCCTCGATGAAAAACGTCAGTTCATGGACGACAGAAAGAGGGGTCTCTCCTGGGTCCGCGAACCAGATGTACGAACTTTGTTCCGCATGTGTAGCGTACGTCTTTCCATTGAACAACGTCTCCATCTTGTAAGGAGAATGTGTATCGAATAAGAGACGTCCACCATCTTTGAGGATCGCTGCTACGTGCGTAAACGTCTGTTTGACATCTTCTTCCGCCCGAAGATAGTTCAAGGAGTCGCATAAGATCGTCACGGCATCGACAGGTGTCGGTAGTTCGATTTCACGCATGTCTTGCGCCCAGAATTGAATGCTCAATCCTTCTTCCATCGCTTTTTCTTGCGCGACTTCAAGCATCTCTTCCGATAAATCGATCCCGAGCATCTCATAATGTTCCGCTAACGCAAGCGTCGCCGTACCCGTTCCACAACCGATATCAGCAATCGTACTTCCAGTCGGAACGTATGCTTTAACCCAGTCGACCCATTGATCGTACGGGACGTCCTGCATCAATTCATCGTAGATGTAGGCGAACTGTTCGTATGCCATTAGTTGACCTCGACTTCAACCTTTGGAGCATCTGCCCAGAGTTTTTCAAGGTTGTAGTAATCACGATCGTCGCGGTGGAAGACGTGAACGACGACGTTTTCAAGATCCGCTAGTACCCAACGTGCTGCATCGAATCCTTCGAGGCGTTTGATTGGTAGATTATTTTCGTGCGCGATTTCTTTGAGTTCACGTGCGATTGCCTGTACTTGTTTTTCTGAATTTCCTTCACAGATCACGAAATAGTCAGCAACAGGTGAGATGCTTGACATATTTAGGACGACGATATCTTCAGCACGCTTATCGTCGATAGCATTTACGATTAATTGTAATTCTTGTTCGACTGTCATAGGACGGTCCCCTTTCGTTTGGCCGCGACGAAGGCATTATAGGTCTCAATCGTTCGCGGAAAGATGATAGCTTGTTTCTTACATAAAAAATGAATCGTTTGACTGAGTGTCGCGATGACAGCGTCCGTCAAATCCTGCTCCGCTACTTCGCGAAGCACTTCGACACCGGGATAACTGCGATTCGGTTCAATCGCATCCGCGACGAAGATGATTTGGTCAAGCAACGGCATACCCGGCGCACCTGTCGTATGGTTCGCGATGGCCTGATAGATCACGTCCGAATCAAGACCAAGTTCTCGACGGACAAGCTCCGCACCCACTGGCGCATGAAGCAGTTCGTCATCATAATCGAGTAAAACACGTTGATCTAACTCAACGGCAATCGAACGCATCTCATTCGTATCGCGGTATTTCGCATAATCATGGAGCATGGCAGCAAGTGTTGCTTCTTCTTCGTCAACACCATATTTAAGAGCCAAATGTCGCGCTGTCTCGACGACACCTAGCGTGTGCACATATCGCCGCTCAGGCAACGTGTTTTCGATGATTTGACGTGCTTCTTCAAGGCGCATATAGATTCCACTCCTCAATCCGTTGTCGAACGGCTTCCGGTACAAGGTAGCGAATGCTCCGTCCGCGCGCGACCCGTTGCCGGATATCTGTCGAAGAAATTTCTAGCAATGGCATATCAACCGCTTTCACATGGGCACCATGCGGAATCAGATACCGACTTCCCGGTCGAGCGACGGCACCAAAGACGACTTCCTCGTATAACCGTTCTGCTTGGTACCACGTATCGAGACTAACCAATGAATCTGCGCCGATCAGAAACAGAAACTCATGCTCTGGGTACCGGTGCTTGAGTGCACGAATCGTATCATACGTATAGGAAGGCTCTTCTCGTTCAAACTCAATTGCTGAGACAGAAAAAGTCGGATTTAATGCAATCGCTTCTTCTACAAGACGTAGACGCTTTGATGCTTCTGTGACAGTACGTTGTTTATGCGGTGGCACATTCGCTGGTACGAACCAGACCGCATCGAGTTCGAGTTGTTCCTGCGCTTGTTCGGCAATCAGGAGATGACCGATATGCGGAGGATCGAACGTTCCGCCCATCAGTCCGATTTTCATCGTGGCAATTCGAGCGTTTTATTTTCTTTAGATTCTTTATAGAGAACGATGACTTTTCCGATGACTTGAACGAGTTCAGCATTCGTTCCTGCGACGAGTTCTTGTGCAACATCCTTCGGTGCATCTGCGCAATTTTGTAATACTTGTACTTTTAAGAGTTCCCGTTTTTCGAGCGCATCCATCAAATCAGCACACATTGCTTCTCCGACTCCATTTTTACCGACTTGGAAAATCGGGTTTAAATCGTGAGCTGTCGCGCGTAAAAAACGTTTTTGTTTACCTGTTAACATGATTAAAATTCCTCCAATTGCTTTCGTATCACCTGCTCGCCAAGTGCGAGGTCAGGTGCTTTTCCGGTGAAGCGTTCAAATGCTTCAGCCGCTTGTAAGACGAACATCGGGACGCCGTCAAGTGTGTCGAGACCTTTTTCGGTCGCTTCATGCAATAGACGGGTCGGCGTCGGTCGATAAATAATATCACAAATTAAGGCGTGCGTCTCGGTCAATTCGATCGGACGTGCTTCGACATGTGGTGCCATCCCGACAGAAGTCGTATTAATGATGACGTCGTAACTTGTTAAATCAAAGGTTTCTTGCCAAGGCAGAACATGTGCTCCAAATTCAGCAGCAACTGTCTCGGAGCGTTCCTGTGTCCGATTCGTAATCGTCACATCTCCAGGCAAAGCAGCAATGATGCCTCGCGCTGCACCACCCGCACCAAGAACGAGTGTCTTTTTAAATGATGGACGACGCGCCGTTAATGCACGAACGAATCCAATCCCATCCGTATTCGCACCAATCAACTGCCCATCTTTACGGTACACCGTGTTCACGGCTCCTGCTTTTTGAGCTGCTGGTTCCAATCGATCCAGATACGGAATGATCGCTGTCTTATGCGGAATCGTCACATTGATCCCGTCCAGCTGACGTGTGCGTAATTTCGTAATGATCTGCGGCAATTCTTGCTCTGTTACATCGATGAGGTCATAACAGCCGAAAAGCCCAGCCGCTCTCAGCCAAGCTGTATGCAGCTCAGGTGAAAGTGAATGGGCAATCGGGTGACCGATGACGGCAAAGCGCATCAGACGAGCGCCTCACGTAAAGATACAGCGACACCTTTTGGGGCATAAGCAGCGACACGTCCACCTTTTCCATGAACTGCAACCCAACCGAGTCCACTGAAGACGATATCCGTCTTCATGTTGTCGCGGAGGCTGAATTCATGACGAACGAGCGGCGGTAGCATCTCACGCGTCTTTTCGTTTGGTGGAGACAACAGCTCACCGTTGTGGTTCGCATATAAATCGTCTGCCTTTTCAAGCTTCGTCCGGTGAACTTTCAATTCGTTCGACATGTAGATGACGAATGAACGCTTGTTCCCTTCCATATAGTCCAATCGTGCAAGACCTCCAAAGAAGAGTGTCTGTTGCGGATGGATTTGGAAGACTTGTGGTTTGATCTCTTTTTTCGGTGTGATCAATTTCAAGTCCTTCGCATCAACATAGTGAGCCATCTGATGATGATTGATGATTCCCGGTGTATCATACAGGTTACAGTTATCGTCGAGTGGGATATCAATCAAATCAAGTGTTGTTCCCGGGAAGTGACTGACTGTGATGACAGCTTCATCCTCTTCACCAAAACGTTTGATGACTTGGTTGATCAATGTCGATTTTCCGACATTCGTACAACCGACGACGTAGACATCGCGCCCTTTACGATAATAGTCGATTTTTTCAGCGAGTTCATCAACACCATGACCTTTTTTCGCACTGATCAAATGAACGTCAACTGGACGTAATCCGAGTTCTTTGGATGCTTGACGCATCCAGTTCATGAGGCGATTCGGGTTGAGTGACTTCGGTAATAAATCAGCTTTGTTCCCAACGAGTAATACATCGTTTTTACCAACGAACCGATGTAACCCTGGTAACCAGCTTCCATTAAAATCGAAGATATCGACGATTTTAACGACAAGTGCATCTTTTTGACCGATTCCGTCTAAGATTTTAACGAAATCATCGTCCGATAATGATACATCTTGAATTTGATTGTAGTGCTTTAATTTAAAGCAACGTTGGCAAATGACCATTTCACGGTCAAGTGCAGATTTAGGTGCGTATCCTGGTGCTTTTGTGTCTTCCGTTTGAATGGCGACACCACAACCAGCGCAGTGGATTTCTTCGATCATATTATGTTGAGCCGCATGCGGGAACGATGCCCCTTCTCTTTTCACCGTAGCGCCCTGCTCGCTACTCCAAGAGCGTAACTTCCGACCTCTCGCCGTACATGTTGCGACTGCTGCCTTCCCTTTCATCTACCGATCTGACAGGGTTATTGTTGCTTATCCTGACGAAGTGTTTCGATCGGATGTTCAAGCGCTGAAGGATCTTCTTTGACGCGTTGTGTCAACTTATAGATTCCTTTGCGTTTCATCCGGCGGAAAATGACACGTTCCATCAGGCGATTGAATTTCGTGACGACACCGTCCGTCTTAACGACGGGTTGAACATGGATGACTTCGATTCCAACGGAGTTTGCACCGAGTACATCCGTGAAGAGTTGATCTCCTAAGAAGACGACTTCTTTCGCGTGATACCCGAATTCCGTTAGGGCTCGCTTAAAACCGATAGGTAACGGTTTTCGAGCCGGCGCAATATAGTGCAGTCCGAGTGGATCCGCGAACTTCTTGACGCGATCTCCATTGTTGTTCGATACGATGATGACGTCGAAACCATATTGATTATTCACCATATCCAGCCAAGCAACCAATTCGTCTGGAGCATCTGCGATATTCCATGCGACGAGCGTATTATCAAGATCGGTCAAAATGGCTTTGACACCGTTTCGTTTGAGCATTTCAAGGTCGATATCGTAGATCGAAGCCACGAAATGTTTCGGATAAAGTCGTTTGAACAAGAATAAAACCTCCAGATAATGGTCTAGCTCTATAGTTAAGTTTAAGAAACAGTTATGCTCTTATCGTTCGATTATAGCACAATCAGATAGTAAGAGCGACGCACAAAAGAAAACGGAAGGCGGACCTCCCGTTTTCTTAATAATAGCGAATCCATAGATAGAGTTGTGATAAAATCAACGTCACGATTGTAATCGGTGCTCCGTAAATTAAAAAGCGCATATAGGTGAATTTTTCGCCTTGTCGTGTTGCGAGACCAGCAACGATGACGTTCGCTGACGCACCGATGAGTGTTCCGTTCCCTCCAAGACATGCACCAAGTGCGAGCGACCACCATAAGACATCCACTTTCGCATCTGCAGGAGATAATCCGATTCCAGCAGCTACATCATTGATGAGCGGAATCATCGTTGCAACGAACGGAATGTTATCGATCGTCGCACTGGAAATGCCTGACAACCATAGGACAGCCGTTGCCGTCGTCTGAATGTCGCCACCTGTCAGGTCAATCGTCTTTTCAGCGAGATAGCGAATGATACCCGCTTCTTGAATTCCACCGACGAGCACGAACAATCCGGCGAAGAAGAAAATCGTCGTCCATTCAATCCGAGCAAAAATGCCCTCGAGCTGATGATCGTTTTCGATTGTTAGCACCATCAGAACCGTCGCTCCAAGAATCGCGATGGCTGGTGCTTCAAGATGCAACCCAATCCGGTCAAGAATCGGGTGGAGTACGAACAACGCAATCGTACTGATGAGAACGATACTACTCCGCGTAACCAATTTTCGACTAACGATATAACTCTTTTCGTCGATTTCCATCAATTTTTGGCGATCTTCTGCTTCGACGTGTAGTTGCTTCCGGAAGACAAAATAGAGAATACCAATCGTCACAATCGTGATAATGAGAATGATCGGTGCGAGATTCCATAAGAAGGCGTTAAACGTCAAGTGTGGATTCGCTGCACCGATCATGATGTTCGGGGGATCACCGATCAATGTCGCCGTTCCACCGATATTCGCGAACAAAACTTCCGCCAGTAAGAACGGAAACGGCGCAATCTTAAGTATTTTCGTAATCGAAAACGTGATTGGAACGATTAGTAAAACGGTCGTGACATTATCAAGGAAGGCAGAACCAAGTGCCGTCAAGGCAGACAATAGAATCAGTACCTTGATTGGGTCTCCTTTTGTCGTCTTCGCCGCACGAATCGCAATGTATTCGAACAATCCAGATTGATTGGCAATCGTGACGAGAATCATCATTCCAATCAACAAGACGATCGTTCCCCACTCGATGTATTCAAATAATGCAGTCTCGAGATCCACGATGCCGATGATGACCATCGCGAGCGCTCCAAGTAAGGCAACGATTGCTCGACTTACTTTTTCACTGATGATGAAGCCATAGGTCACTAAAAAGATGATGAGTGCGATATACGTCTGGACCTGCGTGCTTCCGATTTCTGCTAATGCCAATGCCGGCATGATTCATTCCTCCCTAAACGTAAGGAGACGCCCAAAACGGGCGTCTCGCTCTCATGAATGCCATTGTCCGAGGCGTTGCCCCATTAAAACTGGTCCAATCGCTTGGGTATCTAAGGTCAATGCATCTTTCGGACAAATCAGTACAACTGTTGAACCGAATGAGAAGTAACCGAACTCGTCACCGCGTCGAAGATCTTTTGCTTCGTTCGTGCGAACAATCGAGTTGACGTTCAGTGCACCGACCATGACATGTTCTAAAGCATGTTTTCCTTGGACGATACGCGTCACACGACGATAGTTCCGTGTCAATGGACGAAGTGCATGCGTCAAACCAATCTCATTCACCGGTGCCGAATCGCGTCCGAGTGTATAACTCGTCCGAACCGTCCCATCCATTGGAACGTGGACACGGTGATAGTTTTGCGGACTTAGATAAAAGATCATCACACGCCCCCCAACGTATTGCTGTGCTTCATGATGGGAACCGAGTAATTCTGATACTGTATACGATTGTCCTTTGACGGTAAAGCGACTATCAGCAGTCAAATCGTCAACGACAGACAATACACCGTCACAAGGACTAACGAATGCGCCTTCTGCTTGATCGATCGGTCGCATTTCTGGTTTGACATGACGAACAAAGACGTCATGTAAACTCGAATACTCCTCAAGGCTCCGAGTCGCTTCTGCCATATTTAAATCATATGCCTGAACGAACGGACGAATGAACGGACGACTGATACGGCTCATCGCAAAACGTTTCAGTTGTTTGGCAACAAGCGGGTGTCCATTTAATTCGAACACACGAGAGTAGAACCATTTTTTAATCATTGAGATCACCAGATGATTCTTCTTTTGAGTCCTTTACGTCTTTTCCAGCGAAGAACTCTTTATAGCTGTCTTCCGTTTGCTCTCCTGCTACCCGTCCGACTTCCTTACCGTCCTTAAAGTGAACGACAGTTGGTGTTCCTTCAATGCCAAACGTATCCCAAGCCGATTGTTCAACAGCAAGATCAATCTGTTCGAATGGAATATCTTGTTTTTCACCGAGCGGTACGAGGTATGGTTTTACTTTTTCACAGTGGGAACAACCCGTTTGATAGAAATACGTATAGAATTCATCGCCAGATTTCACTTTATCTGCGACTTGTGTAGCCGTTAAATTGCCATTCTTTGATGCGGAATCTTCTCGGTCCGTAAAGACAAGCAGTAATCCCCCAATCAATACGATCAAGGCAATGACTCCCGCTGTAATCCAATTCGCCTTGGATTGCGGTTTTTTCGTATTTTTTCGTTTCGATTTCTTTGACACGTCTATCCCTCCGTCATTCTGGTATTAGCCATTTTTTCTGAACCATTATAGCATGACCATTCGCAAGAATCGTATCGATTTGCAAAGCGTCATCAATCAGTAACAGATCAGCTCGTTCTCCGACCGCTATCTGACCACCTGTGACACCATAAGCATCTGCGACATGTCGCGTGATCGTCGCTATCGCGCTATCGAAATCAACACCATGCGTCACCGCATCGCGTACGGCTTGCATCAAAGAAGACGGTTTTCCTGTGTCGATCCGGACTAGTCGACCTGCATCGTCAAACGCTGGAAGACTGGCGCCAGCATCGCTCGACATCGTAATCTGCTCGAGTCGAATTCCTTCTGCCAGAGCACGAGCAACTGCCTCACCTGCTGGAATCTCGCCTTCTGCAATGAAGCTTTCCGTCGTACACGTCGTGAAATCAATCCGTCCCCCTCGTTTCGCCCACGCGAGTCCAGCTTCAAAGATTCGTTCACTTCGATTGATATGCGTCGGCAGGAATTGTCCGATTGGCAGGTCTGTCGTATCCATCACCTCATGTAACAGATCGAGCTCTTGTTTCCCGTCTCCGATATGGACGTTCATCGTTCCCGACACTCCTTTGACCATTCCGGCAATTCGCGCTTCTGAGGCTAATCGTGCGAGTTCATGGGCTGTCGGTTGTGTCGATCGGTGATCATTGATGGCAATTTCCCCGATACCGATCACTTCATTGATGAGGACGATATCATGTCCTGTCGATTGCGTCAGGAAGACCGGTGGAACCATATAACTTCCGCTTAATAGAAAGGGGCGGATACCAGATGCAGCATATCCTCGTATATGTGCCAGTAGATCGATTCCCGTTCGTGTCCAACCATCCGTTCCGAGTAATCCAACGACCGTCGTGACACCACCTTCGAATATGTCTCGAACAGTCAACGGTGCCGTTCTTGTGGCGAAACCACCTTCTCCACCCCCACCGATCGGATGTAGATGTCCGTCAATGAATCCCGGTACTAACCGTTTGCCGCGACCATCGATCCGTTGCGTGATCAGTGCTTGATCGATCGTGTAGGAACCAATCCCGATAATCTGATTTCCTGCTATGTAAATATTTTGAGGCGTTTGCTGCCACAAGACTTGTTCGATGACAATCATTGATTTTTCCTCCTTAAGACAAAAAGCGAGCCTATCGTCCTTATGACGACATCTCGCTTTTTCTTATTCTGCCTTAGTCCCTTGACCAAGACCTAAATCTTCATTGACGGCATCGAGTGCGAAGACGACAAGTGAAGTGACGACAGACATCGCTGTCGCGAATCCGAAGCTATACGGTACTGCATCAACCGCTGATACGATGAACACAGCTGTGTTCACGAGTAAGAACGACCAAAAGAATGTAACGAGAAAACGCATGATTTCCCCTCCGTTTCCATAACGTACTATAGTGTTGTCCTACGATTTGTAGTATACCATTTTTTAATCCAAGCAACAGCCTTTCTCTAATTTTTTCAAGCGCTTTCTTTTACTTGAAAAACTTAATCGTTTCATACAAAGGACGATCACTTCATGTGCTACAGTAGAATTAACGAAAAGAAAGCGGAGGATTTCATCATGACCCGTCACTTAATTGCTGTCGATCTCGACGGCACCCTTTTAAAAGATGATAAAACAATCAGTGCTGCGAACATCAGTGCACTTCAGCGCGCACGTGCGAACGGTCACGAAGTCGTCATCGCAACAGGACGACCATTTCGTCATGCCCGAAAATACTATGAACAGCTTGGCTTGACGACACCAATCGTTAATTTTAATGGAGGTCTCGTCCACCACCCGCAAGATGCCCACTTCGAAGTGCAGCATCATCCGATTCCATTAAAGACTGTTCAACATATTTTGGAATCCGTCGCTGAAACAAAGACACAAAATATTGTCTGTGAAGTCACGGATCATGTCTATTTTCAATATGACCCAGTCGGTATCTATGAATTTTATACCGATCACGCTTTATCTGTTACAACTGGTGATTTACGCAAGGTGCTTCTTCACGAGCCAACTTCTCTTCTGATTCATGCGAAGGGTGAACATGTTGATGAGATTCGCTCCGAACTATCCGGTGTCCATGCCGAAACCGTTCTCAATCGCCAATGGGTGAAACCTGAATTCATGGTCGAAGTGATGCGAAAAGGGACAAGCAAAGCAGTCGGACTCGCACATATCGCGCGCCACCTCGGCATCGACTCAAAACAAATCGTCGCTTTCGGTGACGAGGAAAACGACCTAGAGATGATTGAGTATGCGGGTCATGGAGTCGCGATGGGAAATGCAATTCCTGCGCTAAAACATCTCGCGAACGGTACAACAAAGCGAAACGAGGACGACGGGATTGCTTACTACTTGAGACACGTATTAGGACTCGCTTGAAGAACGAAAAAGCACTTGCCTGCATTTCGCAGAGCAAGTGCTTTTCATTATCCTTTTCGGAAATATCCAACGACTGAATCCGTCGCGACGACGTTGATGAAGACTGTTTCATCTGCATCCCGACAAATTCGTTCGATATCCCGCAATTCGTGACGCTCGATGACCATCATCAGCGTCGCTTTTTCAGCTCGTGAATACGTACCAATTGAAGGAATCTGCGTGATTCCGCGAATGATATGCTGGTGCAGCGCAGTCGTGATGTCATCCGCATGATTCGTGACGATGAAAATCGTCAAACGCTGATTGCTTGTATGGATCTCATCGACGACCTTAGACGTCACATAGATGAAGACGATCGTATACAAAGCAGTCGACCAACCGAACAATGCGCCTGCTAACAAAGCGATCAAGAAGTTCAAGACGAACAGGTACAATCCGACGCTACGATCGGAGAAACGGGCGAAGATCAAAGCCACGATGTCAAATCCACCTGTCGAAGCACCAAACTTGATCGTGATCCCTGTACCGATCGCAAGCAAGACCCCTCCGAACACTGCGTTCAGTGTTTGGTCACCAGGTATGACAGCATATTGAGGAATCAAACCAATGAAAATCGTCGTTGCTAAAACCGAGACTAACGTAATGATTGTAAAACTCCGACCTAGCATGATCCATGCGAGTACGATCAGAGGAATGTTCAACGCTAAGAACCAAACATTTTCACCAAACGCAAATGCTGTATTTTGAAGGACTTGCGTCAAGATTTGGGCAAGTCCTGTAAATCCAGTCGAATAAACACCACTTGGAATCAAAAACCAGTTCATGGCGACGGCGATGACGAATCCTCCAATCGAAGCCACGATCACTTTTAACATACTTTCCTTTACTACTGCTGTCACACGCCGTTCTCCTCTCATTCATAACTATCTTGAAACACTTTAGCACATTCAAATGTCATCGGATAGTCAAGATTTCCAAAGATTGATGTTCTTTTTCATGATGGCGTTTTCATTTGTGACAAAGGTGTCTTGATTCTGGTTACACACAAAAAAAGAACCGACTAAAAAATCGGTTCTTTTTATCTTTCTTACACTGTCATTGAAGCAGGAACCGTAATCTGTCCTCCTGCTGGAACTTCTACAGTCGTTCCGTGGACGTTTAGGCTAAATGCCTCGCCTTCTGTTTGAGCGATTTCGACGGCATTCGGCTGCACGTGGACCTGGATATGATGACCGCGCCATTGCATCCGGAATGTATAGCTCGTCCATCCTTTTGGCAACATCGGTTTAAAGGATAGCGTATCATTTGCTACTCGTAACCCAGCGAACCCGTGAACGATCGACATCCACGATCCAACCATCGACGTGATATGCAACCCATCTTCTGTGTCGTTGTTGTAGTTGTCAAGATCAAGTCGCGCCGAACGTTGATACAATTCGACCGCTTTTTCCTCATAGCCAACTTCTGCTGCGATAATCGAATAGATACATGGTGATAATGATGATTCGTGAACCGTACGTGGTTCATAGAAATCGAAGTTTGCTTTTTTCTCTCCTAGACTGAAACGATCCGTCAAGAAGTAAAGACCTTGTAAGACATCCGCCTGTTTGATGAAGACAGAACGAAGGATCCGGTCCCAAGACCAATTTTGGTTCAACGGGAGATGCTTCGGATCAAGTTCAGCGACTAGGATTTGTTCCTTATCCATGAAGCCATCTTGTTGCATGAAGATACCAGGGGCTGCCTCATCTTTTGGATAATACATCTTCGCATCGATATCCGCCCATTTTGCGAGTTCCTCATCTGTCAACGCTAATTGATGCATCAGTTTTTGCAGACGTTCTGGCTCTTCTTGTGCTAAATGACGGTGAACGGTCTGTGTATATTCGAGACACCATGCCGCAATCAGATTCGTATACCAATTGTTGTTGACGTTATTCTCATATTCATTTGGTCCCGTCACGCCAAGAATCATGTAGACATCTTTATGTGGCACGTAATTGACACGACTTGCCCAGTAACGAGCAATCTCAACTAACACTTCGAATCCGTATTGTCCGAGGTACGATGTGTCTCCCGTGTAGTTCGTGTAATTATAAATCGCATGTGCGATTGCGCCGTTGCGGTGAATTTCTTCATGTGTGATTTCCCACTCATTGTGGCACTCTTCTCCGTTCATCGTTACCATCGGATAAAGGGCACCTTTCATGCCGACATTCTTATCCGCATTTTCTTTCGCTTGCGGCAATTGATTGTGACGATACTTGAGTAAATTCCAAGCCACTTCCGGTTTCGACGTCGCAAGGTAGAAGTTCAAACAGTACGCTTCTGTATCCCAATACGTCGCACCACCATACTTTTCGCCCGTGAATCCTTTTGGACCGATGTTCAAGCGTGAATCTTCGCCTGTGTAGGTCTGGAACATATGGAAGATGTTGAAACGAATCCCTTGCTGTGCCTCGACATCACCTTCAATCTTCACGTCCGCTTCTTCCCAGTGGTGCAACCAAGCTGCTTCATGTGTCGCAAGCAATGGTTCAAAGCCTGATTCGAATGCGACGTGAACACGTTTCATCGCTTGCTCCAGTAACGCATCAATTTCATGATCACGATTCGTTACGAGTGCGACGAATTTTTCGACTGTGACTCCTTCACCTACTGCAGCTTGTTTCGTGAAACGATTCGCGACGTACTGCGTATTGCCATCGACGACTTCACACCGTGCGCCTTCGACATCCGTGATCATCGCTGCCGTCACATGCCAATCGAGCTTTTTCGTTTTTGATGTCACATAACCGAACCGTTCTTCAATTCCGTGTTCGACAGGAAGCCAGAACTTCTCATCATAGTTCGAGTCTTCATTTTCAACATCCGCATCGAGATACGATTCAATGATGATTTCTGCTTCAAAATTGACAGGTGTCACCGTATATTGCAAGGCAGCGATTTCTTTATCGACGATCGAGAAGAAACGTTTGGATTCAACTTTTATCTCTTCTTCTCCATGCTTCAACAACATTGCCCGCGTCAACACACCGTGTTGCATATCAAGTTCACGTTTAAAGTCAACGACTTCCCACGTATTCAAATCAACAGCTTTTCCGTTGACAGATACTTTCAAACCCATGATGTTAACAGCATTGAGTACTTTCGCGAAATACTCTGGATAACCGTTTTTCCACCAGCCGACACGTGTCTTATCTGGATAGTAAACACCTGCGACATACATGCCTTGATGCGTGTCCCCTGTGTATTCTTCTTCAAACGTCCCGCGCATTCCCATATGACCGTTTCCGATCGATGTCATCGATTCTGCCAATCGATTATCTTCTGGATGAAAACCAAGCTCTGTAATTTTCCACTCATTGACCTCAAAAAGTCGTTTCATCGTCAAGTCGCTCCTTTTTATGCTACGCATGTCGGTTACCCCTGATCATGTAAGCGTTTCATCTATACTCTACATTCTTTATTGTACACATAAAAAGCTTCAATGCAATCGTTTGCACGAAAATAAATTTCTTTTTCTGCAACCGCTTCCTTTTACTAGAAATAGATGTCGCGTTGAATCAAAAAAAGCCTATTTTCAAACCAACCGGCTTAAAAATAGACTTCTGTTTCATGCTTCAGATTTCCCACCACACGACTGACGGACAACGAGATAATGCGGAACGATGACGCGTTTCCCATAAGGTGTCGCATCTTCGTTGATTTGTTCAATTAGACAATTCGTCGCTTCAAAACCAAGTCCAAAGATATTGATTTCAACAGAAGTCAACGGTGGACTTGAGAACTCTGCGATAAACAAGTTATTGAAACTGACGACGGCCATTTGATCCGGCACACTGATGCCCATCTCATTGAGCGTACTCATGACACCAAGTGCCATCATGTCGTCACTGACAACGACGGCAGTCGGTGGATGTTCAAGTGACATCAATCGTTTAACCGCTTCGGCACCACCTGTCGTCATGAACGGTGCGCTGACGATGTATGACTCGTGAATCGGAATGCCCTCTTCCATCAGAGCTGTCTTGTACCCACCAACACGTTCTTGTGTCACGGCTAGGTCCTGCGCTCCTCCAACGAATGCAATGCACTCGTGTCCAAGTTGATGTAGATATTTTGTCACTTCACGTCCTGCTAGATAATTGTCCGTATCAACATACGTAACGTGCGATGAATCACTGAATGGTTTTCCGACAACGACGAACGGAAACTTCGAGTCTTGTAGAAACTGGACGACTTTATCATCCGTACGTGAATAAAGAACGACGACACCATCGACGCGACGACCCTGAACCATCGAGACGACACCTTCATACACTTCTTCCTCTGAAACACCTGTCGTCATATAGAGTGAATAACCATTTTGGTGCGCTTTTGTACTAATTCCTCGGAGGACTTCCGAAAAGAATGGATTTTGAAGCGTTTTTGTTGCAGCACTTGGCATGACGAGACCGATTGCCTGTGTCGTCCGATTCGCTAGACTGCGTGCATGAACATTTGGATAATATCCAAGTTCATCCATCGCTTGTCGAACACGTTCTTTTGTCTTTTGACTGATCCGTGAACTGTTCGCAATGACGCGTGATACCGTCGAGGGTGCGACATTCGCTTCCCGTGCTACATCCTTGATTGTTACCTGCATCCCCTTCACCTCACCATTTCCCCTACTTGAGTATTTTATTTTGTTTGACGTTGCATGCGTTTACGGTGAACGAGAAGAAGAACGAGCGCTAAAATTGGCGCAATTGCACCAATTGCGATGATCGACCACCAGTTGACTTGTGATTTTTCAATGACATAGCCATTTGCGCTATTTGCATCGAGCGTAACTTCATAGGCGTCACCATCTTGACGTACTAAGTCTGAGAACAAAAGTCCTCTTAGTCGCTGATCATCACCGATTTCTTTCGCAGATACGCGTAAGCTCGTTTTTTTCTCTCCCAGATTGATGGCGTAAACGACTTGTTGTTGTTTTGTCTCCCGTGAGTAGACTGCCATATGATCGGTCTTTGCAATCAAGCGTTGCTTCCCTGTTGCAAACGCTGGGTAGTCCTCTCGCATCTCATTCAACGTCTTGACATACTGTTGCATCTTCTTGTTTTGATCAAATGTCATCATCATCCGGTTTCCAGGATCCTCACCGCCTGGCATCGCGATTTCTGTCCCTTGATAGACGATTGGCATACCCGGTGCAGCATAAAGTGCGAACAGCGCTAATCGTAACTGACGCTCCTCTTCCTCTGCCCCACCAATCTTCGCTTCCGTGATGAAACGTTTAACATCATGATTGTCAATGAAGGTGGCAAGTCCCTTAGCACTCGGATTAAACGTAGTATCTCGATTATAAACTGAATCAAGCTCTTCCGCCGAGCCATTTTTCCGAGCAAATTGATCCTTCACGCCATAATAAAACGGGAAGTTCGTCACGGAATCAAAACCTAATTTTGAATAAGACGCGATTTTTCGTGGATCGCCATCAAAGACTTCTGCTAACAGGAATAAGTCTGGGTGCTTTTCCTTGACTGCCGGAATGAATGTTTTCCAAAATGCGGCTGGCACATGGCGAACCGTATCAAGTCGATAACCGTCTATACCCGTTTCATCGACCCAGTAGTTCGCAACATCGACTAAGTAATTCACGACTTCCGGATTTTCTGTATTGAAGTCTGGTAAATCGAACAACCAATTATTTTCAACTTCCGATGCATTATTCCAGTTCATGATTGGTTGATTTTTATGGAACCAGTCCGGTTTTTCTTTGACCATCGGATGGTTCGGTCCTAAATGATTGACGACAAGATCGAGGACGACCTTGATATCCCGCTCATGTGCTTCTTTGACGAGACGCTTGAACTCTTCTTTTGTTCCGAAGTGCGGATCAATCTCGTAATACTCATCTGTCCAATATCCATGATAGCCGTTCGGACGGTTCTTGAAAATTGGCGTCAACCAAATCGAAGTGAAGCCTTTTTCCTTGATGTAATCAAGACGTTTCGTCACCCCTGCTAAATCCCCACCTTGGAAGGCTTTCGGATTTTCAGGGTCCGCCTCTTTATCATTGCTCGGATCACCATTTTCGAACCGATCGACCATGATGAAGTACATCCGTTCTTTTTCCCAACTTGCTGCTTCTCCGGTCATCGGTTGAACTCCGATAGACAAGAGAAGCGGCAAGAGGAGAAGCATTATGCCTCGTCTCATGCCGCTGATTTCCCCCTTATGATTATCCTTTCGTTCCACCAGCTGTCAAACCAGACACGAAGAAGCGCTGGAATGCGAAGAAGAGAAGAACGATTGGAACTGCTGATAATACGGCACCTGCCGCAAATAACGTGAAGTTATTGTCGAATTGCTCCGACACCATGTTATACAACCCGACCGCAAGCGTCTGTTTCTCAGGAGAACGCAGGACAAGCGATGCTAAGATGAAGTCGTTGAATGGCGCCATGAAGTTGAACAACGCGATGACGGCGACCATCGGTTTTGCGAGCGGTAAGATGATTTGCCAGAAGATTCGTAAGTGACCAGCACCATCCATCCGTGCTGCCTCATCGAGTTCTTTTGGAATTGTATCAAAATACCCTTTAGCAAGATACGTATTCATCGGAATCGCACCACCCGAGTAGAGTAGGATGAGCGCCAGATGCGTATCAAACAATTCTAACATATTAAGCAGGACATAAATCGCAATGATCGCAACGAATTGTGGGACCATTTGCAAGACGAGGAACAAGATCAGTGAGTTTTTCCGACCGACGAAACGATAACGTGAAAAAATGTATCCTGTTAACGTAATCAAGGCGACGGAGACGACCATCGTAATGACGGCGATCTTAATCGTGTTCAAGTACCACATGCTATAATCCGTTTTTGCTGGATCAAACAAATCGAAATAGTGAATCAAGGTCGGATTACTTGGGAAAATATCCGATGTAATGCTTTTCCCTGGGTTGAGTGAAGTACCCACGACCCAAAGGAGTGGATAAACGATAATGATGGAGGCGATCGTCAAAATGAGATATGACAACGCCATGTTGATTCGGTTTTGTTTTCTCATATTAGATCATATCCTCATCTTTAAATGATTTTGAACGCTTGAACTGAATGACGGCAATCGTCATGATGAAGAACGACAACACAAGCGTGATGGCTGCCGCAAATCCATACTGCGGGTTCGAGCCGAGTGACAATTTGTAAATCCATGAAATCAAGATATCCGTTCCGCCAGCCGATTGTCCAGGTACTGCCGGACCACCGTTGTTGAAGAGATAAATGATATTAAAGTTATTGAAGTTGAACGTATACTGTGTGATCAAGATTGGTGCCGTTGCAAACAAAATCATCGGCAACGTGATTAAGCGGAATTTCTCACCCGAAGTTGCCCCATCGATTGTTGCAGCCTCATAAAGATCTTCAGGAATCGACTGTAAGATCCCCGTCGTCAGCGTCATGATGTACGGGAAGCCTAACCACCACTGAATGCCGATTAATGCGAGTTTCGTATACGTCGGATCCGTCATCCACTCGATACCATTATTAAGACCAATCGCTGGTAGTAATGTCGTATTGAAGACACCAAATGTTTCATTGAACATCGAGCGGAAAATCAAGATTGTGATGAAAGCTGGTACTGCCCATGAAAGAATCAAAATCGAACGGAAGAATCGTTTCCCTTTGAGTCCTTTTTGATTCAGTAAGACAGCAAGTCCAATCCCGATCGCGATGACTCCTGTCGTTGAAGCGACTGTCCAGACAAGCGTCCAACCAAGAACGCTAACGAACGTATCGCGGAAAATATCGACCGTGAAAATGTTCAAGAAGTTTTGAATCCCAATCCATTCGACTAACTTTGCTGGTGGTGAGTTGTTGAATTTATAGTTCGTAAAGGCAATCAAGAAAGTAAAGATCAACGGTAAGACGACCGTGAACACTAAAAGTACTAACGAAGGAATCAACATCGCGTACGGGAAACCGTTATCGCGGAAGTTCCGTAGTTGCATCTTCAAAGACGGTACTTCGAGGTTCATGTCACGTAACTTACCGATTCGATACGCATCGATAAAGTTCCAGACGTAAATGGCGATACCAAAGATAAGTAAAAGCAAGGCAATGATGCCCTCGACCATTAGAAAGATCGAGTGATCCCCTCTTACGCCTGGTACCTCACCGAGTGTAATCAAGCCCCAGATCGCTCCGCGATCCCCAGGACCATTTCCGGCTCCTTTAAAGAACAATTCAAAATTGACGAGGAAATATGAAAGTACGACGACAAAAAACGTCGCGCCTTTAAGGAATTGTTTATTGTATAGTTGTCCCACTCCTGGAATGATCGACATCAGCGCCGCAATCGTGCGGTGGTTCGTCTTTTTTTCAGGCGTTGGATTCGTAGGGTGTGGTGTTGCAATCGCAGCCATCGTCCGTTCTCCTTTCCAAAGGTCATGTCTGACCTCAGGCTTCTCTTCCAACCATAAAGATGAGGGGGAATCAAAGATCCCCCTCTCTTTATCTCTTTGTCATGGATTCACGCGTTCCACTTACGCTTATTGATTGTTTGCTTCGATTTGTTGCTTGATTTGTTTGACAGCATCATCAGCTGATTTTTGTGCGTCTTGTTTGTTCGTTGCAACAAGCTGAAGTGCTGCTGCCATTGGTTCCCAAACTTGACCCATCTCAGCGATGTTCGGCATTGGTACACCGTTTTTCGCTTGTGCGAAGACTGCTGCTGCGACTTCGTTATCCTTGATTGTTGAATCTTCTTGAAGAGCAGTAACCGGTGGGATCTCGTTGTATTTTTCGAACATTGTCTTAGCGTTTTCTTCACCTGTGAGTGATGCCAAGAACTTCTCAGCCCACTCTGCATTCTCTGAGTATGCTGAAATCGCGTATGTTTTTACACCAACGAATGTTTTGATCGGCTCACCGTTTGGAAGTTTCGGAAGCTCAGACGCTCCGAGGTTGATGCCTTTTTCTTTATATCCTGCAACAGCCCAAGGACCGTTCATGACAGCTGCTGCTTTTTTATCACCGAAGAGTTGGTCCATGGCTTGACCACCGCCACCACCGATGAGACCTTTCGGGAAGAGACCTTCTTTGTACCATTTACCGATGTAATCCATACCTTCGACTGCGCCTTCATTGTTCAAGCCGATATCCGCTGGATCCAATTTGCCACCGTTGTCTTTGAAGACATAACCACCGTATCCACCAATTGGACCGTGTGCGAAGTAGAAGTTATCCCAAAGTGCGAGGAAACCGTACTGACCATCTTTTTTCTTTTCAGTAGAAAGTTTGTATAGGTCATCCATTGAAGTTGGTGCTTCTTTTAATTCATCTTTATTGAAAAGGAGGATTGGTGTTTCAACTGCTTTCGGATATCCGTAGACTTTACCGTCAAATGTAACTGCCGATTTTGCAGTATCGATGAATGGTTCAAGTGCTTTTTCGCCGTCTTTGAGTTCAGCGATCAAACCTTGGTCAACGACTGTTCCGATTTGGTCGTGAGGAAGAAGCATAATATCTGGTCCCTTACCTGCTGGTCCGTCAAGTGCTACTTTCTTTTGCTGATCCGTCATCTTGACTTCTTTGACTTCGACTTTGACGCCTTCTTTTTCTTCGAATGCTTTAGCTGCCGCTTTAGTTGTTTCAGCTTTGTCAGTATCTTCCCAGATGACGATTTTAGATGGTTTTTTGCTACCTGATTCTGAAGATGATGACTCAGAGTCTGATCCACCGCCACAAGCTGCAAGAGCACCGATTGCCATGACAGATACCGAAAGACCTGCTACGAATTTTTTCATTTCCATGATTGAAATTTCCTCCCCAAGTTAACTTATGAATGATAAGTTTTAATGCACAACGTTTGCATAAAGGCACAACCATTTTCTCATGATAACAACCGAGTGGTTGTAAGCGTTTTATGAAAACGTTTGCATCACCTTTACATTTTTATTATACAATCTAAAATCCTTTTGACAAGTCCTTTTATTCAATTATTTTCTTACATTTCAAAAACTTTTTATTTCTGATTTCATTATTTGAATCAAATGCTAGAGAGAATAAGTGCATAAAAAGAAAACGTTTTCATTTTTATCTTTTGCACAACATTATGCAAACGATTGCATTATACTCTCGACTTTTATCAGGAATCCTTGATTTCACGGGATTGTAATTGACTTTAAGAAAGCGCTTTACTATTCTTAGGTCGAAGACATAATCAATACAATGCAAGCGATTGCGTTAAGGAGTGACTGCCATGTTTAAAGAAGCTGTGTTCCACCGTGCGATGTCTCCCTTCGTCTATAAATATGACGAGCGAACGATCCACATCCGTTTACAAACGAAAAAAAATGACGTTGATCGCGTCGACCTGATTTGGGGTGACCCATATGATTGGCATACTGAAAACCCAGATGCTGCCGATTGGAACTTCGATCCTTCGAAATCTAACTACTGGAATACATTCGAAACACCGATGAAGCGAAGTGGCTCAGATGAATTATATGATTATTGGTTCATCGATGTCGTTCCTCCCTTCCGTCGTCTACGGTACGGTTTCCGTCTCCATGACGGTGCGACGAGTCTAGTGTTTACGGAACGTGGCTGGTTCGATGAAAAACCACTTGATGATACAGGTTATTATTTCTGTGTTCCTTTCCTTAACGCAGTCGATGTATTCTCTGCACCCGATTGGGTCCAGGATACGGTCTGGTATCAAATTTTCCCGGATCGCTTCGCAAATGGTGATACGACGAACGACCCTGCCGGTACGCTTCCATGGAACAGTACAGCACCGACGACGACGAATCTTTTCGGTGGAGATTTTCAAGGTGTCATCGACCATATCGACTACCTCGTTGAGCTTGGCATCACTGGAATTTACTTCTGTCCGATTTTCTTAGCAAAATCGAATCATAAATACGATACGATTGATTACTTAGAAATTGATCCACAATTCGGTACGAAAGAAAAATTCAAAGAAATGGTCGATTTGTTACATGCACATGGCATTCGCATCATGCTGGACGCGGTCTTTAATCACGCTGGCTTCCACCATAAAGCTTTTGCTGATATTCGTGAACATGGTAGCCATTCAACCTATAAAGAATGGTTCCATCTGCGCGATTTCCCACTCGTGACCGAGCCGCTACCGAACTACGATACATTTGCTTTCGTACCTGAGATGCCAAAATTCAATACTGAGAACGATGAAGTAAAGTCATACTTACTTCATGTTGCTCGTTATTGGGTCGAAGAATTTGGAATCGATGGCTGGCGACTCGACGTCGCCAATGAGGTCGATCACGCATTTTGGCGTGATTTCCGTCAAGTCGTCAAGGAAGTAAACCCTGACACGTATATCCTTGGTGAAATTTGGCATGACTCACAGGAATGGTTGCTCGGTGACCAGTTTGACGCCGTCATGAACTATCCATTTACGAATGCTGCCTTGAACTTCTTTGCCTTAGATAAGACTAAAGCAACCTCGTATGCGAACGATATGTCACACGTATTGTTCTCAAACACGATGAATGTCAATGAAGTGACTTTTAATTTGATCGGTTCACACGATACACCACGTGCGTTGACGCGTGCTGGAAATAACAAACAGAAGCTTCGTCTTCTCTTGTTATCGATGTTGACGTTCTCGGGTAGTCCCGTCATCTATTATGGTGATGAAATCGGTCTCGATGGAGATCAAGATCCAGGCTGCCGGAAATGTATGCCATGGGATCCAGAAGAGCAGGATCAAGAGTTATTCGCCTATACGCGACACTTGTTGCAACTTCGCAAGCAACACAAAACACTTGCGAACGAAGGACATATCTCGTTTGTTCATGCAAATGACGAGACGAATACGATCATCATGCGCCGTATGAGTCAGGACGGATTGTATTACATCTACTTTAACAATTCAGATGTTGCCGTCTCCTTGACTGCTCCACAAGCCGGTCGTGGACTCGATTTATTGACGAATACACATCAGCAGACGCTTGACGTCTCACTCCCTGCTTACACGGGAACCATCGTTCAAGTTTTATAACCATCTAAAAGCCTGTACACTTACCTTCTAATAGAGAAGTTTGTGTCCAGGCTTTTTTCTGTATCCGTTTTACAGGATAGAAACGAGTTAATGAATGTCAGCAAATTAGGGTATAGGGTACAGAAAGGAGGACATCCTCCATGGAAATTTTCTTTTACGCCGGTCTCATCCTCATCGGCTTGTTTACGATCAGTTATTTGAGTGAGCGGTTCCATATTCCGAGTATTCTGGCCTTCATCCTCATCGGAATCGTTCTTGGACTATACTATGATCCACCAGAAGCTCTGAAGCTCGGTGGCGAAGCGGGCATCATCGTTTTATTCTTTTTACTCGGTCTAAAATTTTCGGTTGCGGATTTACTCATTCAACTACGTTCGATTTGGAAAGCGGGCATCATTGATATCATACTTTCCTTCGGTGGAACCATTTTATTGACCCTATCATTCGGTTTTTCCATCGCTGAGTCATTTTTGATTGGTTGTGTTTTATATGCAACGAGCTCTTCGATTTCTGCCCGATTGCTCGATCGCGAACCGGACAAACATCAAGACGTGAATCGCTTCGTGCTGTCCCTACTCGTATTTGAAGATTTAATGGCACCCATCCTGCTGACAACTGCACCATTCGTTTTAGGAACTGAAACATTTTCCGTTGCGAAGATCAGCATCATCTTTATCGGATTTGTCTTCTTTTTTACTGCATTAATAATCATGACGTTATTCATCCGAAGACGAAAACGTCTCGTTGATTCACTCTATCGACATCCCGATGCCGGCATCGGGATCATCGGCTTGATCTTGTTGTTTTCAGGAATCGGTATTTTATTTGGACTATCGGAAGTACTCGGTGCTTTCATCATCGGTATTTTGTTGACCGAGCTTGATGAAACCCGTTACCTTAGACGATTAGTTACTCCGTTCCAAGATTTATTGTTACCATTGTTCTTCATCACATTCGGAATGTCGTTCGAGTTGACTGACGGATTACCGATTGATCTATTTTTCTTTGCACTTGTCATTTGGGGTGTCCTCTCCAAATTTCTCGTCGGTTACTTCGGGGGAAAATCATTTGGTCTCTCGAATTATCACGCAATCGAATCTGGCTTTTGCCTTGGTCCACGTGGTGAATTTTCAATTCTTTTCATTACGCTCGCCAGTGGCGCATTCGTGACACTAACCGGAATTTACATTTTTGTTTCCGCTTTTCTCGGAATTCTACTATTTCGTATTTCTACTGCCTTAACGGATCGTACACACGCTACCGCACGAAAAATCAAAAAGAAATTGAAGTAAAAAAGACGTCGGCGCATAGTGCGATTCCGACGTCTTTCTTCTATAGATGTGATTGGTTCATCGACCGACAAAAACAGGACGCTTTTTTTCAATAAACGATTCCACTGCATGACGATGATCTTCTGTCTTTCCTGCACGTGACTGGTAGATGATTTCTTGAGCAAGCATCTCTTCTAAGTTATTTTCATAGCTCGCGGCTTGAAGTTGTTTGATATATCCAATCACCTTCGTCGGACGATCCGCAAGTTGACGAGCAAAAGCTGTGACCTCTTCTACAAATTGCTCTGATTCGATGCTTCGTGTCGCAAGATTGAGCGAAACGGCTTCTTCTGCTGAAATCGTATCCCCGAGTAACGCAAGCTCCGTTGCTTTGGCGGCTCCGATTAAACGAGGCAAGAAATACGGCGCACCTGCATCTGGGACAAGACCAATATTGATGAAACCGAGTGATAATTTCGCTTCCGCATGGACTAAGCGAAAATCACAAGCCAGCGTCAAGGATAAACCAGCACCTGCTGCCACACCATTGATGGCAGCAATTGTTGGTTTTTTCGATTTAGCTAACGCACGAACGACCGGATGATAGTACTGCTGGAGATATTCACCGTGATCGAGTTCAGGTAAAACCGTCTTTAAGTCTTGCCCTGCACAAAAGCCTCGTCCTTCCCCTGTCAGAACGATGACACGTACTTCCTCATCCTGATTCGCTTCTTCTAAGGCGTCTGCGAGTTCTTCTAATAAGTTCGAGGTTAAGGCATTCAGTTGTTTTGGTCGAGCAAGGGTGAGTGTTGCAACCTGATCCTTGACGACATAAGTCATTTCTCGTTTCATCGGATTCCCCTACCTTTTAAAAATGAATGATTGTTCATTATGATGTATTCGTGATATTTTATGAAAATCCTTTTAAATCTCTTTTTTTTTAATGAAAGACAAAAAAGCCTCTTTCATTATGAAAATCGAAGGCGTATAGTTTCAAAAAGATAAAGAAACACTATTCGTTTTATGAAACAAAGGGGATTTATTTATGAAAACAGTCAAGCAACCAAGCTTATTCCACATTACGTGGCCACTATTCATTGAAATCGCATTGCATATGAGCCTCGGGATCATTGCAACGTTGATTTTAAGTTATTACTCAGATAGCGCTGCTGCGGCAGTTGGTGTATCCAATCAAATTTTGAACATCTTCATTATTCTATTTAACATCACCTCGGTCGGTGCAACGATCATCATCGGTCAGTACCTCGGTGCTAAAAAAACGCAAAACGCTCGTCAAACGGCTCGTTCTGCTTTTGCGATTAATTTGTACACTGGTCTGATCGTTTCTCTGACCGTCGTGTTGTTCGGAAGACAGCTCCTTGGATTTTTCTCATTAGAAGGAGAGACACTCGTCTATGGCGAAACGTTCATTAAGATTGTTGGTCTCTTTCTCTTCTTAGAAGCAATCTCATTGACACTCGGTGCGATTCTCCGGAGTCATGGATTCACTAAAAATGCTATGTACGTCACGCTACTCATGAATTTTGTTAGTGCTTTTGGTAACGTCATCGCTGTTCTTGGACTTTTCGGCATTCCTGTTCTCGGTGTTGCCGGTGTCGCTTGGTCGATCGTCATTGCTCGGACAATTGCTGTCCTTGTCTTGTTCTTTGTCGTTTACCGCAAACTTTCTTTACGTTTTACAGTAAAAGATTTGATTCATTTCAACCGTGAAGATGTGAAACGGATCATGAACATCGGAATTCCATCTGCAGGTGAAGGGATTTCGTATCAGTTTTCTCAACTCATCATCACTGGCTTCATCGCAACAATCGGTGAAGCGGCATTGTCGGCACGCGTCTACGTATCAAACATCACGATGCTTTGTTTCCTATTTACGCTTGCGATCGCGCAAGGAACACAACTTCTAGTCGCGCGTCAGGTAGGTGCACAACAATTTGAACAAGCATATGGACGTGCTGTGAAGACATTGAAAATCGCAGTCTTCGCCAGCTTCATCTCTGCCGTTGCTCTTGCTTCATTCGGTTCTTCGATTTTATCTGTGTTCACATCGAGTCCTGAAATCATTGCAATCGGTATCCCACTACTCTGGGCAAGTGTCATTCTTGAACCAGGACGTGCAATGAATATCGTACTGATGGGAACTCTTAAATCAGCAGGAGATGTTCGTTTCCCTGTCGCGATCGGTATTTTATCAATGTGGGGAATCGCGGTCGTCCTAAGTTATACGCTTGGTCTCGGTTTTGGTCTTGGTTTACTCGGAATCTGGATTGCCTTCTCTGCTGACGAATGGTTCCGTGGCATTTTCGCCATGAAACGTTGGCACGGACGGAAATGGGTCCAATACTCACTCGTCAAAGGAGAAACACATGAGCAAAACGAACGTCGAGAGGCTTCTGAAGCAGTCTAAGATTGACTTTGAATCTCTCACTTACCCTGTTGATCTCGAAGATTTATCTGCTGAAGCCGTCGCTAGAAAGATTAATTACCCCCTTTCGACCATTTTTAAAACCCTTGTTTTGAAAATGGTCGAAAATAAATATGCCTTCGTCGTCATTTCGGGGGAAGAAGAACTCTCTCTAAAAGCAGCGGCTAAAGCATTGCATTCGAAAAAAGTCGCACTCGTTCCGATGAAAGACTTAGAAGGATTGACTGGTTATGTTCGAGGTGGCGTCTCCGCCATCGGTGCCAAAAAGAACTTTCCGGTCCTCCTATCGGATCGTGCTACCCATGAATCATTCATCATCCTATCCGCCGGCAAGCGTGGACATCAAGTTCGGTTGAGCCCTCATGATTTTTTAGCTTTTACTCAAGGGATTCTCTTTACGAACGGCTGAATTCCACCTCCTAACTATGATATGATGAGTAGTATCGATGAAGTGGCAGGAGGAATCATTTTGTGGAAAGATCGTGTTCGTAATTCAATACCCAATCTATTTACGTTCGGAAATCTGTATTGTGGTTTTTTAGCTATCGTCATGGCAGCAAAAGGTGATTTTCAAAATGCCACCTTACTGATCGTCATTGCGATGATGCTTGATAGTCTTGATGGACGTCTAGCTCGTATGCTTGGTGTGGCAGGCGACTTCGGAAAAGAACTGGACTCATTGGCAGATATCGTAACATTTGGTGTCGCACCAGCCATGATGGCCTATTATACGTATTTTTATGAATTCGGAGAAATTGGTTTACTGATTTCAGCTTTGTTCCCACTGTTCGGTGCCTTTCGTCTTGCCCGGTTTAATTTATCGGCAACGAATGTCGCTTCCGCCTATTTTTCTGGCGTACCGATTACGGCTGCTGGGGGTATTCTTGCCGTCGTCACCTTGTTCAGTGGACGAATGAATGATTTGATGGTACCACTCGTCTTCACAGGTCTTGCTTTCTTGATGGTCAGTCGCGTTAAGATTCCAAGCTTCAAAGACATTCCCGTTCCACGTCATACATTCGTCATTACATTTACGCTACTGTACGTAACGTACGTCATGATTGCCCGTAACAATGAGTGGTCAACGTTTTGGTTCGTTGCTGTTCCGTTGTATATCGCGTTTCTTCTCTTCTCTTTCATTAAAAAGAAGAAACAAAAACAACATTCAAACGGATGATGATTTCAAGTGGTCTAGTTCCTCTCATGAGAAGCTAGACCACTTTTTTAATTAGACCGCTTCTGCCTCGCTCGTTTTTAAGATATATGGGTATACTTATGACAGAAGCTATCTTTGAAATGGAGGAATGTCACGCATGGAACAGTTTCATAAACGTCTTTGGATTTTTTTCTCGATCTGGTTCACCATCGGTTTGATCCTAGTCGGTTTTTCTTTACTGCCCCCTTGGCTCGAATGGGCAAATGCCGTCTTTCTATTTGCTTCCGGCTTATACGCAGCACTCTACTTTTGGCACGTCTTACCAAAAGGACGTCTCGTCATCCCATTCATCTTCTTTGGTTCGATCATCATCGAATCGATTGGTGTTCATACCGGTTGGCCGTTCGGAACGTATCGTTATGAGTCTGATTTTGGGGTTCAATTACTCGGTGTACCGATTACGATCGGCGCAGCATGGCTTTCTGTCATGGGGGCGAGTCTCGCCTTCTCTCGACTGTTCTCGTTTCGTTATAGTACGCTGATTCTCGTACCGTTATTTGCCGTCTGGCTCGATTTAGCGATCGACCCCGTCGCTGCCAATGTCAAGTCGTATTGGCTCTGGCAAGACGGTGGCTGGTATTACGATATTCCGACTCAAAACTTCTTCGGGTGGTACGGAACAGCGCTCGTTTTTTCAATTTTCATCCATCGTTATCAAGTAAGAGCGACGGACGCCGCACTCGAGCAAAACAACCAATATCTTTTCTTGATGTTACACACTTTATTTGGTGTAACGGCAGGGGTTGCCGGTCTCTATGGCGTCACTTTGATCAGCTTAAGTGCATTCATCATCTATTTCATTGTGAAACGAGGGGTTATCGTTGAAAGAAGCAAACAAAAGCAAATTAGCTGAGTCCGTATTTCATACGTATGTGAATCACGCCTTGATCCGTCGTCACTTTCATCGTGTTTTGTATCGTGCAGACGATTTGCCGCTTCCAGGACTTATGCTTGCCACCCATGCTTCTTGGTGGGATGGCATGATTTTATTCCATTTGGATCAGACCTGTTTCCGCCAGGATCCATACGTCATGATTGATAAGGCGGGACTTGCTCGCTTTCCATTCTTCTCACGCTTAGGAGCATTCTCTGTTGATCGGACATCATTCGCTGATATTAAGACAAGTCTCCATTATGCAAAGGAACAACTACTAAATGGTAGTAGCGTCTGGATGTTTCCTCAAGGTGAGGAGCGCCATCAAGAGGAACGTCCACTTCGCTTAGCGAGTGGCGCGACACATTTAACGCGTCATACAGATCACGTGTCTCTTGTCGCCTTTTATTATTCCTATGGACATGAACAGCAACCGGATGTCTATATCCGGACGCGACGCTTTTACCCTGTGCCTAACGAACGCTCGAGTGATCAGGCAAAACGTCTGACAGCTGAGCTAACTGCCCTTTACGACGACATTCGATCGGATGCAATCGCAGAACGCACTGATCTATATCGTTGTGTTACGACACGAAGGGAGCCACTCCCCGCTCGAACGGAGCGCTGGTTACGGGCACTCCGCTCATGAGTTGGTTCTTTCTTTTCTTCGCTCTAGCTGTCTGTCTCTATACATGGGTCAATTTAGCTTTCTTACCACGATTGGCGGACCCTGTTCAACCAGATAGTCTAGCAATCTGCATCCCCTTACGTAACGAAGAGCGCAATGTACAAAAATTATTAAACGCACTAGAACCCGCACTGACACAAGGAATGCACGTCTACTTATATGAAGACCGATCGACCGATCGAACACGTGAGTTACTGATAGAACGAATTGGTCAAGACGACCGTTTTACGATGATTGACGGTCTTCCTTTACCGGAAGACTGGGCCGGAAAGGTTCATGCGTGCCATCAGCTTGCGCAACGAACGACGGAAGATCATCTGTTATTTCTTGATGCGGACGTTACTTTAAAACCTGATGCGATTCGTCGATTGTACGGAACATTACGAGCAGAACGAGCTGTGTTTCTTTCCGGTTTCCCATCATTTCCTGTACCGACGTTTCTCGGGAAATGTCTGATTCCGATGCAACATGTTCTCATTGCACAGCATCTCCCGATTCCTTTTCGCAAGGTGAAACATCCAGCGTTTGCTGCTGCTAACGGAATGGTCGTCCTCGTCGAGCGACAGGCGTATGAACAAGTCGGTGGACATGAAAGTATTCAATCCGCTCTCGTTGACGACTTGGAACTTTGTCGTACGTTTAAACGACACGGATTGACGACGACGCTCGTTGAAGTGGCTCCAGCAGTCTCTTGTGATATGTACGCAACGAACGAAGAAGTCTGGCAAGGTTTTTTAAAGAATGTCTTTCGTGGAATGAACGATTCTTACGTCGTCGGATTATACTTTCTACTTTTTTACCTAGTTCAAGCAAGTGTTCTACCTTATCTGATCCTTCAACCTTCCTGGCAGATGGGTGGCGCACTGATCCTTCTTTACTTAGCTCGATTCCGGATTGATCTTGCTGCGCGGATTCGACATGTTTGGTGGCTCCATCCGCTGGCGACACTCCTGTATGTCGTCTTGTTAGCAAGTGCGAT
Source organism: Exiguobacterium acetylicum (assembly GCF_022170825.1). NCBI lineage: Bacteria > Bacillati > Bacillota > Bacilli > Caryophanales > Exiguobacterium > Exiguobacterium acetylicum. Next base: position 794,159 of record NZ_CP081878.1, on the reverse strand, counting down.
GATTCGAAGCTTCAGGAAACGGGAAATCACTTGGAAGGGTAGGACCTATTCATAAGGAGGAATCAGTACCATGAAACATATCGCTGTCATCGGAGCCGGTCTCGGTGGGCTCAGTGCTGCCATTTCATTAGCAGCAAAAGGGTTCCGCGTTACGGTCATCGAGCGCAATACACATATTGGTGGCAAGATGATGCCAATCGTTACGGAAGGACACCGGTTCGATTTTGGTCCGAACACGATTACAATGCCGGAAGTCTTTCAGTCGGTCATCCTCGAATCTGGCGCGGATCCCGATGAATACTTTACGTTTACGAAACTCGAGCGCCATACGGTCAATCACTTTTCAGACGGACGCACCTTAACTTTTTCGTCTGGACGCGAAGCGATGCGAACGGAAGTAGATCGCTTTACAAACGGTCAGTTGGCGAAAAACGATATTACAGGTTATCAAGAGGAAGTGTCAAAGTTGCATACGATCGCGAAACGACAATTCTTTACGAATATCGATTCGTTTGTCCGCCCTTCTCTTTGGCGAGACATGTTGAAAGTGCATCCATTTCAGAGTCTCCATAGCCTTCATAAACATTATTTTAGGGACAAAGGGTTGATTCAAGCCCTTGATCGTTACGCTACGTATATCGGTAGTAGTCCATATCAAACGCCAGCTACTTTCAGTTTAATCGCTCATTTAGAGCTGAACGATGGTGTTTATTTCACGAACGGCGGCAATACAGCAATCGCAGAAGGGTTCGCCCGACGTGCAAAAGAACTCGGCGTCGTCTTCCGACTCGGAGATGAGGTGACGCAGATCGAAGTCGTCGATGGACAAGCAACGGAAATTGAATTGAATCATTTAGAGTATCTACCTGTTGATTTTGTCGTCATGAATGGTGATTTGTTGACACAATATCCGCGTCTCATCTCAGAAACCGTACGACCGGACTTTAAAAACCCAACACCTGCACAAGTCGAACCTTCGATTTCTGCTTACGTCCGCTGTATTGGTCTTTCGCGGCGTATCGAAGGACTCGCCCATCATAACGTCTTCTTCTCTTCTGATTATGAAGCAGAGTTCAAGGCACTATTTGATGAAAAACGTTACGCGGAGGAACCGACGATCTATATTTCAAATTCTTCTGTTACAGCACCGGAAATGGGACAAGCGGGTGACAATTTATTCGTACTCGTCAATGCGCCGGCAACGGATACTGGAAATGCGATTGATTTTGATACGTATGACCAACTCATCAATCAACGACTCCAGTCATTTGGAATTGATATTTCGTCTGATGTCGTCTTCGAACAACGTGTCACACCACAGGATATCGAACAAACCTTCTTTGCTTATCACGGTTCTTTATATGGCTTGTCTTCCAATGGCATACGCTCGTCTTTCCTCCGTCCTAGCAACCGTTCAAAGAATGTACACAATTTGTTTTTTGCCGGTGGATCGACGCATCCTGGTGGCGGTAGCCCAATGGTGACGCTTTCAGGAAAACTAGCAAGTGAACGAATTGTATCTGCTGTCGCTGCTACCCTGTGAACGTTATGTGAATTGCATATCAATCACTTGTACGGACAACTAAGATTTGATACGATTACTTCGAGTTCAAGAGGTAGTGATTGACCCCACATCCTCAATCAAGCGCAAGGTGACTTCCCCGAGTCAAGAGCGTTTAAGAACTTACTTTTTCTAACCAGCGGAATCAAATGGGACCCACCCATTTCATCACGTGACTCATCGTGTGTCCATTCGCATGACTTACGACGTTCCCCCTTAGATCGTCTCATCCGAATGGACCACAGATAGCTCGATAAAGAAAAGACCATCCCCGTGGTCGAAACAGACCTATCTCGTAGTCTAGATGTTCGCTCTGGTGTAGAAGTAATCTGAGACTCCCCGGTCTCAGACCATAGAAAAAAGACCTTGGTCCCCGCCGAGGTCTTTTTTCTATGGTCTGATATTAAATCGTTGCGAGTAACTTCATTTTTTGCCAACGGCTGACATAAGCACGTTTCGTAAAGACATCATAGTGATTGTCCCGCGCTGCATCAAGAATGCCGCGATATAGGAATGCAGCAGCTTTTAAAGCACGCCGGCTCTCACGTGGATATCGTTCAAACGATGGAATCGCAGCATCGTACAGATGCTCCGCTCGAAGTGCGACCTCTTCCCAGAGTCCAATGAAGTCTCCCGAAGGATGACCCGCGAGTAACGATTCCGATGTGACACCGTACGTTTCCATCCAAGAATGTGGTAAGTAGATACGACCACGTTTGGCATCTTCACCGACATCACGTAAAATATTCGTCAGTTGCATCGCAATTCCAAGATCAATCGCAGATTTTCGAAGATCTGGTTGTTGCGGCGCAAGAATCGGTAATAACATCAAACCGACGGTACTCGCTACGTAATAGCTGTATTGCTCCGTCTCTTCGAGCGTCTGATAGCGATTCTTCTCGATATCCCAACGCATGCCTTCCGCAAGTTCGAGGAACGGCGTCTCATCCATTTCATAGCGTTCAAACACATCTGCTAACGCGATCCACAATGGCTTATCGAGTACTTCTCCATCACGGAAACGTTTGAATTCATCTAAGAAAGCCATCAAGCTTTCTTTTGGTGTCTCCGATTCATCGACGGTATCGTCGAGGAATCGGCAAAATGTATAGATGGCATAAACCGCTTGTCGATCTGCTTTTGGTAAGAGTGAAAAGGCTTTATAGAACGTCTTAGATCCGGACTGAATGACTTCCTCACATTTGATATACGCGTTCTGGATCGTCACTGAATTCATGTTTCCACCCCATCTCTTGTTCCATTCGGTCTACGAGTATCGTTGCGCCCATCATGACGACTGGTACCCCTCCACACGGGTGTACCGATGCACCAACGGCATACAGTCGATCAATATCAGGATACGGTTTTGCTTGTGTCTTTAAGGCAGCCGATTGACGAATCGTCGGAGCAATCCCAAAACTACCTCCTTGGTATAATCCAAAGGCCTGCGCATCATTCGGTGTACGAATTTTCATTTCTTGTATCTTTTCCCGGAATCCCGGATGATGATGCTCAATTTTTTCAAGTACAGTCTCGATGAAGCCAACATTTTCATAATCTTCTACACCGTAACCACGCGGAGAAGGTATCAATGAGTAGACGACGCTATCCTCAGTCCCTGTCAAACTAGAGTCAATCTGACTCGGATGGAATAGGTATACTGCCGGATGATCTGGTAAACGTCCTTTTTTAAAGATGTTTGTCATGAGGGGTTCTAAATCATTTGGCATCAAGAATCGATGCACCGGTAAATCGACTTTCCCCTTCATTTTGAAATACAGCAATAGCGTTCCGCCTGAAGGAGCATACGTTTTTGGTTTTTTACCTTCCACAAGACGTTCCATCAATGGAAACTCACCGTTTAGTACGATTTGATCGAATGCTTCATGCGTCCCATTTTGTAAGACGATTTCCTTTGCCTGTCCTCGATCGACGACGATTCGTTCGACTGGTGCTTCAAACACGAATCGAACACCGCGCTCGATCAACGTGTCACGCATACGCTCAGCAAGCGAAAAATAGCCGCCTTTTACATACCAGACACCTTCTGCTTGTTCCCGGTACGGAATTAAACCATAGATTGATGGTGTCGTATAGGGGTTCCCACCGATATAGAATGTCGGGAAGCTATATGCCATCCGTAAATATTTACTTTTGAAATAACGCTTCAAATGTTCATGTGCAGTCTCTAAAGCATGCATCTGTAATAATGGACGCATCATTTCTGGATGCAACAACTCCGTTTTACGATGATATCCGCGTTCTAAAAATTTCGATACACTCGTCTCATAATCCTTTTCTTTTTGATGCATGAATTCATAAAATCCACGACCTTCACCGAATTGACGTTCAATCGCGATCGCTTGATCCACGATATCGGCTACTTTCGTAACAACGGTACCATCGTCAAAATGAAGATCATATAGTGGATCGACCCGCTCAAGTTCTACTCCTGTCACACCTGCTTCTGCCAATTGCTCTTTTAACTTACCTGGCATTAAGACGATCGTCGGTCCTTCATCGATTCGTCCACCCGATTCAAAATCGACGGATTGTAATCGTCCACCGACGCGTGATTCTTTTTCAAAAATCGTAATCTCCACTCCAGGGTGTCGTGACGTCAGCAAAAGTGCTGCATGCAACGTTCCAACACCCGCTCCTACGAATCCTATCTTCATGTCCGCACCCCTTCTTTTTTGAGCACGAGTTCTGCTGTGATACGAGCGGATTCGAAAATCGTCGGTAAGCCGCTCCCCGGATGTGTGCCTCCTCCGACCAGATACAAGTGATCGAGCTCTTCGAACTTGTTGTGCGGTCGGAAATACATCATTTGCGTTAACTGATGACCGAGATTAAATGTTGCCCCTTGATGAATCCCCATCGCTTCCCAGTCATCCGGTGTGAACATCTCTTCGACTTCGATCGCCGCCTCAATCCCTTGATACGGCGAACGCGTCTCAAGTGCGTCAAGGACACGACGGCGTAGTTTTGGTCCTTCGATCGACCAATCGAGTTCGGAGTAATTGTTCGGCACTGGCACTAAGACGTACATAGCAGACTTGCCTTCAGGTGCTAGCGTCGGGTCAAGGACGGATGGATTTTGAACATAGAATGAAAAATCATCCGATAATTCTAAAGTCTGTGTCATCTCACGAACGTTTTTCTCATAATCTTCTGCGAAGTAAATTGTATGATGCGGTGCATCGAACGTTCGGTTGACGCCAAGGTATAACATGAACGTCGAACACGAGAATTTTTTACGATCAATTTTTGGTCGGGACCATTTTTTCAACACACCTTCCGGCACAAGATGATTCATCGCATGTGCAAAATCAGCGCCGATGATGACTTCATCGAATAACTCATGCTGACCTGACTCGAGGATGACCCCTTCGACGGCTTTCCCGTTTAAGATCAATTGTTTGATACCCGCACCTAACTGTACGGTTCCACCGAGCTCTTCAATCGCGCGTTGCATCGCAAGCGGTACTTGATGCATCCCACCAATCGGATGGTGGACGCCGTAAGCATGTTCCATGTAAGACAAGATAGAAAAACCACCCGGACATTCCCAAGCTGACATCCCTAAATACTTCGCTTGGAACGTGAAGGCATACTTCAGTTCTTCGCTCGTGAAGTAATCGGATAACACGTCATAGAGCGATCGTCCGAGTGAAAGACGCGGAAGCGCCGTTAAGACACGCGGTGATAAGTAATCCGTCAGTCGATCGTGACGTGTTTGTAAAATCGGCATCAGTTTGCCAAGCTTAAGCGCTTGCTCTGCCATGAATCGATCGTACCCCTCTCCGTTTCCAGGAAAGTGTTGCTCAATCGTCTCTTTCATCCGGTCCCGGTCCGTCGTCATCGTGAAATGCTCCGTCCCGCCTTTAAAATAGAGCGTATACATTGGATCAAGTGCCTTTAGATCTAGATAGTCTTCTAACCGAAGACCAGCTTCTCGAAAAACATTTTCTAAAATATGCGGCATATTAAGGAATGTTGGTCCTCGATCAAACGTGTAGTCACCTAGCTTGACGGCAGAAGTTCGTCCACCGACTTGCGTTTGTTTTTCGTAAACGGTGACGTCTACTCCTTTTCCTGCTAATAACAAGGCACATGCAAGTCCCCCAGGTCCTGCACCTATCACTGCTACGCGTCGCTTCACCCAAATCTCTCCTTTTTATCTCTCATCGTTTCAACTATTATACTAAGCACATAGTAAAAGCGACAAATTTAAACTGTCTTCTAACTGTAAAAACGCCAGACTTCGCTTAGGAAGTGGCGTTTGCAGTGACGATATACCAGGCACCTTCTTTTAGGAACGGTGTGATCGAAATGTTTTCAAACCCAGCTTTCGATAAATCCTCTTTCAATTCTTCCTTACTCGGTAACGGATACAAATTCTCATGCAACGTCATAAATGCATTAAATGCTGCCGAGAATGGTGCGCCATGTGAACTGTCTCGTAATGGTGTAACGAGAATGACTGTTCCATCATCCTTGACGAAACGACGTACTCCTTCTAGTAGCGCAAGACGTTCCGGTTGCGGGAAGTAGTACAAAATATTATTCATCATGACGCCGTCATAGGTCTCTTTGACATCGAATGTTTTAATATCCCCGACTACGAAATCGATTTCACCACTTGTATCGCGTCGCTTCGCTTCCGCAATGACTGACTCTTCGATATCAATTCCGGCAAGTCGCAAGTCAGGCAATGCCTCATGAATTTTGCGGAGATATCCACCGTAAGCGCAACCGATGTCGAGAAGTGATGTTAGATTACGACTCCGAATGATATGGCGTACGGCTGGGAAAGCGACCGTTTCAACAAGAGCTGAAGTTTCAGCTACGATGTCTCCATGTTCCTCTCCATTAAAAGTCTTCTGTTGTCCCTCTTCTAAAAACTGAGGATAAGAGAATAGCGCTGGTAAATGTAACTCCATCATTTCGGACAACATAAATCCGATACTACGGTCGTCTGATTGAGAGAGTTCTGGGAGAACATGGCGCGTCGCCGTATAGCGCAAATCTTTTTTCTTCAAGTGACCGACTGCGACGCCGACTTCGAACCATCGGGATAACGCTTCCTGTGTCAGCGGACGTTGCATCCGTAGCTGTGCCTCTGCTTGTGTCGCTCCCGTTTGAAGAGCATCGAATAATCCATATTTATAACCGATATATCCATGCCAAAGTGGTAACACCGGTTCTGCACGTTTCATCCATTTTCGTGCCCGAAAAACTTTCGTCCATTCCTTCAACTGTGCCACAAGCGTTCCCCTCTCTACTGTGTAATACATCCCTTTTCCCAAATAACAACCACTTGTAAACAAAAATTACTAACAGACATGACAAAAAGAGTCCTTTCCACCTATGAGGTCGAAAAGGACTCTTTGATTTCGCATGAACTTAGAAGAATTTCATGCCGTATGGGAGTGAATAACCGAGGAATACGGTAACGAGGACGAGCACGATGAATCCGATGACGAAACCGGAATAGGCTTTTCCTTTTTTAAGCCGAACGAGTGTCAACTCTCCGAAAATGAGCGACAATAATCCGAGTGTGATCTTCGCATGGTAGAGTGGGTCTGGATTTTCAGACATCCCCATGATTTTGATGTACAGATAAAGACCTGTTGCGAACGTCAATAAAAGCAAAAGACGGAACGCCATATGAATGCCTTTTGCGGCTTTCTTGTTGTTCTTGTACATTGAAAATGCGACGAAGAACGTAACCAATAAAAGTACCCAAAGTAAGACGTGTGTGTGAACGAATGCTGTGATTGGCATTTCATTTCCTCCTTTCTTTTCCTATTTCATCGTATCTGATTTTAGGACGAACACCTAGTCTTATTTTGTTGATATATGGTTTTTTCAGGAGATTGTCACATGTGTAGACTGGACAAGTGGAAATTTGACAGTGAAGAGACTACCTTCCCTGACGACCGATTCCACGTGAATGTCTCCACCATGACCGGTGACGATTTCCTTACAGATGGCTAGACCTAGACCGGTACCACCAATCTTCCGACTATCCGAATTATCAACGCGGTAGAATTTTTCAAAAAGACGACTGAGCGATTGTTCTGGAATCCCGATTCCCTCATCTCGAACTTGAAGAATGACTTGATCAAGTGATGTCGTCAGTACGACATCGATCGCACCGCCAGATGGTGAATATTTCACCGCATTATTCAATAAATTATTGAGCAACTGTCTAATTTTTTCTTCATCTGCTTCAATGATAGGTAACTGATTTCCCTCGTGACGGAATGTAATCTGATGGGCCTGTGTCGAAGCTGCATAAAACTGTGTCGTTTCTTCAGCAATCGTATAGATGTTCACGGATGCTTTTTTATATGATTGTGTCCCTGACTCCATGCGCTGAACGTCTAAGAAATCGTTGACGAGATTCGCAAGACGTTCCGTCTCAGAATGAATCGTTCGTAAATATCGGTCTTGGCGCGACTCTTCGATATCTCGATTGAGCATGAGCTCTGTAAAACCGTAAATCGAGGAGAGTGGTGTCCGAAGTTCATGCGATACGGTTGAAACAAGTTCTGATTTTAAGCGATCCATTTCCGTCTCTTTCGTCACATCACGCATGACGAGCATCGTTCCTTTATGCACGTGATGGATCTGGATCACCTCGACATAAAATTGAATGAATACCGTTTCGTTTCGAATCGAAAACTGTAAACTATCCGTCGGTAATTCTCCACGCAGAACTGAATCAACGTATCGACTGAAGACTTCCGGTTCATCGACGACGGATCGAATGACTTCTAAGCACGTTTGCAATGTCTCCTGTTCAGTTTGAACACCAAAGCGTAATTCCGGGAATAAGTCGTATAATGGTCGATTGACGAAGACCTCTTCTTTACCCGGTTCAAGATAGATGACGGCCTCTCGAATCGAATCGAGAATTCGCTCCGTCTTCGCCTTTTCTTTCGTCATCTCGTCAAACAATCGCATCCGTAGAAGCGATAGCGATAATTGACGGGAGAAGGACATGACATCACGCATCTGTTCGTTCGTGAACTGATCGCGGTAACGAACTAAGTAGATGTACGCGATGATATCATCTGCCGTTGGATCGAGAATCGGCACAGCCGTTTCGTACATATAGTACGGATACGGTAATGGATGATTGCTTGCGACTTGTTTAGAAGAATGAACTGGTGTCTTAAGCGATTCGGCTCGTTTTAGCAGTGACGCATCATTTTGGAGCAACTGCTCTGCCAGTTCATCCGTCATCCCGTAAGTGACGACAGAATAACTATCTTCTTCATCCACGAACACTAATGCACCGATCTCCGAATCCGTGATCGTAACGAGCTTCTCGATGATTTCAGGATAGGCGGTCAACGATTCACGTGCCGCTAATGTCTCCGTCAAATCATTACGATACTGGAGATGTTGCTCATTGCGCATCGTCAGCTCGAGTGCTTCTTCGAGCTCTTCTTGCTGGGCTTGAAGTTCTTCTTGCTGGGCCTGTAGTTCTTCCTGTTGTGCCTGTAATTCTTCATTTTTCGCTAATAAGTGTTGTTTGTTCTCAGAAATTGAACTTGCCATTTGATTAAAGGATAACGCGAGAATACCGATTTCATCTTTACGATTTGGCACCTTTACGCTCGAAACATCCTCACCATTTGCAAGTCGTTGACTATTTTTGACGAGAGATAGCAACTCCATCGTAATCCGGCGAATGAACGGATAGATAAAGAAAATCAAGACGGCAAGCAAAACGACGATGTTCGCTAACCAAATCAGCTGCGTTGTCCGGATTTCTCGCTCCAACTGGTCACTCGTCCGCTGTGCCCAATCTTCTAAAAATTCACGATAGCCACCAAGCGCTAACTCACTTTTATTGATTTCTGACAGTACATCAATATTTCCTTGAGCATCTAACTGAATCTGACCTTCAGCTAATAATTGCTGACCGAGCGGTAAATCAGCAAGCGTTGTTCCTTTTAAGAAGGATTCTGTGACGTCTCCTGACTCTTTCGCTTGGACATAGGATTGAATCAGCGGCAAGATAGCATCGAAATAATACTCATACAATTCTCTCGAGGACTGGGCGAATGCCTTTCCTTGATCGTAGATAGCATTTTTTTCGAACCATTCTGTCTGTTGATCAATCTTGTCTTGTTGGGCCATGACTTGATTGTACAATTCTCCATTTCCCATCAAGGCGTATCCACGCATGTTGAACTGGACATCCTGCCATTCTTCCCATAAAGCACCGGCACGTGCACTTCGATCACGAATATCTTCTAATTTCGCTCGTGTCGCCTGCAATTTCGTATCGGTATAGTTGTAGACGATCAATGATGAAATCATCAATGTAGCTAATACGACATAAAAGGATGCCATGAGTTGGCGTCCGATTTTTCGATTAATCCACTTGGTGATCACTCAGTATTCCTCCCACGACATCAATCAGTTCTAGAGGACTAAATGGCTTTGAGAAGAAATAGTTCGCACCAATTTCTTCTGCCCGTTCTCGATCTGATTGTTGGCTCTTAGCCGTCAGCATCATGATTTTCAAATGTTGCTTATCCGGATGTTGTCGCACTTTCTCGATGACTTCAATTCCTGTCATCCCAGGCATCATATAATCGAGCAAAACGAGGTCGTACTCTGCGTTCATGATCTTTTGATACGCCTCGTCTCCGTCAGTCGCTTCATCAATCGTATATCCTTCATCTTCTAGTGTATCGAGTACCAACATTCGTAAGACATCTTCGTCTTCCGCTAATAAAATGCGTGCCATCTATTAAAACCTCCCAAAATTATCCACCATCAAAGTGACATATCTTCTTTATTTTACACAGTTCCTTCACAATAAGAAACGGAAATCACTCTATAAACTGATTTTACCTCCTTATTCCTCATCCCTCTTTCGACCTATACTAAAACCTCCTTCGTCTCTACCTTAAGTAGGAAGACGAAGGAGGTCTCGATAGTAGCAATGATAAATCAAAATAAATCGATCGTTTCGTTTAAAGCAAACGCATAGATGACTTTACGTGAAATTTGAATATGCAGAATCGCTTCTAATGCTTCTTGATACAGATTCAACTGAGTCGCATACCGTTCCCGTAACATGTCAGCAGGTGTCTGTCCAATTTCCGTCGTAACGATTTGATCTGATTTATAGTCTAGTAGAATATACGATTCTCCATCCTGAATCAAACAATCGACGATCCCCTGCATGACGGCATCATCCGACGGTCCCGTCCAGTCTTTCCGAAAACGTGACGCTTCGATTTTATACGTAAACGGCAACTCTCGATAGACTTGGTTCGTCCGCAATCGTTCACAGAACAGTTGCCCGATTTCTGAATCGAGGAATCCTTGTAATTGCGCTGTTGCTTCCCGCATCGTCGTCGCTTCGATTGGTGTAATCCGCTCAGTCGCTTCCCATTGATCAATTTGTTGCGCAATCGCTTCGTCCGGTTCATACAATTGCATCGCTAAGTGTAAGACCGTTCCTCGTTCCGCCCCACTGAGAACAGGTCCGAGGAATTGTGGCGTTCGATAATACGTCGTCTGGCGATATGTCGTTTCAAACGCTGCACGCTCGAGCTGTTCCGCACGCTTGAGTTCCGTAACAGTCTGCTTCGCTGCCGTTTCCGTCGCAAGTAGGTGTGGATACTGATACGCAAATGCCGATTCGACAAATTCCTTCACTTGAGAATTGACTGGTACATCAATTTTTTCAAGCTGTTGGACATGCTCAAGCTGCTCCACAAGTGTTGAAATTTCTTGATACGGTGCTAATTCTTCTAACGACATCACACGAATGGACCAATCCGTCTCATCCGGGCGCAATAAGCTACTGCGTAAAACTGCCGGAACAACCCATTCCGCATAACTTTTCGCTTGGCGTCGGTCATTTTCAGGTAGCAAAACTTCATCCGGCGGCGTCATCTGCCAATTAGCCATTTGATCTTCTAGATCCTTGACAGTCCCGACAAGAATTAATTTTTCCTTCGCTCGCGTCATCGCCACATACAAGACGCGCATCTCTTCAGCCTTCATCTCTCGATCCATTTCCCGGCGAATGACTTCTTTTAGGAGTGTCCCAGATCGCAAACGACGAATCGGATCAATCGCATCCAGCGCAATACCATACGTCTTATGCAACTGAATCGCCTGTAGTTGATCCTGTTTGTTAAATTGCTTCGTCAATTGGCTGACGATCGTCACTGGGAACTCGAGTCCTTTTGATTGGTGGATTGTCATGATTCGAACGACGTCCTCATCTTCTCCGAGTGAGCGTGCCTCTGCAAAATCTTCTCCTCGTTCAATCAATCGATTGATCAAACGAAGAAAACGATACAGTCCACGATAACCGGACGTCTCATACTGCTTTGCTCGCTCGTACAGGGCACTTAAGTTCGCTTGTCGACTTCTCCCTCCGGCAAGGCAACCGACGTATTCAAAATATCCAGTTTGATCAAAGAGCGACCGAATGAAGGCAGGAAGTGCACTTCCCCGTGCTTCTGTTCGCCATGCTTGGATTTGACGGATGATTTCATCCATCCGGATACCGAGCGCTGACTCTTCTGTCGCCATTGCTAACGCAGCCTCGTAAAAGCTGCCTTCTTTTTGTTTAGCTCGAATCCGACCTAGATCGCGATCTGCCACACCGAAAATCGGAGATCGGAGCAGACTCGCGAACGGGATGTCTTGGAGTGGATTATCGATTGTTTTGAGTAATGCCATCATGATTTGAATTTCCGTCGCTTGGAAATATCCACCCGTCGTATCCGCATAGACAGGAATCTCATACTGTTCGAGTACTTCAACGAGTGCCTGAACGCGCTTGCCGCGAGAACGTGCCAAGACGACGATGTCACGATATTCACAGGTCCGGAATCGGTTTGCTTTCGCATCATAGATGAGATGTGGGTGCTTTGAATCAACGAGTTCTAGAATTCGCGTCGCAATCGCTCGTGCTTCCACCTCTTCCTTTTCACTATCAAGCGGATCAATCAATAACAACTCCGGCGCCACTTGCTCCGATTCTAGATAACTCAGATTCCCGAGTCGAAGGTGTGCCGCTTCATCGTAATCAATTTCGCCAACCGTCTCATCCATGACTTGGCGGAAGATTTGATTCGTTCCATCCAGCACCTCAAGACGACTTCGGAAGTTTTTGGTTAGATCAATGCGTGTTCCAACGTCGGTCTGCTGGAATCGTTTGAACTTCTCAAGGAACAATCCCGGTTCGGCATGACGAAATTTATAAATCGATTGTTTGACATCACCAACCATGAATAAATTCCCTGTCGCCTCATCTGTTTTCGAGACCAATTGAATGATCCGTTCCTGGACTTCGTTCGTATCTTGATATTCATCGACGAGAACCTCAACGAATCGTTCTTTGAGAAGCTTAGCCACATCGGACGGTTGATCTTCTTCCGTCAAAATCTCTAGTGCAAAATGTTCCAAATCCGAAAAATCGACGATCCCACGTTGTTGTTTCGCTTCGAGATAATCGCTTGCGAATTGACGGACAAGTGTGACGATCGTTTCCACATGTCGGAGCTGAGACCGTAAGTCCTCCAAATAATCGACGCCTGTTTTTTGAACGAATAGTTCTTTCATTTTCTTAAACTCTGCTACAAGTCGTGTCCGCTCGGTTTGAAACGGTTTAATTCCTTCATCTCCGCGCGGACTCTTCCAGCGACCAAATTCTAATGCTTGAAAAGCAAACGCCACCATTGACCATTGACGTGCTGACGTCTCAAGTAAAGTAAAGGGAGCGATGTCCTGTCGCATCATGTTTCCCATTTCCGCGTAGCCAGATTGCTCCAGCTCAAACGCCAGTTCTCGGTAACGCCCTAATAAATTCGAGAGGCTTTCCCATTCTAATTCGACCAGTCGCTGCATCAGTGGAGAATCATCCGGGTCAATCGGCTGATCGTACTGACTGATTAAATGTGCATAAAAGGCTTCCGGGTCCGGTAAGGAACGAGAAAAGCGATAGAGATTCGAAATCAGTGACAGCATCGCTTGATCATCCCGATCCGACGTATAACTATCGATCAAATCATAGAACCCTGGATCCTCAGAGGCATAAAAGGACTCGAAGACTGCTTCTAAGACATCGTCTTGTAATAATAGTAGTTCGGATTCATCAGCAATTCGAAACGCCGGATCCAGACCAATTCGATAATAGTTCTCGCGTAGAATCGATAAACAGAACGAATGAATCGTCGTGATTTGTGCCCGGTTCATCAATTGACGTTGCTTTTTTAAATACAAATCGTCCGGTGCCTCTTTGATACGTTGGTCCATGACCTCGATGACCCGCGTCTTCATCTCACGTGCTGCTGCATTCGTAAAGGTAGCAACAAGAATCCGGTCTGCCGATAACTCATCTTCAGGATCAATCAATCGTTGCGTCAGTCGCTCGACCAGGACGGCTGTCTTCCCTGACCCTGCTGCCGCTGAGACTAAGATATGTCCACCTCTTGCTGAAATGGCTTGTTGTTGTTCTTCCGTCCAACGTACACTCATTCTTCTTCCTCCTTCAGCCGTTCCAGTACTTCTTTTTCAGACATCGGTTTTAATGGGCGATAGTGATTACCGAGTGATTCATCGAATTGACACACTGAGCGATACTCACAAAAACTACATGGTGTCCGCTCCTGATAATCAAATGGATTGATCGCAATATCTCCGTCATAAATATCCTGACTGCTCTCTTTTAGCGCTTCCCACGCATGATTCATCAATGCCGATAAATCTTCCTCTTGGACGACACCTTTCGTTTGTGTCTTATGGAGTCCATTTTTCGTAAACGTCACTTTGACGAGCGGTGATTTTTTTCGTTCGTCGTACGCAATGTGATCCATCGCTCGTAGTACTTCGTCATTCTCTAGGATGACGCCTTGCATTTGATAGGACTCGAGTAACAGTCGATTGCGCTCTTCTTCGTCAGCAGATAAATCGCCCCGTAACATCGGATTCTTGACGTGGAAATACAATGCACCAGCTGGTTTTGCCTGCTGTTGATAAAGTAATTCTGACTGTTCTACGACTGTCTTCAAATAAAGCAACATTTGAATGGCGAGTCCATAATAGATTTCCGCGAAGTCCAGGCCTCGGGCACTTGACTTGTAGTCGATGATTCGAACGTATAACTGATCACCGATCGTTGCCTGATCAATCCGGTCGATCCGACCTGTGAATTCAATTTCCGTTCCGTCCGGTAACGTAAAGCGTAATGGTGGGAACGTTGCATTACCAAAACTGATTTCGAATAAGTCAGGTTCAAAATCGGTTCGTTTTGCTTGTTCAACGAGCATTTTCGCTGTTTGCTCCACAACATCCGTCAATTTTTTCTTGATATATCCGAACCGACTCGAACTCATTAAAATCGCGTTCTGAATTTCCGGTGTCACCTTCTCGACAGCTTCCTTTGCAAGTGTTCCACACGTCTCACCGTCGAGCTCTCGCCATTGTCGTCCAGAAGCCTTAATGCTGAGTGAAAGATCATTTAGTGCACCATGGAACAAATTCCCGATGTCCGGTGCTTCGAATTTATACAGCTTCCGCTCGCGTAAACGAAGACCATACCGCGCAAAATGCTTATACGAGCAGGCATTATACGTTTCAAAACGTGAAACACTCGCTTGTAGCGAATCACCGTATAAACGATGCGCTAACCCTTCTGGTAAGGCTTCTGCTTGATTTTGATAGAACAATGCACTCGAGAATAGTCCCATCCGTTCACGACCCTGACCGTTCTCAAGAAGCGTATTGTATACTTCGAACCAAATCGGCTGAATCGGATAACGGCGTTGAAGACGGCGGAGTTCGATTGCTGTCGCTGCAGCCGCGCGATCTGGACTCGTCACGAAATCGAGTTGTTCTTGCGGTGCATGTTCGCCTGCCTCTGCAAAATGTGTCTTAATCGGACGATCAAGCAACAGTTGTCGCTTTAATTGTTTCGTGATGGCTGCAGGCTGAAGCGCCTTTCCTTCTTCGTCGACAAGTGCATAACTGACATACAATGCTTCGCTTGGAGCCATCATCCCTTGATAAAGATAAAACAGCTCATCATCAAACACGTCGAGGGACGCTTTTCCAACCGGAATGCCATGTTCGTGTAAAAAGTCATGATCATTTTCAGACAGTAACTTCGATTGATCTTGAACAAATGGAATCAATCCATCGTTTGCGCCAAGTAAAAAGACGACTTTCACCCGTTGGAGCCGTCCGCGGACATAGTCTGTCGCGATGACTTGATCGAGCGATGGAGGAACAAGCGCAAAACGAAGGCTTTCAAGTCCTGTCTCGACCATTTGAACGAACAGATCTGTCGGTAGCGTATGCTCTGGTGCAGCAGCTTCCAACTGTTCAAATAGGTGAAGCATCGCTTCATATACTTGATCATGCTCTCGAGCAGCAAGAAGCAGATCTTGCTCTAGTGCTTGCTTACGCCACTCCATCAAACGTTCTGCAATTTTTTGTTCTTCAAGGAATTGATAGAGACCTTTCGTATAGGCGCTCATCGTCTTCGCCTGCTTTAATCGACGGTGCAATGGTTCAATCACATCGACTACGAACGTTCGTAACCGGTTCAACTCTTCTTCTTGTGCGAGTTCCTCTTCCGTCAAGCGAACTTCTTCTGCTAAGCGCCGCTTTAATTGCCATGGTTGTTGCCACATCGATCCTTTAATTCCTCGTTCAAGCACGAACGTCTCGAAACGATCGAGCGCTAGACGAGCATCTTCTGCTGGAATTGATAATAGCTCCGTTTTAAGCAAACGAAATACCGTCTCCTCTCGGTATCCTGACGTTACGATGTCTAACGCAGATTGAATCAGATCAACGAGCGGATGGTGTACCATCGACTCACGTTGATCTAAGAAATACGGGATATCATACATTTGAAAAGCTCGTTCCAAATGATCCGCATAAGGCTCGAGATGCCGCACGACAAATGCCATTTCATGGAATCGATATCCTTTTTTCCGAACGAGTTGAATGGCCTTTCGAACAGCTGCCTCTGCTTCGACTTGACGATTGACCGCAGCTGTCATTTGAAAGCCATCGACGTCGTGATCGACAGATGGATATCCTGGCTTTAACAATGCCTGCTCCAAATGCCGTAGACCGTCAGAGCGGAACTTGACCGGCTGATCATACAATACTTCTTCGTATGGAATCGATTGTTCTTGCATTTGACCAACCAATTGCATGTAGCACCGCTGAGAAACGCCAAAAGAGGTTTGCTTCGCATACGGATCCGTTGCGTCCATCGTAAAACTGATGTGCATCTCACTTACTTGTTGCATTAAGGCAAGCAATACTTGCTGTTCCTGAAGCGAAAACTCGTAAAATCCATCAACGATGATCGTCGCTTGATGCAGTCGTGCTTTAGGAAGTAGCGTCAGTAACGTCGTGTAGTAGTCGTCTGCATGGAGTGCTTTATTCATAATTCGATCCGTGAAACGTTCATAAATCAAAGCGAGATCGTTCAATTTTGGTGATCGTTCGAGAGAGCGATCACTTACTTGACGCAACATATCTGGTTCAATTAACGAACGTTTAAATGATGCGATCAGTTCATCGAGTCCTTGGAAAAATCCCGGCATATTTTTTGTTCGTTTAAAGATTTTCAGTTCGTCTTCTGATTCCTCGACGACCTGTCGGAGTAACAACTGCGTTCCCGTCTCATCAAGAAAGGGAATGGCTTGATTTCCGTAATCGCGTAAAATATGAAACGCAAACCGACGTAAACTCATGACCTCAAGACGAACAAGACCGGCAATCCGTTCGTCCGTCGCAATCCGACGCTCCATTTCAAATGACATCTGATCGGGAACGATAAAATACATCTTCTCACCGAGTGGTCGTTGCTCGAGTTCTTGTACGACGCGCTCGATCAACTGTGTCGTTTTTCCGCTACCGGCACGCCCAATGTGCATATGGTTCATCAAGAAAACCTCCTCTTCGTTTTATCTACATCTAGTATCGCACAAACAGGAACAAATGTACTGTTTTCGATGAATGTCTTTTCCATCTACATTTGCTATAATCAGGACAAATCTTATGTAAAGTTGGCGATGATTCATGTCACTCTATGAAACGCTTGGAGGCGAGCAAGTCCTCGCATCCTTGATTCATTCGTTCTATCATCAAGTCTACCACGATTCATTGTTGCGTCCGTTGTTCCCTGATGATCGACACCGTGTCGAACAAGCACAACTCTCTTTTTTGACCCAGTTGACGGGTGGTCCCCGCAATCCGAATCAAGAACCAACGAGTTTAGCAATGATTCATCGTCTATTACCGATTCATGAAGAGCACGCCATTCGCTGGTTAGAACTGATGGAAGTCGCTTCCGTCGAGGCGATTCCAAATGAAGAGGCACGAGGACAACTCATGGAGCGACTACGGATTGGCGCGATGAATGTGTTGCGCGTTTGTGAAGCACACCAGATGGATTGAGGGATTTTCCTTTCTCATCTGTCCAATTCCATGTAAAATAATAAATGGAGGCGATAAAACATGACGGAAGAACAAGAACAACGACCGGAACTCGTAAAGAATGCGATCGAGCAAGCAGAAGCATCGACGAACCAGGACGATACACTCGAAGAAGAACAAACGGAGGAACAAAAAAAGTTAGACCATATCAAAGGTCTCGTCACACTTGAACGTGGATCTGATTACTATCGTGTCGTTTTTTATGACGATCACAAACATCTGATCTTCAAGGAACTTGATTACGATCGTGTAGACTTCGTAGGTCGTTTCTATAATGATAGCTTTGATCCGACGAACTTGACGGAACTAGAAGAAATCGCAGAAAAAGCACTCTCGACTTCTTTACGAAAACGATTCCTTTAATGCATAGAAGAAGCCGCACTCCTAAGGGAGAACGGCTTCTTTTTTATTGCTCGGATTGCTTTTTCTTGCGACGAAGGACGTAAGCCAACACACCACCAGCAACAGCGATCCCTGTTGCTGCCAAGATTGGGAATAAGACTTTTTTATTCGATGCGAGTTTTTGTTTGACTTGTTCGAGACGCGACTTATTCGTCTCTTTCAAAGCGATTGATGTCCGACGATTCATCGTGACGTGTTTCGCAGCATCTGTCACGACGATCCGTTTCGTGACCCAACGACGATTGCCAGCATCATCAACGACCAGTTGTCGCGCTCGCTTAATTCCTTTAATTCGTTTACCCGGTGTATTTTCCGGACGCACGATGCGGGAACTGATAAAGCGTCTGCCTCCAGTCGCACCAAATCCAGGCTGTAATTTCCGGCGATTTAACCATTCGTATGATTCATTCATCGTGTCGCGGTAAAAGTTACCGCTTCACCTCCCTATGATTTCTCTCTCTACTGTTTCTCCTTACGTAAGTAAGATTCCTGTTATGTGTTTCCACTTTTCATCGATTCTTAAACTCAGGTACCTGAAAACGACGTTGCATTTCATACGCCAACTCGAGTGTTTTAATGCGTTGTCGTTCGATGCTGTACGCAGAGGCATCCGTGTCAATGCATTGACCAGTCTGGAATTCCACCTGTACTTTACCGGATTTCTTCTGAACAGTCTTCATCTGTTTAAAATTAATCCAAATGCACTCCGCTTTTTCTTTTGCCGTCGTCGGAAAGAAAATCGTTTGCGCCTGCCAATCTACTAAAACAGGTGTTTTTCGATTCGGACCAAGAATATGCCGTGCTGCTTCGATTCTTCCACGCATCGACGACCCAAAATACAAGCAGGACTCTTCGATCAACTTAATTGGATGTCCCTCTAAAATACTTTCAGAATGCTCCTTGATGACAAGTGTCTGTGGCTCACCGTACTGACCATATTGCGGGATCAAGGCTAACGTTTCTTCCGTGATCGGGTAAGACATATCCTTCACTCCCTTCCTGAATTATATTCGTTATATCAAATTGAAGTTTATTCTGCATGGTGCTCTCCATTATTTCCTAATGAAAAAAACGAGATCCTAAGATCCCGTTTTTAAAATTCTTCCGTCTTTTTTTCCTCTTGATCAATGAAATGACGCGGGAAATTAAAAATCACACAAACTTTCCCGACTCCATTTCCCGCAGACCGATTCTCAATCGCTACCGTTCCGTCATGACGTTCGACGATCCGTTTGACGATATAGAGACCGAGCCCAAACTTCCCTTCCTTGCCCCGTGAAAATTGATGGAACAGTGGTGAAGAGGCATCAAGCGGCGGACCATCATTTTCAATTTCGATGTGAACGTGATCTGCTGTTCCAGACAATCGGATATCAATCCGTGTTTCGGCATAACGAATCGCATTATCCATGACATTTTCAAGCGCAACACGTAATTGTTCGCCTTCCCCAAGAACGATCCCAGCTTCTCCACTGACATGCCATTCGAGTGACCTCGTTCCAGAAAATCGATTTTGCAACAGATGGATCATTCGATCAATATCGACGTTGTCCCACGTCGAACGATCGAGTTCAAAATAGTCGAGCTTCGTGACGTAAAGAAGTGCCGCGACTTTTTTCTCTAATCGTTCCGCCTCCTCATCGATGACTGATACGGATCCGGTTAAATCACCGTCAGGATAAATACCGTCTGAGATGGACTGAGCATAACTTCGGATGACCATGATTGGTGTCTTTAAATCGTGCGAAATGTTTTGAAGTAATGATTTTTGGGCCTTATCTTGTTTTTCAAGATCCATCCGCATCGCATCGACGGATCGTGCCAGTCGACCAATCTCATCCCCACGATCGAGCGGTAGTGGTGTATCCCACTTTTGAGCCGCGATTTTTCCGACTGCTCTCTCGATTTCGACGAGCGGATGCGTCAGACGACGCGCTAACCAGAAGGCAATGAATAACGTAAAAATACTACCAATGATGACGACGAAGCCGATTTTTGAAAACAGTTGTGTAATCAGTTCTTGTCGATACGCGTCCCAGACGTAAGAGACACGATAGTAGGTTTCGCCGCTTTCTTCCATTTTACGAATACTATAATAGACATCTTCTTTATCAAGACGTGTCGTATATTTCGCCGTGATCGTTTTTTGATCAATCGCGTCACGATACATCTGATTGATCAGTTGTTGTGGTGCCCCACCGTAATACAGTTTTCCGTTTTTTGAAAGGAGAAGAATATTAACGGAACGGGATTCTTGTTTCCGACGATCGAATTCAATCGGGTTATCTTGTAGCATCTCGATGACAGAGGCATCCTTCGAGAAGAAGACCTCACTATTCTCGAGCGTCGCATAGACTTGTTCATCGATGAAATTTCCGATCGATGAGCGGATGACAAGGAGAATGACTGCAGATAATGTGACGATGACGAGCAGAAACATCGCCCAAATCTGAAATCCGAGACTGCGATTTTTCATGCAGACACCAGGCGATAGCCGATGCCGTAAATCGTTTCGAGTTCCAGTTTCGATAATTTTTTGCGGACACGACGGACAAGATCATCGACGACGCGGTCCGAACCAAAATAATCGTCACCCCAGACACTGACGAGAATCTGCTCGCGAGACATCGGCGTTCCGATCTGTGTCGCAAATAAAATCAACAAATC
Source organism: Exiguobacterium acetylicum (assembly GCF_022170825.1). Taxonomy (NCBI): domain Bacteria; kingdom Bacillati; phylum Bacillota; class Bacilli; order Caryophanales; genus Exiguobacterium; species Exiguobacterium acetylicum. The sequence continues at coordinate 773,014 of NZ_CP081878.1, read as the reverse complement.
GTACTCTTTCGATGTTAGATCGATTTCTTGACCATTTTCCTCGATGATGCGTTTCTCAGGGTAAATCATATAATCCCCGTATTGAATGACACCACTTTTCGGTGTCGCATACGTACGTGCCAAGATTTTTTTGACACGAATGACGAGTTCACGGGGAAGAAAAGGCTTCGCGATATAATCGTCTGAACCCATTTCGAGACCGATAATCTTATCGATATCTTCATCACGAGCCGAGATGAAAATGACAGGTGTCGTTTCATCATGCGCTTTGATTCGTTTAATCAATTGAAAACCATCCATATCCGGTAGCATGATATCTAAAATCCATAAATCCGGCTTCTCTACGATGGCAGAGGCTGCTGCCTCACCAGACGTAAACGATTTAACTTGCCATCCTTCTTGCTCCAAGTACTTCACGAGTACACGATTCAAGTTCACTTCATCATCAACCAAATAGATTGTATGCATGGCTCTCACTCCTCGACTAATGTGCTTTGTTTCAGTGTATCAAAGGAATTCCGCAAAATTATGGGAGAGTGGATAATAATTTAAAAAAAACCTTTCTTTTCAAAAGAAAAGAAAGGCGAAGTCATAAATTTTCTATTATTTGACGAGACGGAGCGCTGGATACGCTACTTGCTCGTTCTTTGAAGTCACAGGTGTTGCCTGTTGACGCCGTTCCATTTTTACGACGTGCGTCAAAAATCCAACGCCGCCTCCTAACAATACCGTTACACCCGTCATTAATAGAATCTCCATTTTCTTCGCCACCTTTTCCATCGCAATTGATAATCAGTATCATCCTCAAACTGACTATAGCATGCTCAAACGAAAATGAGAAGCGTTCTCACAAAATTAATCGTCTAAAAACTTTTTTTGTTCCAGTTCATGACGTTTTCGAATAATTTCCTTCCAATCGAATTGTCCTTGTTCGAGCCCATTAATTAAAATTTCAGCTGTCCCGACATTCGTTGCGAGCGGTAGGTCATACACATCGCATAACCGAATCAACGCCGAGACATCCGGTTCATGGGGTTGCGCTGTCAGCGGATCACGTAAAAAAATCACGATATCGATCTTTCCTTGTGCTACAAGTGCTCCGATTTCCTGATCGCCGCCAAGTGGACCTGATTTACAGCGATGGACATGCAGATCTGTTGCTTCCATGATTCGTTGTCCGGTCGTTCCCGTCGCATACAATGTATTTTTCTTGAAAAACTCTGCATAAGCTCGAGTAAAGCCCATCATCTCATCTTTTTTTTCATCATGCGCAATCAAAGCGATGTTCATCTGCATCTCCTCCTTCTTGTCTATGCACAGAAAAAGAACTTCAGAAACCTGAAGTTCTTTAGACACTTATGAATTCGTCGGTTGCTTTTTCAACACGGTGCGTAAAATCTTACCCGTCGTATTACGAGGTAATTGTTCGATGAACTCAATCTGTGTCGGACATTTATACTTGGCAAGTGATGTGGCACAGAACGTCTGTGCCTCCTCTTCCGTCATCGTCTCACGAGCGACGACGAACGCTTTGACGGCCTCTCCCATCTCTTCGTCCGGTATGCCGATGACCGCTGCTTCGATGACGTTCGGATGCTGATAGAGCACTTCTTCGACTTCACGTGGGTAGACGTTATAACCACCAACGATGATCATATCTTTTTTCCGATCTACGATATAAAAATAGCCATCCTCATCTCGACGTGCTAAATCACCCGTATACAACCAGCCATCGCGTAGCGTCGCTTGCGATTCTTCAGGCATCTTGTAATAACCCGTCATGACGTTCGGACCACGAACGATCAATTCTCCGACCTGACCATCCGGTAATTCTTGTCCGAGTTCGTCGACGACTTTATTTTCGACATCAACGATCGACGTTCCGATCGAGCCTGGCTTCTGGACACCATTGACCGGGTTAAAGCAAGTAACAGGTGACGCTTCCGACAGACCGTATCCTTCAAGGATATGACACTGGAATGTCCGGTCGAATGCTTCAAGAAGCGGAACCGGAAGACTTGCTCCCCCTGAGACGAACAAACGCGTCGACTCAAAGTAAGTCGCATATTCCGGATGAGCTTTTACGGTTTGCAGCAAGAAATTATACATCGTCGGCACGCCTGCAAAAATTGTGACATGTTCTTTTTTCGCTAACTCGAACGTCTCTTGTGGTGAGAAACGAGACGCAATGATGATCGATGCCCCATGTGCAAGTGAAGCATTAACGACGACCGTCAAACAAAAGACATGGAACATCGGTAACACAGCAAGTGTTCGATCGCTACTCGATACATGTAGATAATCTCCGATTGAACGCGCATTTGATGTCAGGTTTCGATGCGACAACATCGCGCCTTTTGGTTTCCCCGTCGTTCCACTCGTATAGAGAATGACGGCGATGTCGTCCAGTTCATTTGTTACTTCTGTCAATGGATGCTCGATTTCGAGCCAACGATCAAGTGTAATGAACGTCACTTGTTGATGCGTCTCATTTGGTCCTTCCTGACCTGCGTAAGGAACTGATACGACGATCTTAAGGTTTGGTAAATGAACAAGACGATCTTTTGCTGCTTCGACGAGTGGCGCAATTCCTAAAATCCCTTTTACATCACCATTCATCAGGATATACCCGATTTCATCTGGCGTGTATGTAGGGTTGATTGGAATCGCAATAGCTCCTTGTTTCATGATCGCGTAATATGCCACTAGGAATGCTGGGCTATTCCCTAAAATTAGCGCGACATGATCGCCTTTTCGAATTCCGTTCGCTTCGAGCGCGCCGGCTGCCCGGTGAAACTTCTCGACGAACTCACGATAGCTGACTTGCGTGTCCTCAAACACATACGCCGTTGAGTCCGGATGTGTTCGAGCTGTTTCCTCAACGGATTGAATCAATCCAAGCATGAGCAAAATTCCCCTTTCGAATGAATGACTATTCATTTTTTACGTAAAAAAAATCCATACGTAGTCAAAAGCGACCGTATGGATAGTGTAACACTTTTTGGAAACGTTTTCACCGAGTTTCTTTTTAACCGTTGACGATGACGCCACCGTTTAAGTGAAGAACTTGCCCTGTCATATAACTCGAATCATTACATGCGAGGAAAACATAAGCAGATGCCATCTCAGCCGGCTGACCTGGACGATCCATCGGTGTGTTTTTTCCGAATGTCTTGACTGATTCATCCGGGAACGTCTCTGTGATGAGTGGTGTCCAGATCGGACCTGGCGCGACGGCGTTGACACGAATGCCCTCTTTTGCCAGATTCATTGAAAGACTCCGCGTGAAGCTAACGATGGCTCCTTTAGTAGCAGAGTAATCGATTAGTAATGCGTTCCCCTCGTATGCCGTCGAAGATGTCGTATTGATGATGGCAGAGCCTAGTGAAAGGTGCGGTAAAGCAGCACGTGCAAGACGCATCATGCCAAAGATGTTCGTCTTAAATGTCTTCTCCATCGATTCATCCGTGATGTCCTTCAGACTATCTTCTGGTTTTTGCATACTTGCATTGTTGACGATGATATCTAAGCGACCAAAACGGTCGATCGTTTTTTGGACGAGTGTTTCACAATAATCCGCATCTCCGATATCCCCTTTAGAAAGTAGGACTTCGCCTCCTAATTCTTCAAGGCGTGCTTTTGTTTCTTCCGCCCCCTCTTGATCGCCATAAAAAGCAATCACGACCTTTGCCCCTTCTCGGACATAAGCAATTGAGACAGCGCGTCCAATCCCAGAATTACCTCCTGTGACGATCGCGACCTTACCTTCTAATTTTCCTGCCGCCTTATAATCATCACGTTCATAATATGGTAGTGGCTGTTCGTCCTCTGTCTTCGGTAATCCTTCAGAAATGCGTTCAAAATCAATAAAGTCCGTTAACGAACCTTCTAAAAAGTTATCTTTATTGTAGCCCATGAAAAAAACTCCCCCTATGCAGTTGATAGAAGGAGTTTTCCCATAAAGACTTATGCTAAAACGTCTAGCACTTCATCTAGTTCGACAGCGCCGAAATATTTTTTCAATTCATAACGACCAAGAACTTCACGTAGTGAAGCGCGATCATAACGCGAACCTTCTAGCGCCCGTGCAATTTCTTCCGCATCCTCGACCCCGAAGAAGTCGCCATAAATCTTCGCATCTTCGATGATGCCTTTTTTGACATTCAATCGGAAGTCTATCGTCCCGATCGGGAAACGTTTCTTATGGATGACGTCGAATTTCGGTGATTTCCCGAAGTTCCATTCCCAGTTGCCATAACGTTCTGCTGAGATGGCGCGTACTTTATCCCAGTCTTCTTCCGTTAAGATATACCGTTCAATTTCTTTGCCTTCGTAGATTGAGGCAAGGAGATGGTCGACGAATTGTTCCATCGTCAACGGTTCTGTTAGAAATTCCGAGATATTCGCAACGCGGCTCCGAACTGATTTTATACCTTTTGAACGCATTTTCTCTTCGCTAACGACAAGCGCATTGACGACTTCTTCGATGTTCGAATCGAGCATCAATGTGCCATGGCTAAACATCCGTCCTTTTGTCGTGAACTGAGCGTTACCACTGATTTTACGGCTTCCGACATGGATATCATTGCGACCAGAAAGCTCTGCTTCGACACCGAGCTTATGCAATGCTTGTACGACCGGTTCCGTGAATTTTTTATAGTTGTTGAAAGAATCGCCATCATCTTTCGTCAGGAAACTGAAGTTCAAGTTTCCTTCGTCATGGTAAACAGCGCCACCGCCGGAAAGGCGACGAACGACGTGGATGCCGTTTTCTTCGACATACTTCAAATTGACTTCTTCATTCGTGTTTTGATTTTTTCCAACAATGATTGACGGACCATTGATATAAAACAAGAAATAGTCTTCTTCATTGACGTTCAAGTTGTTCAAGATGAATTCTTCGACAGCGAGATTGATTCGCGCATCGCGAATCTCAGGGTGGAAGATAAATTTCATAAGGGTTTCGTGCTCCTTTGTGATGGAATCAAAATACGATCAGTTACAGCCGTCAACACCACAAGCATCGCCTTCCGCGATGACCTCAAGTGTTTGTTCTTGACGCATCTTCGCGAAAACTTGTTCAAATGCTTCCACTGGTTGGGCACCAGAAATGGCATATTTCCGGTCAAAGACGAAGAATGGAACACCGCGGACACCCAGTTGTTGCGCCATTGCTTCTTCTTCCCGAACATCTGCCGCTAGTTCTTCTGACGCGAGGAATGCTTTGACGTCTGCTT